>JAPYOO010000026.1:0-28434 GCA_029938135.1 Bermanella sp. | reverse complement strand
AGTATGCAAGTTCCCATGGCGTAAAATTTGTAACAGTACCCTTTGAAGGCGTTGTCGCCGAGATTCTAAAAAATGTCGACAACTCTCAAATGGGTGTCATTCTGAAGCGTATGATGCTGCGCGCAGCCAGCGACGTAGCCGAAGAACTGGGCATTGAATCACTTGTTACCGGTGAGTGTATTGCGCAAGTATCCAGCCAGACATTACGCAACTTAAACGTAATTGATGCGGTAACGGATACACTGGTATTACGTCCGCTAATTTGCATGGACAAACCTGAAATCATTAATATTTCAAGGAAAATAGGCGCCTATGATTTTGCCGCACGCATGCCAGAATATTGTGGTGTAATTTCAGTTAAACCCACAACACGTGCACGTATTGAAAAAGTAGAATTTGAGGAAGGTAAATTCGATTTTACGGTATTGCAAGAAGCCATTGCCAATAAAAAAGTTGAACATATAAACAGTGTTTTATCGAGCAGTGACGGCGTTTTAGACATTGAGCTGGTGCAAGTGCCCGACACCAAAGATGTGATTATAGATATTCGCGCCCCTCAAGAAGAAGAGCAAAGTCCGCTCCACTTAACGAATAACCAAATCATTAAAATTCCATTTTATGAATTAATGAGTCGACTTGAAGAGTTGCCTAGCAATAACAATGTATTGCTATACTGCGCAAAAGGCACAATGAGCCAAGTACACGCTCAGCAACTTCAACAAACAGGTCGCGATAATATTAAGGTGTTTAAACCTTCTTAACTATTCGAATATAATTTTCACACGGTTCAAACAGAGTTAAGGCTTTTAAGTCTGTTTGAACCGTGACCAAGCAACATTTAGCTGGCTAATGCCGGCAAGATAAAACCCCAACCAAGATAGATTGCGCCCTCCAGTGCGGGACGCCCTCCTTCATACACCTCACCTTTTGGCAAAATAAAGCGCACACATAATTCCGCCAACGCTAAATATGCCAGCAGAAAAACTAATGAGCTAAACAACCAAGCCAAAACGGCAAGCTCTAGTTGGTACTCTATGGCCGACGCAAAATGAGCACCGCCACTTATGGCTAACGCCGCACCTATATGTTGTGCACCGGCCTTTAAAGCCAAAGGCGTAGACTTACTATCAATAGCCGATAACAATCCTGTCATCCACGTGATGCGTAATCGTGTTTCTAACGCCAATAAAAACTGAGAAATAATAAAACCCAACAATAGCGCCACTAAACCCAGATCAGCATCCTGTGAGGTCCATTGCATGGCCGAACGAATGACAATCGCTGTACCAATTAAATGGGCGCCAGTAATAAATGCGGCCGCCATATTCCCTTGAATAGTGGAGTGATTTAGATCAAGGGCGGGTAAAATCATTTTATCTTGAAGCCAAACACCTAATCGCAACAACACAATTGCCAACAGGCCATAACTAATCACCAGCCACCACTCATCACTTAACGTTAGGCTAAATGATCCTGACGTTACACCTGTTAACGCTAACATAAGTGCGATAACAGCGGCTGCGGTTTCAATATTACTGGCTTCAGAGCGACGCGTAACCGGTTTCACTAAAAAACGGCTTATCCAGCGCATTCCCGCCACTAGACAGAATATAGCCACCAAATCTACCACCAGAAATCCTACGTATGAGGGATCAGCTGAAAGCCACTGCATAAACTACCCTTTTTGTTTATTGTTCTAGTTGTTTATAATGACGCCATTAATCTAAATGTCACGGTCTTATCATGAAAATTGTTTCTTTCAACGTAAATGGAATACGAGCTCGTCAGCATCAGGTTGAAGAGATCAAAAATAACATGAAAGCCAACATCATTGGCATGCAAGAAGTTAAAGCGACGCCAGAGCAATTCCCCCTTGAATGGGCAATGGAACTGGGTATGCCCGCAGAAGTACACAGCCAAAAAGCTCACTATGGCGTGGCTACCATGTCTGATTTACCTTGTGTAAACACTTACAAAGGATTTCCAGGGGATGATGAAGACAGCCAAAAACGCTTTATTCATACTCAATATACACTCAGTAACTCTGAAACCTTACATGTATTGAACGGATACTTCCCTCAGGGTGAAAACCGCAAACACGAGACTAAGTTTCCTGCCAAGCAAAAATATTATAGTGATCTGCTTAAATATTTAAGTGATAACTTCACCCCCAGCGACAATGTTATTGTTATGGGCGATATAAATGTTGCTCCAAGTGACTCCGACATTGGCATTGGTGAGAAAAATCAAAAACGTTGGTTACAAACCGGTAAATGCGCGTTTTTACCAGAAGAAAGAGAATGGTTACAAAAAATTTATGATTGGGGTTTGCATGACAGCTACCGAATTTTAAACCCCAACGTAAATGATCGTTTTAGTTGGTTTGATTACCGTAGCAAGGGATTTGCAGATGAGCCTAAACGTGGTTTGCGCATTGATGTTATTCTGATTACTAAGCCGTTAATTAACAGCCTTGTTAATGCCGGCATTGATTACGACATAAGAGGCATGGATACACCCAGTGACCACGCCCCTATTTTTATTGAATTAGAAGATTAACTTTCTTGTAATTGCTTTATATAGCTTATCCAACCTTTTGCTTGACTGGATGAGCTATCAATTGCCATGGCCTTACTTAACGCTTTAAACGCATCACGGGTTTGCCCTATTCTGTAATGGCAAATCCCCGTCAACAGCAGTATCTCACCCCTTTGCTTGTCTTTAAGTTTAAGTGTTGAAAGCTGCTCACTGACTTTTAATGCTGACTGCCATTGCTCATCATCCACTAAAAATTTCATTAAACGAACACCATCATTGGTTTTATTAAAACGGTCAAACAACACCTGTAAACTTGCCACCGCTTTATCCATTTCTTTGGCTTGCGTCCACGCCTGCTGCATAAGTCTAAGGGACTTCTCGGTCTGCTCCAATCCGCCTTCATCAAACGCTTCCTGTAATGCTTGTGCTACCTTGTAAGCATTACCTTGGCTCGCCAATAACTGACCTAGGTTTATATAATCAGATTCTTTTACAACAAACCCTTTCTTAAACGAAAGTTCTTTTGTGCTTGCCGCATCAGGAAACTCTTCAATTAACTGATGCATTCCTGTCTTTTGTTGCCAGTAATCCTTTTTATCTGGAAAGTTAAGTACTAATTTATTTGTATAAAAGAGCGCTTTCGATAGGTTCTTTTGCTGATAAAACCCCGAAAATGCCATCTGCAACCAAGCTTCTTTCGGTTTACTTGATAGCTCTATAGCCTTCACTATAAAAGGTAAACCCTCATTAAAATTATTAAGGCTGTAAAAAGCAGCAGCAGTTAAAGAGTATATAGCCGCTGACTCTTTAAAATCAGTCGCACCCATTATTTGTTTTAAGACCTCAATTACTTTCACGTACCTGTCTTCAATAAATAAAATCTGGGCATAAAAAGACCGCAACTGAAATACAGTTGAACTATCCAGTCCATCTAACGCAATAGCTTTAGACAAATAACGATTCGCTTTCGAATAATCCTCATCTAACAACATTAACTGAGCATGAGTTTGCCATGTAAGTGCCAATCCTAATGCGTTGCCTTGTAAGTCTTCGGCCAATTCAATCAACTGCTCATCGATTTCAACACGCGCCTCAATACTTGGCTGCTCGTTAATACTAAGCTGGATGTCATTAAGCTTATTATAGGTGCGCGGACTCAGCAGAGCTGCATGACTTATAATAGAAAACACCATTAAAGTTACGCAAAACAAAACTCTAAACATTTTCTATTTATCCAGGTTAAATTCAAAGGGGAGCGTGGCTACTTGTGGAACAGGTTTACCATCCACTAACTTAGGTTTAAAACGATAACGCCACGCAGCTTTAATGGCTTCCCGCTCAAAAACGCCGCGAGGCTTGGCATCAACCACCTCAACACCTTCAACACTGCCTAATTTAGATATTTGTAGACGCACCATTACATACCCTTCTATTTTTCTAGAAATAGCTTGAGGCGGATATCGAGGCTCCACTTGAACCAAAGGAATCACATCACTGTCACCGAAACCAAATCCCGCTAACATTCCACCCATAGCATCCCCTTTAAAACTGGCTAAAGAGGAATTTAAATTAGGGATAGATATGTCAATTTTTTGAGGCGCGCTTTTCAGTAATGCCGGTGCCTGCATCATAGGTGGTATTTTAGGTTTTGGCGGCTCTTTTACATTACGTTGTTTATTTTCACTTTGACTGTCTTTCATGGCCCGAATAAAATCCACCATCGCCACACCATCACTAGCTTGATCATTTTGTGGCTCGGGCTGGATCATCCACTGCATCACCCAGAAAACTAAAAATGCCAACAATATTCCAACGGGCGCCACTAATAACAAACGCATATTATTGCCCAGGGTCCGCAGCTAGAGATATATTTTGTACTCCCGCCAAACGAATTTGGTCCATAACCTGTACTACGACACCCGTTCTAGAATCTGAATCCGCTTGAATGACCACCGCACTTTTAGGACTTTCGGCTTTTAACTTTTCAATATTTGCGCGCACAGAACGAACATCAACAGACCGTTTATCAATCCATATTTCTCCATTAGGTTTTATAGCCACCATTATATTTCCGTTTTTATCTTCTTGTGCCGTAGACGCCGATGGTCTATTTACACTCACGCCACTTTCTTTAACGAAAGACGTCGTCACGATAAAAAATATCAACATAATAAATACGATATCCAGCATGGGTGTCATATCTATGGTTGAGTCTTCTATGTCTGCACTTACATGCTGTTTTCTCATTTAGCAAACCTACTTAAGTAACTTATCCTGGAACTGCTCCAGTTGTTTTTTAGCCATACCATCAAAACGTGTCTTAAAATAGAGACCTATTAAAGACACGACCATTCCCGCCATTGTGGGAATGGTCGCTTTAGAAATACCAGAAGCCATCGCTCGCGCGTCGCCTGTGCCCGTTGCAGCCATAACATCAAAAACACTGATCATTCCTGTTACGGTACCCAACAGTCCAAGTAATGGACAAATCATCACAAGTAACTGAATAAAAGCACGATGGCGTTGATATTCAATTCTAACTTTAGAAACAATGCTTTGACGTATTTTAAATGCATACCAGGTATTGTGATTGTCAAGCTGCAGCCAAGCCTCAAGATGCCCCTGACACAAAGGGGTTGCTTGACGATGAAAAAACCAATAGCGATCCAGTATGAGTACCCACAATAATAGCGATACCAGTAAAATCCCGTACAGAACTGGCCCGCCACTATTCAGAAAAGTAATGACATCCGAAATCATCTTACAGCCCTTGTTGCGCTTTTTGCGCGATAAGGCCTGCTGATTGCTGGTCTAAAATCTGTACCAGTTCACGACTTCTAGAGCTGACAATATTATGCATAAACAATAATGGTATGGCGGCCACTAAACCCAACACAGTAGTGATTAGAGCCTGCGATATGCCTCCAGCCATAAGTTTAGGATCACCTGTACCAAATAAGGTTATTGATTGAAACGTTGCGATCATCCCTGTAACAGTGCCCAATAATCCAAGTAAAGGGGCCACTGCCGCCAATAATTTTAAAAGGGAAAGCCCTTGCTCAAGCTTCGGAAGTTCTTTAAGTACAGCTTCATCTAGTTTCATTTCTAATGTCTCTAAATCAGCCTCTTTATACTGATGATGATATACGCTTAGAATACGACCTAAGGGATTATCACTACTAACATTACTGGTGTCTTTTAACTGTTTTTTAACTCTTTGATCGTTAGACAGTATATTAACCAGAAGAAATAGTGCGTAGACAAGTCCCGCTAGCGCCAAAGAAATAATAATATAACCAATTAACCCACCTTGATGGATACGGTCAATAACACTGGGGTTTTGACTGCTCAATCCAAGCAACACACCACGCGTAGGGTCAATCGCTAACTCACCAAATGTTTCATTATTTGTAAAATAATCCGCTACCAAACCTGCTTCACTTGGTTGACGCGGTAATTCAAGCAACATCTTTGTTTCCAAGTCGTAATTTAAGTACCCGCTATTTGTAATAGCGACAAAAGGGCCAACGTGGGCAATCTCTTCGGTGACTGTTAGGCCGTCAACATTAATATAACTACCCGTGAATTTTTTACTTTCACCCTGTTTAGTCATTTGTAATTGCAACTCATACCACAAGCCTTCAAGCTCTGTAATACTAGGCAAGGCTTTACTCTTTGAGAGTTTATCTAGAACGTCAGAACCCGCACCTATTTCGATAGCCAGTAACGAATGCTCTCTTATTGCACTTATGTCTTGAGAAACTTGTCGCACCACACCAAACATCTCACCTAAATTACCAAGACGTTTACGCAGTTCTTCATCTAAACTTGTAAGGGATTCTTCATTATTATCGAATTTTTTCTTTAACTGTTCAGTTGTCGCTTTAGTTTGAGCCAACTCTCGCTTAGAATCTTTTAATAAGTTTTTCTGTTTATCCCGATTTACTAAAAACTCTTTCTCCCTTAATGAGTGTAAAGAGCCTTCCTTTAATCCGTCTTCTTTTACTTGCTTCAACAAAGATTGCAGACTGACCTGAGCCGGATTAACTGTCTCAGTATTTTGTTCAACCGCGACAACCGTAGCCGACAATAAATACACTAAACAAATGAGTGGGGTAAATTTATTCATTATGGGTTAACCCCTAGGGCTGGCAATTTAAGGGTTAATAGGCTCGGTGCCGATTGTTTACGTGCTATTCGAATACCCTGCAAGATGACACGATCAAATTCTGAGCTCAAAGGAGTCCATTGCTGAGATTTTTTATCCCATACTGAACCTTGCGTTCCATTTAACGGCAAATAATAAAGAGAAACTCGGCCTACTCTTAAAAAATCTACCATTTCTTGTTTATGGTTCACCGCTCTATAAGCTTCTATGGTACGGCCGTATTCCACTTCAATTTGATAGGCTTCTAAAGTGCGCCTAAATTTTTCTGACACCGTAATATCTGCACTCAATAAAAGCCCCCTTAAGTTCGCAACACGTGACTCACGTTCGTTCAATAAAAAAGGCGTGTCCAGCGAAATGAATTTTTGCAGTCCATTAAGCATTCTATCCATCAGCGGCATAATACCTTGCTGAGTAATTTCAATTTCATTAATCTGTTCGTGCAAGGATTGAACTTTTTCGTCTTGACTGTTTATAATTTGTGCTAATTGACGATTATAAACATTCAATTGCTCGATTTCGGCTTGGGTTATACGGTAATTTTGTAACGCATCACGTTGCTGCTCATATAAGCCATCTATTTTCGTCTGGGACTTATTAGCGGCTATTTGATTGTTTTTAGTAGCGCTCATATTCTCTTGCAATAAGTCACTTGCTTGAACATGCGAGCATGCTAACAGCACAATACATGCGGTTATTTTTATTAATTTCATATCCATCTCAATTGAATTTTTGCGATTTCCTAGAAAATGACAACTAAACTAGCCGAGGGTAGACCACCCCAAGCTAATTTAGCTCAATATAACATCCCAAAAAATCAAAAAGTGTATCAAAGTGTATGTAGGTTACTACAGTTCTTTGATAATCATGCCTAGGTCTATTGCGTCTTGTTTATTATCTTTTTGTATTAGCGCCCCTAGACTAGCATCTTGAGGTTTAAAGTAGCGTTCAATCATGCGATCTAAATCTTTATAGGTTAATGCTAAGACCTTCTGCCTAAATTCATTACGCCATTTTGTAGTGCGCCCTTGGCGTTCGTTATGATAGGCCTGCTTTGCCTCTCCGGCTGGAGAACTGGGTTTATCAATACCCGAAATCACACCAAGAATAGCTTGTTCTAACTGCTCATAACCTTTGTCTTCAGCTTTAAACCAATCGATAGATCGGTCAAAATCTTCAAAAGTCTCTTTGAACCTAGGATCACGGTAACTGTAAAATTTAAAAGCGCCAGTCGCACTATCTTGACTGGCGCCTCCGCCATAAGCCCCCCCTTGCTCTCTAATGGCGGTATGTAAAAAGCCATTACGAAGAAAACCACCCAAAACAGCTAGCGCAGGGGAATCTTCGTGATCCGCGCCCACTGTCTTATATGCCTTAGAGCAAAAGTTAGTTTGCGAAGGGATAATCCAAGCCTCTTTTATTTGGGTATCCGGGTAGGATAATGAAAAAGATTTGCTTTTCTTTATGCTCGCCTTTGGCCATTGATCGCTCAGTAGGTTTATAGCAGACTCAATATTAGATTGATCACTAATCAACAAGTGCTCGGCATCACATGACATAATTTTCTTATGTAGTTTAGCCAGATCGTCACACAGCTTTGCCAAGTCCTTTTCATTTTCATTGCTAGCTTGTGTCTGCCTTATCTGAAGAAGAGACGGTAATCCAGCCGTTAAATAGGCATGCCTTGCGATCGTTGACATTCCTGATGCCGCGACATTCATAGCCAAACTATGACCATTGCCGGTAATGGCTTGCTCCTTGCGACTTCTAGACTGAATGACCAGATCCTTAATACGTTTATGGTCAGTAAAGTCAGCCTGGTACAAGGTCTCTATCATTAATTTATAAAATTCTTGGTGATTACGTGCTAGGGCTTTACCTGACATGACCCAGTAACCATGCACAGTTTGTAAATCGTTAATGTCTGATCGAATACTGCTAAAAGCAGAAATCCCACCTACCACTAAAGATTGTCTTTGCTGAGTTTCTAAATAGGTGTCATTGGCCACACCGACTTCCGTTAAATAACCCGTAAGCATTGGCAATAATAATAACTCGCCTTCATTTAGTTCAGGCAACGGCATTAGAACCTGATGGTAAGTCAGGCCATTGGTTCCTTGCTGATAACTGTCTATATTTTGTCCGTTAGAGAGTTTTAAAACTTTAGGGCTGGGGACCACCAAGTTTTTAGCTACATCATCCAGCGTTACTTTTGGCAGAAGGGATTCATCATCTTTTGTAAGCTGACGCTCTTGAAGTGCAACCCCCTTTTTTACAATTTCATCTTGTTGCTGTGATGTAAGAGAGGCTTTAATGGCTTCTAATTTGTTCTTTTCGGCTTCAGCCTTAAGACCATCAATCTGTGCATCTGGGCTAAACGTCAAAGTGATGCGATGAGGGTTATCTAACAAATATTTTTTAATTAAACCTTTAATGAAATCTGGCTGTTGAGATTTAATTCTTAACTTGTCTATCGCTGGATCTAAATCCAACAATTCAACAGGGTCACTATAGTGAGTGCAAGCAGAAATAGCCGATAAAATTATTTGTAAACCATATGGATAACCGTCCCCACCTACCTCTCTTTGAGAAAGCTCAAGTTGGTGTAATACAGAATCAATTTGTTCCTGACTGACACCCTCTTCTGCAACTTTCTCTAGGGTTGATAATATAAGCAACTCAACTTCATCGCGGCTTTGAATTTCACTACCTTCTACGCCACATACAAAACACATTTCTTTATTTGAGTCCTCAAGTCCACACAAAGGGCTTGGGCTATTGGCAACCGAACTGGTTTCTAGGGCTAACCTTAATGGCGAACTGCTGTTTTCTAACAGTAAACTTGATAAAAAGTGAGCTTCTAACTGTTCGTCAAGATTAGCACTATGGCCTAATAACCACCCCATAACATGATGAGTTTGCTGCTCTTGAATATTATGAGCATAACTTTCTTGCACCTTAATGGGGGCGTAGTAACGCTTCTCATCACTAACTTGGATACGGCTGGTAAGTGGCTCAAACTGGTTTAAATACTCAGCAAACGCAACATGGTGTTCACTGGCAGGGATATCACCATAAGTCATCAAAATAGAGTTGCTTGGGTGATAATGCTTTTTATAAAAATCTTTAAGCTCTTGGTAACTTAAATCTACAATACTTTCAGGGTCCCCGCCGCTGTTATAGTGATACGTATTTGTGGGGTAGAGGTGTTTACTTAGCGCCTGCCAAAGTTGGCTGGTAACGCTACTCATGGCACCTTTCATTTCATTGTAAACCACGCCTTTATACTGCAGGTCGCTATTTGCATCACTTGGATCTTTGAATTCCAAACGATGACCTTCTTGCGCAAAGTCTTGTTCATCTAAGGTCGCGAAAAATACCGCATCTAAATATACCGATAATAGATTCTTAAAATCCTTTTTATTTTTTGAAGCGAATGGATAGGCGGTCCAATCACTACTGGTAAACGCGTTCATAAACGTATTGAGTGAGCGCCTGATCATCATGAAAAATGGGTCGCGTACTGGGTATTTTTTACTTCCGCACAAGGCGGTATGTTCCAAAATATGCGCGACGCCTTTTGAATCCATGGGCATAGTTCTTAAAGCCACTAAAAACACGTTCTCATCATTTTCAGCCGCTAAATGATAGTGTTTAGCGCCGGTCTTAGTGTGCTCAAACTCTTGTACTTCAACCCCTAAAGACTCAATAGCTTGAGTACGAACTAGATTGAAATCAGCATGAACCATGTGATGCCCTTATTATGGAAAGATTAAATTGAATATTGCCAATAATACAGGTAAAACCTGCCAAATGAGAAGGATTTACATCAAGCGATCTAAATAATTTATAGCTTACAGGGAGGGAGGAGTTGAGGTGGAAATCCACCCCAAAAAAAGGAGCAGGGTTATACTCGAAATTGGCTGGTTATTTTACGTAAATCTGCTGAAATTTCGACCAACGACTCGCTGGCGGCCTCAACTTCCTGAACGTTTTTAACCGCATTCTCGGCATTTGCTCGAATCCCTTCAACGTTACGTTTTATACTATTACTTACCTTTTCTTGCTCGCCAGTGGCTGAGGCTATTTCCATATTCATAGTAGTAATCGACGCTACTTTTTCGGTTATATTTGCCAATGAGGAATCTGTTTTGGCAGCTTGCTCTACACTTAATTTTGCCTGATCCTGACTATGAGACATAACTTCAGCCGCGCTTCGTGCAGCCGTTTGCAACTCTTCAATGACTCGTTGTATTTCTTGGGTAGAATCCTGAGTCCTAGATGCTAGTGTTCTCACTTCATCGGCCACCACCGCAAAACCTCTACCTTGCTCTCCGGCACGAGCCGCTTCAATGGCGGCATTAAGCGCCAATAAGTTAGTCTGTTCGGCAATGCCTTTAATTACATCTAATATCGTGCCTACATTTTCTGTATCGGCTTCAAGCTTCTTAATAACATTAGCCGCACGCTCTACTTCGCTGGCTAAATCGTTAATAGATTCTACCGACTGAGTTACCACTGCCCTACCTGCTTTAGCCTCGTCGTCTGCTTCTTTCGCCGCATTAGCCGCACTGGATGCATTAACGGCTACATTTTGTACGCTACTAAACATTTCATCTACAGAACGAGTTACATCATCGGTTGCACGGCTTTGTTCTTCCGTTATTTGCGCTGTTTTAGTGGTCATATCCCCTAAGTCATTGGAGACCTTAGTTAAAGGGTCTATGGACTTCATAACGATACTAATACTGCCATGAAGCTTTTCCATAAACTGGTTAAACCAATGAATCAAATCACCAATTTCATCTTCACTGTTTTGAACAATTCGCTTGGTTAAGTCCCCCTCACCACTGGCTATATCCTTTAGGGATTCAAGCATGGTATTAAGGTTACGAGTAATCAGCAGCACGATACTGGCACTGATTAGAATGATTGTGACTATTGAAGCAATACTTAATATGAGGCTAGACACTAAGGCATTATTGGCAGCCTCGTTGGAAGCCGATACTGTGTCATTAAATGCCAGCAACGCACTTTCGTTAAACTCTGTAAGTCTGCGCTTAGTCTGGCTTAAGCCATCGTTCATTTGCTGTATCAGAGTTGGCATTTCCGAGGGATCTAAAT
Source organism: Bermanella sp. (assembly GCA_029938135.1). Classification (GTDB taxonomy): domain Bacteria; phylum Pseudomonadota; class Gammaproteobacteria; order Pseudomonadales; family Oceanobacteraceae; genus Bermanella. Next base: position 16,604 of record JAPYOO010000026.1, on the reverse strand, counting down.
TCCCCGTTACCATGCCATCAGAAAGCTTAAGGGCGACTTTAAAATAGCCCTTAGCAAGAGTTTCAGTGCCCTGTAATTCATCACTCATTATGGGCCACAGCTTCTTTTGCTCTTGGATTTTATCTACAAGCTCATTAAATGTACGCCTAGCACTGTCTAGCATTTCACCTTCACCGGTACTCACAGCTGTGTTTAACAGCTCTTCGGTGCGGTTAATACGCACTATATTTTCACGGCTCGATTGAACCACGGGAAAGTAAACATCCTGTATATCTGCAAGGCGCTCAGTATTATCCGAGTTAATGCTGGTATTAACCGCGAGGCTTGCGATAAAGCCCACGACCGCTATGGCGGGTATGATTAGGATTTTGGCTTTAATAGAGAAACGACTAAATAAATTCATTGGGCCCTCGACAAGTCTGTCAATCCTTATAAGTCTACTTATATAAGCATAGACAAAGAATTGCCAAGGTCTAACAAATTGTTACATGCTGAGAGAGTTGTCGGGATTGAACCACTTCAACTTACTGTGCAGTGACACCACATGACCCACTATAATAAGGGTTGGAGCAGCCACGGGTTGCCTCTTTATCTCCTCGACCATAGTATCCAGGGTAGCAATCACCACCTTCTGATCCACTGTCGTGCCTTTTTGAACCAGCGCCATAGGCGTGTCCTTTGACATTCCATGTTTGATTAACTGATCACAAATTATAGGCAGACCCATTAGGCCCATATAAAAAACGATGGTTTGGTTGGGATGAACTAACTCGTCCCATGGTAAATCAGCACTGTCATTTTTAAGGTGCCCGGTTACAAATCTCACAGATTGAGCATAATCCCGATGTGTTAACGGGATTCCGGCATATGCCGAGCAACCGGACGCAGCCGTAATACCGGGCACCACCTGAAAAGGGATACCCTCTAGTGCCAGCTCTTCAATTTCTTCGCCACCACGTCCAAAGATAAACGGATCCCCGCCTTTAAGGCGCAATACCCTATGGCCTTTCTTGGCATATTTCACCAGTAACTGGTTTATACCCTCTTGCGGCACCGCATGATCTGATCGAGCTTTACCCACATAAATCATCTTTGCATCGCGGCGACACAAATCCAATATGGGCTCACTCACAAGGCGGTCATAAATAACAACATCGGCCTGCTGCATGAGCCGAAGTGATTTAAAGGTCAGTAAATCTGGGTCGCCAGGCCCTGCTCCCACTAAATAAACTTCTCCCAATTCGCGCTTAATCGTTGTGGCGTCTTTTAAACTGTCTTGTAGAAGCTGCTCGGCTTCACGCTCTTTACCGGCAAAAACAAGATCCGATACAGCACCTTGCAAGATACTTTCCCAGAAACCACGACGCTGATTAATTTGACTAAAACGCGCTTTAACCGCAGACCGATACTTCTCGGCCAACAAGGCTAGTCGGCCATAAGTCGCAGGCAAAACAGTTTCTAACTTGGCCCTTAATATTCGGGCCAAAACAGGAGAGCTTCCGCCGGAACTGACGGCCGCGATAATAGGCGAGCGATCCACTATGGCGGGGAAAATAAAGTTACATAACTCTGGGTGATCAACCACATTGACAGGTATGTTGGCATTTTTGGCATCACGGGATACCTTTTGATTGGTTAAAGCGTCATCTGTTGCCGCGACGACTAAAGCATATCCATCTAAAGGCTGGTCGATGTAGTTTTGTAAAACCAATTTCCCGCTAGTGTCGTTTACTATTTCCTCTAGTGCAGGGTCCACCACGGGACTGCATACACTTATACTCGCACCGGCTTTACTCAGTAATCGAGCTTTTCTAAGCGCTACTTCACCGCCGCCCACAAGTAACACTGGGCGGGTTTTTAAATCAAAGAAAAGCGGTAAAAACTCCATAACTTAACCCATAATCTCAAGATTATTCATATAAGGCTTCAAAGCGTTTGGCACGATGATACGGCCATCGCTTTGCTGATAATTCTCGAGCACCGCTACCAATGTACGACCCACGGCCAAACCTGAACCGTTTACCGTATGCAACAGCTCTGGTTTATTGGTTTCAGGGTTGCGAAAACGGGCCTGCATACGGCGCGCCTGATAGTCTAAGAAATTACTACAAGAAGAGATCTCGCGGAACTTTTCTTGGCCTGGTAACCACACTTCTAAATCAAGTGTCATGGCCGCTGAGAAACCTAGGTCGCCACCACATAATTTAACAGTACGGTAAGGCAGCTCTAGTTTTTGTAATATTTTTTCGGCATGGCTTGTTAAATCTTCTAGTGCTTGCAGGCTATCTTGAGGTTTAACGAACTGCACCAGTTCAACTTTTTCGAATTGATGTTGACGAATCATGCCGCGGGTATCACGACCATAACTGCCCGCTTCACTTCTAAAACAGGGTGTATGACAGGCGTATTTAATCGGCAGATCTTTAGCATCGACTATTTCATTTCTTAATAAATTCGTAACTGGCACTTCGGCAGTTGGAATTAAATAATAGTGTGTGTCGTTAAATGGGATTTTAAATAAATCTTCTTCAAATTTTGGTAACTGACCCGTGCCTTTTAGGCTTTCACTGTTTACCATGTACGGCACGTACGTCTCGGTATAGCCGTGTTCATCTGTATGGGTATCTAACATAAGCTGAATAAGGGCACGGTGCATACGAGCAACCTGACCTTTCATTACAGCAAAACGAGAACCTGTAATTTTGGCGGCCACTTCAAAATCTATACCGTCAAGACCTACACCCAAATCTACATGATCCAAGGTTTCAAAGTCGTACTTCTTAGGAGTACCCCAAGTACGAATTTCTACATTTTCGTCTTCGGTCTTACCCTCGGGTACTGAATCATCGGGGATATTTGGAGTAGCCATCAAGAAATCGTGTATAGATTTTTGAATGGACTTTGCTTCGTCTAACTCTGTTTTTAACTTAGCGTCAATTGAGCCCAAAACTTCGGCTACTTTTGCTTTAGCTTCATCTACGCTTAAGCCTTGAGCAATAAATTGGCCTATTTGCTTGGAGGCCTTTTTCTTTTCGGCTTGTAAATTCTGAGAGCTTACATCAGCGGCTTTACGCTGAGCATCCAATGCATTGAAGCGCTCTACATCAAATTTATAGTATTTTTTTGCCAAAGCGACAGCCACGGCTTGCGGGTTTTCACGAACTTTACGAATATCCAGCATTTTAATTCCAACTAAAAAATCATTTTGGCCAAGTGCCAACCAATAAAACAGGCAAACACACTACCAATAACACTTACTAAAAAATATAAAGAGGCGGCCAACCATTGGCCACTATGGAGCATATTAAGACCCTCCATAGAGAAGGTCGAGAAGGTGGTGAAAGCGCCTAAAAAGCCTACCATCACCAATTCACGCCAATAACCGGTCATTTTGAAGTAATCCAATATAACCACGGCACAAATGCCCATTAAAAAAGAGCCCAACAGGTTTATCGCAAGTGTAGCAAACGGGAAGGCAACACCCAATAATTTCGTGACATGAGCGGCGACAAATGCGCGACTTAAAGCACCAAGAGCCCCTCCTAAGGCAATAATTAAGTAATGCATTAGGGTTTATACCTTTGAATAGGACTTTTTAAGTCTAAATCAGCAAGATACTCAAGTTTTGCCTTTATCTTTAACTCCAAGCCACGCTCTACTGGCTGGTAGAACACGGCGTCTTTAATTGATTCCGGTAAATAGCTTTCACCTGCGGCGTAGGCTTGATCTTCATCATGGGCATAACGATATTCTTGGCCAAAACCCTGCTCTTTTAAAAGCGCGGTTGGGGCGTTTCGTAAATGAATAGGCACTTCTTCACTTTGAGAATTTCTAACTAATTCAGTTACTTGGTTATAAGCGGTATATACGGCATTACTTTTAGCGGCACAGGCCAAATACACGATGGCCTGAGCGATGGCTAATTCGCCCTCGGGACTGCCCAGCCTTTCGAACGTTTGCCAAGCATCCATAGATACCTGTAACCCTCTTGGATCAGCATTACCTATCTCTTCACTGGCCATGCGCACCACGCGGCGAATAATATATAAAGGATCACAGCCGCCATCGATCATACGCACAAACCAATACAATGCCCCGTCAGGACTGGAGCCACGAACTGATTTATGAAGTGCCGATATTTGTTCATAAAAGATATCCCCGCCCTTATCAAAACTACGCACCGATTCCTGGGCAATCTCTTTAACAAGCTCCATATCTATCAGGGTTTTATTTTCGGCTTGGGCCAGATCACTTGCCATTTCCAACAAGTTTAAAGCTCGACGAGCGTCACCATCACTCACTCGTGCAAGAAACAAAGCTGCACCTTCATCCATTGCCATATTATTTTCGATTAGCAGTTTATCTTTTTGCAACGCCCCTTGAATTAGGTCACTTAATACCAGGTCACTGATGCGCCTTAATTTATAAACTCGAGCCCTTGAGAGTAAAGCTGAATTTAATTCAAAACTGGGATTTTCAGTGGTTGCGCCAATAAAGATGACAGTGCCATCTTCTACAAACGGTAAAAAGGCATCCTGCTGGGACTTATTAAATCGATGAACCTCATCTACAAATAATAACGAGGTTTTTCCTTGTTGCTGAAAATGCTTAGCCTGTTCGATACACGCTCGAATTTCTTTAACTCCATCCATAACCGCTGAAAGCGCTAAAAATTCAGCACTAGCATAACGAGCCAACAATTTAGCCAAAGTTGTTTTACCAACTCCCGGCGGCCCCCAGAAAATCATTGAGTGCAATTGACCACTCTCAATTACCTTACGAAGCGCCTTGTCTTCGCCCAGCAAGTGATCTTGGCCAATATAATCCTGCAGGGAAACAGGCCTTAACCGCGAAGCCAGTGGCTCATATGTATCAATTTTGTTAAATAAGGAGTCTTGCATGCTACTGAGCGCGAATCACATCAATGCCCGATGGCACATCAAATGTAAAAAATGCATCGGTTAGGTTTTGGTCTTTTTGAACGTCCCTTAAATTAATGATGGTTTTTTGACCCACCTCATCCTTAATAATCATACGCGATAAAAGTTTTTCTCCGTCAAACTCTAAGCGCAACCGATCAAACAAGGTCTCTTCTCCCTTAGGGATCAGTACAAAGTGAAATTCCTCACCTAACGCTTCTCCGTAAACATCGTATTCCTGTGAAATAGTATCAACACTTCCCGTTAACAACAGCGCGGGTGTAACCGATAACCGCTGGTTTAGTTTTTGGATACTGACTTGCTCAAGGTCCTCGTCGTACTGCCAAAGAGTCTCACCATTACTTAATAATAACTGCTCAAAAGGAGACTGGCTTTTCCAGCGAAATTTATTGGGTCGTTTTAGGTGCAACGACCCTTTTTGAGTTTGCAGTAAAGTCCCTTTACCATCAAATGTGTGCTGTACAAACTTGGCCTGAATATTATTCAGCCCTTTTAAATAATTACTTAAAAGCACTACATCTTCCTGGGCATGAACCTGAAAACTTGTAGCTAGCAAAAAACTTACCGATATTAAAAATACTCTCACGTGCTTTCCTTAATGTGGGACTGGAGGTGGCGCTAAAACTTCTCTTGCACCATTTTGACTAGGACCCGAAACCACCCCTGCTTGTTCCATAGACTCAACTAAACGGGCAGCTCGGTTGTAACCAATACGCAATTTACGCTGCACACTGGATATAGAAACTTTACGAGTTTGAGTAACAAAGGCGATGGCATCGTCAAATAAAGCATCCGCTTCGCCATCATCGGATTCTGAGCTGAACCCAGGTACGCCATCACCACTGCTGTCATCCGTTATAGAGTTAATGAATACGGGCGTGCCTCGTTTTTTCCAATCTGCAACCACAGCATGTACTTCATCATCATCAACAAAGGCACCGTGCACACGGATAGGTAAGGATGTTCCTGGAGGCAAGTAAAGCATATCGCCATGCCCCAATAACTGCTCGGCGCCACCTTGGTCCAGTATGGTACGTGAATCGATACGAGAACTTACTTGAAAGGCCATGCGCGTGGGCACGTTAGCCTTTATAAGGCCTGTTATTACATCAACCGATGGCCGCTGAGTCGCTAAAATTAAGTGAATACCGGCCGCTCGTGCCTTTTGAGCTATACGAGCAATTAATTCTTCAACTTTTTTGCCCACCACCATCATCATGTCGGCAAATTCATCAATCACCACCACAATATACGGCAACTTGCCAAGTTCACTGGGTTCGGATTCCATGCTTTCACCTGCTTTCCAAAACGGGTCCTTATACGGCTCCCCAGCTTCAATGGCGTCAAGTACCTTTTTGTTGTAACCCGCAAGATTCCTCACACCTAGAGATGCCATTATTTTATAGCGGCGCTCCATCTCAGCCACACACCAACGTAAACCGTTGGCGGCTTCTTTCATGTCTGTAATCACGGGGGTTAATAAATGAGGAATGCCGTCATAGACAGACAGCTCAAGCATCTTAGGGTCTACCAATATCAAACGCACGTCTTCAGGAGGTGATTTGTACAGAATGCTAATAAGCATGCTGTTCACACCTACCGATTTACCTGAACCTGTGGTTCCTGCTACCAATAAGTGCGGCATTTTAGCGATATCGGCAGTGACAGGGTCGCCGGCAATATCATGACCTAACGCCAATGCTAGTGGGGATTTATTAGATTGGAATTCATGGGAAGACAATACATCACCAAGAAACACCATCGCCCTATTTTCATTGGGTATCTCAAGACCCATAACCGATTTTCCCGGTATAACCTCGACCACTCGAACACTGACCATGGCAAGAGAGCGGGCTAAGTCTTTTGCTAAACTGGTAATCTTAGATGCCTTAACACCTGGCGCCGGCTGAACTTCAAAGCGAGTAATTACTGGGCCTGGATTTACCGCAACCACTTCAATTTTAACGCCAAAATCTTTTAATTTAAGTTCAAGTAACCGCGACATTTGCTCAAGCTTTTCAGGGCTGTAACCCGTTTCATGAGTACCCTGCTGCCGATTTAACAGACTAATGGGGGGGAATTCACCCACGTCAAATAAACTATCCTGAACCTGCCCTTGGGATTTCTTTTCGAATGGCTCAATCTTAATCTTCTTAGTTGCCAATTGCTCTATTGCCCCTTTAACTACAGGTGCTTTTTTAATGATATCCAAGGGTTTGGCGATGGCTTGTGGTAACTTTTGAATAACGCTTTTAAGCGGTGCTTTTTGGACCGGTTTATCGAGCACTGTACGTGTATTTACAGACGAAGAAGTAAACGAGTTATCCTTAATGCCCTTTGATGCAATTTCGGGCTTTTCAGAAAAAGATTTTCGCAACCCGCCTAATTTAGCCATTATTTGCTTAAATAATCTTAGGGTAGCGCCGCCTAGATCATCAAGACTCGCAAGCCAAGCTATATCAGAATACACAGTTAACCCTAAAACCAACCCTAATACACCCAACAAACTGGCTCCAACAAACCCAAATTGGGTTGTTAAAGGTGAGGCAACTGCATCACCCAATGCACCACCGGCACCCGCCGGTAAAAACACACTGGCGTCATAAAGCTGTATAAGCAATGAAGCTGAAAACAAAATTAATAAGGCACCCATAAGACGCCATGACCAACCTAAGACCCCATAACTCACAGGTAACGATTTAAAACGCTGCCATACATTTAAAATGGGCAGCAAACCCAATAAATAGGCACTAAAACCAAGTATTGAGAAAAGCAGATCGGCTAAAAATGCGCCCGATTTACCGCCCAAATTTGTCACCTGTAAATTTGAATTAAGCTGGCGCCAGCCAGGATCTTCAGGTGCATAGGTAATTAAAGCCAGCAGCAAGAATATAGCCGCGACGGCCAGAATCAAAAACAGGCCTTCTCGGCTGACGGCTGACAACTGTGAATGCCAATCAATGTTAACTTTTTCTTTATTTTGAAGCACTTAGCGGCTAGCCTAGCTATATCTACGTTGGTACGGATTGTATCGTGTCAGCCAAATTTATCTAGCATGCATTCACCCAATGACCATATCTATACACTGGTTAGACCAAAATACAGACGCATTCCCCCATTATCAATGCGCCCTTGAAGAACCAAGCGGTCTTTTGGCCGCGGGTGGTGACTTAAGCCCTGAGCGCCTTATAAGTGCTTACAGCTTAGGCATATTCCCCTGGTACAACCCAGGAGAGCCTATTCTTTGGTGGACCCCTGATCCAAGATCCGTTATTTACCCAAAGCAATTCAAGGCCAACCGCAGCCTTCGTAAAGCCATAAAAAAGTCAGATTTTAAAATAACCATCGACACCTGCTTTGAGCAAGTAATAGAGCAATGTGCGCAACCCAGAAGAGATAACGAGGGCACATGGATAAACTCAGACATTAACGCGGCCTACAACCAATTACACCAAATGGGCGTCGCCCATTCTGTTGAGGCATGGTATCAGGGGGAGCTTGTAGGTGGACTTTATGGCCTATCTATCGGCAAGGCTTTCTTTGGGGAGTCTATGTTTAGCCGTAAAGATAACGCAAGCAAGGTCGCGTTTGTGGCTTTATGTGAGCAATTAACACGCTGGGACTTCGACCTCATTGATTGCCAAGTCCATAACCCCTACCTTGAGAGCCTTGGGGCCGTTGAGATACCTAGGATTAAGTTTCTTTCTCAATTAAAGCAAGCAATCATAAAAGACCACCATAGAGAATGGCGCTTTGACGGACCTAAATAAACCCAACGACCAAGCCATTCGCATGCTGACACTGATTGAGCCTCACGAATGTAGCTACCTGCCTAACAGAAAGGCCAATTCAATATTTGTAGATAGCCAAACACCCCCTACCTGGGAACAATACTGCCAACTATCTCAACTAGGCTTTAGGCGCTCCGGAAGTCATTTTTACCGCCCTCAGTGCCCTAACTGTGATGAATGTAAATCTTGTCGAATACAAGCCCATAACATTGATCTAAACAGTAAGCGATTCAAGCGAATCTTAAATAAAGCTGGCGCACTGCATACAACGTTTACTTCAGCCTCTTATTCCCTGGAGCATTACGAGCTTTACCAGAAATACATCAATGCCCGTCACGATGACGGAGATATGCACCCCCCCTCTATAGAGCAATACAAAAGCTTTATTGTTTCAGCTGAGAGTAACTGCCAGTTTTTTGAGATTCGTGATGAGCAGCAAAACCTAATAGCCTGTACGGCCATAGATTTACTTCACGATGGCATTAGTGCTGTTTACACCTATTATGACCCGGCCTATGACAAACTAAGCCCGGGTACATTAGCTGTATTACTATTATGCCAAGCGGCCACCCACAGGCAGTTAGAATATGTATATCTAGGCTTTTGGGTAAAGAGCAGCACAAAGATGCATTACAAATCCCAGTATCGACCTTTAGAAATATTTAACGGTCATGACTGGCAGTTACTCGACGCGCTATAAGTTAATGCCAGCCCAGTAAACCCAGTCGCATACGACCTTAAAATCTAACGAATGAATTAGTACTATTAATAGGAGCACGCACTAGCTTATTAATAAAATTTAAGGCAGAATGCGCTCGATTTTAAATCTTTCCTCAGGTGAATGAATGTCTAGAGAAGACCACATTGAAATGGAAGGCGAGGTAATTGATACCCTCCCTAACACAATGTTCCGAGTTAAACTTGAAAATGGCCATGTGGTAACGGCTCATATTTCAGGAAAAATGCGCAAAAACTACATCAGAATTTTAACCGGCGATAAGGTTAAGGTGGAACTAACACCTTACGATCTTAGTAAGGGTAGGATTACCTACCGAGCTCGTTAAAAAAAAGCCCTTACGGGCTTTTTTTATGCGTACTGTATTTGTCTTTACACCCCAACCTTTTGAACTTCTTCATCCTCAACAATACTCAAACCAATATCGTCGCCAATCAAATCCACTTTGACTGTGCCACCCTTGTCGGCCAACTTACCAAATAGAATATATTCAGCCAACGGCTTCTTCACTTTCTCTTGAATTAACCGAGCCATAGGTCGGGCACCCATTTGAGGATCATAACCATGACTAGCCAACCATTCTCTGGCGGCATCCGTGGCATAAATCACCACCTTTTTATCATCAAGCTGAGACTGCAACTCACTTAAGAATTTATCCACCACATGCCCAATGACATCTCGACCAAGCGCATCAAACTGAATAATTGAATCAAGACGATTTCGAAACTCTGGCGTAAAGGTTTTGCGAATAACCTCCATGGAATCTGTTGTGTGATTTTGCTCATTAAAACCAATGGAGCGTCGACTACCGGACTCAGCGCCCGCATTGGTAGTCATAATAAGCACTACATGCCTAAAATCAGCTTTACGACCATTGTTATCCGTTAAAGTACCGTGATCCATAACCTGCAATAGCAAATTAAAGACATCGGGATGGGCTTTCTCAACCTCATCTAATAACAATACACAGTGAGGTGTTTTGTTCACCGCTTCAGTTAAAAGGCCACCCTGATCGTAACCCACATAACCTGGAGGCGCGCCAATAAGCCTGGACACAGTATGAGATTCCATATACTCAGACATGTCGAAACGCACTAATTCCATCCCCATTACATGGGCTAGCTGACGGCTAACTTCCGTTTTACCCACACCAGTCGGACCTGCAAACAAGAATGAGCCTATGGGCTTCTCAGGGGCCTTAAGCCCTGCCCGAGAAAGCTTAATAGCATTCGTCATGGACTCAATAGCCTTGTCCTGACCAAAAACCATCATCTGCATATTTTTATCAAGATTTTGCAGTGTTTTTTTATCATCACTATTAACTGTGCGAGACGGAATCCGGGCTATCTGGGCAACAATTTTTTCAATATCCGAGACCTGGATTAACTTTTTTCGCTTGCTTTGAGATACCAAGCGCTGACCCGCACCCACCTCATCAATTACATCAATAGCTTTATCAGGCATATGCCTGTCACGAATAAATCGATCTGCCAGCTCAGAGGCAGCCCTTAGCGCTTTATCGGTATATTTAAGCTCATGATGCTCCTCAAATTTAGACTTAAGCCCCTTGAGGATTTTGTAGGTGTCCTCAACACCCGGCTCCACTACATCTACCTTTTGAAAGCGGCGCGCCAGTGCGCTGTCTTTTTCAAATATGCCGCGAAACTCATTAAAAGTGGTAGACCCCATACAACGCAATTCACCACTACTTAAAAGAGGCTTCAATAGGTTAGAGGCATCCATAACACCACCAGAAGCGGCACCCGCTCCAATAATAGTATGTATTTCATCTATAAATAAAATGGAATGTGGCTGGCGCTTTAACTCACCCAATAAGGCTTTAAAACGCTTTTCAAAGTCACCACGATACTTAGTACCAGCAAGCAAAGCGCCCATGTCGAGGCTATATACCACAGCCTCGCTCATTACCTCAGGGATTTGCTTATCCACTATTCGCTTAGCCAACCCTTCAGCAATGGCTGTTTTGCCGACACCCGACTCCCCAACCAATAAAGGATTATTTTTACGACGTCTCGACAAAATCTGAATGCATCGAAGCAATTCTTCGTCGCGACCAATCAAGGGATCAATTTTCCCCTCTTTGGCTAATTTATTTAAGTTGGCTGTATAGTTATCTAAGGCGCTGGTAGTGGTTTCTGCCGACACATCCTCCTCAATAGACTCTGAATCAGCCTCTTCTGGCTGGCCCGTTAACTTTGAAATACCGTGACTAATAAAATTAACCACATCTATACGTGCAATATTTTGCTGCTTTAGAAAATAGACCGCTTGTGATTCCTGCTCACTAAAAATGGCGACCAATACATTAGCACCCGTAACCTCTGACTTGCCCGAGCTCTGTACGTGAAATACAGCACGCTGCAATACCCGCTGAAAACCGAGTGTTGGCTGAGTTTCTCTTTCAAATTCATCTTCTGGCAATAAAGGTGTCGTTGAATCTACAAAATCCTGCAAATCTTTACTTAGGCGCTCTATTTCAGCCCCACACGCCACCAGCACTTCTTTGGCGGCATCATTATTCGTAAGGGATAATAAAAGATGCTCCACTGTCATGAATTCATGACGCTTAACCCTTGCTTCTTTAAATGCGGTGTTTAGGGTGGCTTCCAAGTCTCTATTTAGCATCTGCTTTTCCCTTATTTAAGTCGCTGTACATCGCACATGAGAGGGTGATCATTTTCTTTAGCATATTCCATAACCTGAGCTGCTTTGGTTTGCGCCACATCCTTAGTATATGTGCCACAAACGGCCTTACCTTGGGTATGCACCGCCATCATTATCTGAGTGCAACTCTCTAAACCCATTGAAAAAAACACACTCAATACTTCAATCACAAAATCCATTGGTGTGTAGTCATCGTTTAGCATGACCACCTGATACATGGATGGCTTTTCAAGCTCAGGTTCACTAGGAGCAACAGCGACCCCATGGGCCTCCTCAAATTGCTCATTCCCCATAGTTAAGCTTAGTTTAATTTCCGGCATTTTGCTGAGCCCCAATTACTGCAGATAAAGTTTAATAAAAACATGAATTAATAAGCAATGAGGCTTGACAAAGCCTAAAGATTGCCACAATGTAACTTTTAACAATTGACCATATAACCAGCCTTCATAACTATGTTATATGGTTCCAAAAATAATAAATACAAGCTAGGTTTTGGAGTACAAATCATGCAGACAGGGAAAGTGAAATGGTTCAATAATGCCAAGGGGTATGGATTCGTTTTATCGGATGAAGGCGGCGAAGATATGTTTGCCCATTATTCTTCAATTCAGTCAGAAGGGTATAAGACCTTAAAGGCCGGGCAATCGGTTGAATTTGATACTAAACCTAGCGACCAGGGAACGCACGCAATCAACATAACCCCTCTTGATATGCTTAGCCCAGCCCAAGACCAACAAGAAAGTAACGCCGACAAAGTGCTAAACTCAGAACCTCAGCAAGCTTAATTAGAAAAAGCAGCATTTAATGAAGACACAAAAAAGCCCGAATATATCGGGCTTTTTTGTGTCTTCTATTTTAACTAAGACTTAAATAGCATCAATTATTTCGTTCAATGCCACACTTGGACGCATTACTTTTGTCACAACTGAAATATCCGGATGATAATAACCACCCAGATCGATAGCCTCACCCTGTGCAGCACATAACTGCTCAATAATGGCCTCTCGCTGTTCTTCTATTTGATTTGCCACAGCCGAGAATATACTCTTAAGTTGTGCATCCTTTTCCTGAGCCGCCAAGGCTTGAGCCCAGTAGGCCGCCAAGTAAAAATGGCTACCACGATTATCCACTTCACCCACCTTACGCAGCGGAGATCGGTCATGATCAAGAAATTTACTGGTGGCCTCACCTAGGGTTTCAGCCAAAATTAACGCCTTTGGATTTTGTGTTTTATGGCCAATATCCTCAAGAGAAACACCCAAGGCCAAAAACTCACCTAAAGAATCCCAACGTAAATGCCCTTCTTCGGCCAATTGCTGAGCATGTTTCGGGGCTGAACCACCGGCACCCGTCTCATACAAACCACCACCAGCTAATAACGGTACAATCGACAACATTTTAGCACTGGTACCCAATTCTAAAATTGGAAACAAATCGGTTAGATAGTCTCGCAAAACATTACCAGTAACAGAAATAGTATCCAGGCCTTGCTTAACACGGTCCATTGTAAAATTAATCGCATCAACGGGCGATTTAATCTGAATGTCCAGCCCGCTTGTATCTAAATCAGCCAGATAACGAGTCACTATTTGAATGATATTGGCGTCGTGGCCACGCTTCTCATCTAACCAAAAAATAGCAGGCTGGCCTGTTGCCTTAGCACGATTCACCGCCAACTTAACCCAATCTTGAATAGGCGCATCTTTTGTTTGGCACATACGCCAAATGTCGCCAACTTCGACGGCATGCTCAAGTAATACCTGACCATCAGAGCCAATAACACGAATGCTACCAGCTTGATCTAGAATGAACGTTTTATCGTGAGAACCATATTCTTCAGCTTTTTGAGCCATTAAACCTACGTTAGAAACATTACCCATAGTCGTAACATCAAACGCGCCATTCTTTTTACAGAACAACATGGTTTGCTGGAATATCTCGGCATAACAGCGATCTGGAATCAGTGCCTTAGTATCATGTAATTCACCGTCCTTACCCCACATTTTCCCTGAAGCTCGAATAGCGGCAGGCATGGACGCATCAACAATCACATCATTAGGTACATGTAGATTTGTGATGCCTTTATCTGAATCGACCATAGCCAAATCTGAGCGAGATTGATAAACCGCCAAGATATCAGCTTCTACTTGCGCCTTTTGAGCGTCAGGTAATGACTGAATCTTCGCATATACGTCACCCAAACCATTATTCTCGTCCACGCCCAGCTGAGCAAACAACTCAGCATGCTTTGCAAATACATCTTTATAATAAACCGTAACCGCATGACCAAATATTACCGGGTCACTCACTTTCATCATGGTGGCTTTTAAATGCAGCGACAACATCACGCCAGTAGCCTTAGCGTCTTGCATTTGATCCTCAAAGAAACCACGTAAAGCCTTGCGACTCATAACAGAGGCATCAATTACTTCTTTATCTTGCAAGGCAAGAGACTCTTTTAATACGGTAATTTCACTCTTGCTATTAATCAGCTCAATACGAATGGTATCGGCTTTAGACATGACAACAGATTTTTCACTGCCATAAAAATCACCCGATTCCATGTGAGCTACATGTGATTTAGACGCTTTATCCCAAGCACCCATTGAATGTGGGTTGTTTTTGGCATACTGCTTAACAGGGCCAGCAACACGTCGGTCACTATTACCTTCTCTTAATACTGGATTTACTGCACTGCCCAATATTTTAGAGTAAATCGTTTTAATTCTTTCTTCTTCAGCGGACTCAGGATTAACAGGGTAATCAGGAACTGCGTATCCATGGCTTTGCAACTCAGCAATGGCTTCACATATTTGTGGGATAGAGGCACTGATGTTAGGTAACTTTACAATATTGGCTTCGGGTGTTTTAGCTAGAGCACCCAATTCTTTTAATGCATTAGGCTGCTGCTGATCTGCTTTTAAAAAGTCAGGAAAGTTGGCAATAATACGACCCGCCAAAGATATATCACGGGTTTCGATGATGATGTCAGCAGATTTAGTAAATGCTTTAATGATAGGTAATAAAGAGTATGTCGCTAAAAGAGGGGCTTCATCTGTAAGCGTATAAATTATTTTTGGCACTTGATTGGTCATTTCACATCCTAAAGTTTAATGGCTATAAACCTGAAACTTAATTTAAAGACGACTTTTGATCGTCCTTCATCCGATTAAATATGGCCCTAAGGTCATATCAAGCGACTTTTGGTCACTTTGTTATATTGATTAAATTCAATGGCGGCGGATTATATCACGCAATGGTATAATCAATAGGCAAATCTGTAGTATTTTTACAGAATCACTCATTAAAACAAGATTAAAGCCCCCCTTAGGTAGCTTTACTACAAAAGTAAACCCTCATGTCGACACTGATTTTATTTAATAAGCCATTCCAAGTTTTATCTCAATTCACCGATACCAGCAGTGACAAACAAACCCTATCTCAATTTATAAAGGTGCCCGGCGTATATGCTGCAGGACGATTAGACTACGACTCAGAGGGTTTACTGCTATTAACAGATGACGGTCAATTACAGCATAGAATAGCTCACCCAAAGCACAAATCCGTCAAAACCTACTGGGTACAAGTAGAAGGCATACCAGACGAGCAAAATATTAACACCCTACGCAAAGGCATACAGCTAAAGGACGGCCTCACCCTTCCAGCCAATGTTAAAATAATGGATGAGCCAACTCTATGGGAAAGAAGCCCCCCTATTCGACAAAGAGCCAACATCCCCACTACCTGGCTAGAAATTCAAATCTGTGAAGGCCGTAATCGCCAAGTTAGACGCATGACCGCGGCCATCGGCCACCCCACTTTGCGACTAGTAAGGGCAAGTATCGGTGATTGGCATTTAGGTCAATTAAAACCAGGAGAACATAAAGAGCTTATTGTGCCGACCCCAGCAGCCACACAAAACAGAAGAAAGCAGGCGTATCCAGACAAGTCCAATTTAGCTAAAATACGTCACCCCAAGAAAAGGTAAAAAAAATGCGTTGGAAGCCGCACGCTACAGTCGCCACTATTCTAGAGCAAGACGGCAAGCTATTATTCGTTGAAGAGATGGATTCAGGTAAGCTTGTTCTTAACCAGCCTGCCGGCCACCTAGAAGAGAACGAGCGATTAATAGACGCCGCTATTAGAGAAACCCTCGAAGAAAGTGGATATCACTGCGAAATAACAGGCTATCTTGGCTTATATACGTTTACCGCACCCAACAATGGCATAACTTATCATCGCCACTGTTTTATTGGCAAGACACTATCCTACGACCCACAAGCAACACTTGATGATGGTATTGCAGGGATAAAATGGCTTACGCCACAGGAGCTTGTTGAAAGTCGACAAGCTCGCAGCCCCTTGGTCATTAAATGCGCCCAAGATTACTTCAGTCACCAACACTACCCATTAGAATTGATTTATGAGCACCCAAATGACTAAAGACAACCA
>JAPYOO010000646.1 GCA_029938135.1 Bermanella sp. | reverse complement strand
CCCTATGCAAAATCGATATTGATGAGAAGGTTGACACTTTTCAAATCTAAACGTATGTTTCAAACAAGTGTTTGATTTGTTAAATAATAAGCAATATCTCTAAAGACCCCAATAAAGGTTTGTCATGCCAGAATATAAAGCGCCGCTACGTGAATTTAAATTTATCCTAGATGAAGTGCTGGATATGCCCGCGCACTACGCTAGCCTGCCTGCTTACGCCGATCTAGCCACTCCCGATATGGTGGATGCCATCATTAATGAAGGGGCCAAGTTTTGTGAAAATATTTTGGTGCCTATTAACCGCTCGGGCGACATAGAAGGCTGTACTCACCACGCTGATGGCTCAGTAACTACACCGTCCGGTTTTAAAGCAGCCTATGACAAATATGTAGAGATGGGCTGGTGTTCATTAACCCACGATGAAGAGTTTGGAGGCCAGGGGCTGCCAGAGTCTTTAGGCTTAGTCATGACCGAAATGGTGAGTACCGCTAACTGGTCTTGGGGCACGTACCCGGGTTTATCCCACGGAGCTATGAACACCATTCACGCTTGGGGCACGCCTGATCAAAAGAAAACCTATATGAATCCTTTGGTCAGCGGTGAATGGACCGGCACTATGTGCTTAACTGAATCCCATTGTGGCTCTGACCTAGGTTTAATGAAATCCAAGGCCGAGCCTAATGCCGATGGCTCTTACGCCATTACCGGCAGCAAAATATTTATCACCTCGGGTGAACACGATGTAGCTGGTAATATTGTACACATTGTATTGGCGCGTATTGCGGGCGCACCGGCCGGCACTAAGGGCATCTCGTTATTTATTGTGCCTAAGTTTTTACCTACCGAAGACGGCGCCATTGGTGAGCGTAACGCTGTTAAGTGTGGCTCTATTGAGCACAAGATGGGCATGCACGGTTCGGCCACGTGTGTGATGAATTTTGATGGTGCACAAGGCTGGTTAATTGGCCCTGAAAATAAAGGCCTAAACGCCATGTTTACCTTTATGAATACCGCACGAATCGGTACTGCGTTGCAAGGTGTCTCCACGTCAGAAGGGTCTTACCAAGGCGCCCTAACATACGCCAAAGATCGTTTAGCCATGCGTTCTTTAACCGGCGCTAAATTCCC
>JAPYOO010000645.1 GCA_029938135.1 Bermanella sp. | reverse complement strand
GCAATAACGGTGCATTTTAATTGGCCAATGGTTTGTTCATTTAATATGGCCCCTAAGCCACACGGACTAAACACATCACATGTTTGTTTATATATATCATCTATGTTTACCACTTGAGCATTAAAAGCTTGTTTGGCCCACTGGGTTTTTTTCTTATCCACATCACTCACAATAAGCTGTGCGCCTTCATGGTGAAGCTGTTTTGCTAATGCCATGCCCACATGCCCTAGACCCTGAATAGCCACCGTTAAGCCTTTAATTTCTTTTCCCAGTTTAAATTGCACGGCAGTTAACATGCCCAGTGCCATACCTTGCGCTGTGATCGGAGAGGGATCACCGATATTGCTTGAACTACTAACAAATGGGGTTCGGCTGCGAATATCATCCATGTCTTGCACTTGGGTGCCACTGTCCATGGCGGTAATATAGCGGCCAGACAATGACTGAATAAACTGACCAAACTGATTAAATAACTTCTGGCGGTCAAATTCGCCCTTGGGTTTAATAATGACCGCTTTACCGCCCCCTTGAGGCACATGCGCCAGTGCCGCTTTGTAACTCATGCCACGGGCCAAGCGTAATGCATCGGTAATGGCCTGCTCTTCGTTTTCGTAGTCAAGAAAACGACACCCACCCAATGCAGGCCCAAGTGTTAGGTTATGAATGGCGATCACCGCGTTTAGTGGACCTTGCTGGCAGAAATGAAGTTCCTGCACACTTTGATTTTTCATATTTGAAAACATAAGCCGAACTCCCTTTTGAGGATGTGTGGGGCAAATGGAGAGCGCACTTCTTTTTGAGAAGCCACAAATTTAGTTTAGCCAATTGTGACGTTGAAGGTCTTAAATTAGGGTAATGTGTCTAAGTAGGTAAATTATTAGAATATAACGAAATAAAGGCTGTGCAATGACAGCCTCTTAAGCACACCTCTATCAATGCAGTTTCTGACGGTCTTGATTCAAGCCGCGCCAAAACGCATATACGCCATCCAGCATCTCATTACCGGTTTTAATGAAGGCATCTTCATCCACATTAAAATTAAAATAAAAACATTCTAATTCTTCTTGGGTGTGATGTGCATGATTGGCTTCTATTTTACTGTGCCAAGAAAAAAAGGTGAGCGGTAATTTAT
>JAPYOO010000644.1 GCA_029938135.1 Bermanella sp. | reverse complement strand
GCGGATCGATTCCGGTAAACGCACCATAATTTTAAAGCGACGGTCTCCTTCAAAAATAAGTCCCGCCTCTTCACCACCAATGGCGGTGGCGACCAGATCTTGCAGCTCCTGAATGCTTAAACCGTAGCGGGCTAGGGCCGTGCGTTTTGGAATTACCGACAACATGGGCAAGCCGGTAACTTGCTCTACCTTAGTATCGCTTGCGCCGTCTACGGTTTGTAACACTTGTAAAATGTCGTTGGCCGACTTAAGCAATTGCTCCAGGTCATCACCAAATACCTTAATGCCCAGGTCAGAGCGCACGCCAGAAATCAGTTCGTTAAAACGCATTTGAATGGGCTGGGTAAACTCATAGTTATTACCGGGTAACTCTTTCACCGCCGTTTCAATTTCCTGTACCAACTCTTGTTGCGTCATGTCTGGGTTGGGCCATTCGCTGCGCGGTTTTAGCATCACAAAGTTGTCGGCCACATTAGGTGGCATAGGGTCGGTGGCTACCTCTGGCGTGCCTATTTTGGCAAATACCTTATCCACCTGGGGGAATTGTTTAATGCGTTCTTCCAGCATGGATTGCATTTCCACCGCTTGCTCAAGACCGGTGCCGGGAATGCGCATGGCGTGCAGGGCAATGTCCCCTTCGTTAAGTTGCGGAATAAATTCCGAGCCTAACGTGGTGGCTAACCAGCCAGAAATCACCACTAACACTAGCGCCGCAGCCAGTACTGCTTTCTTGGCTTTCATGGCGGCTCTTAGGGCAGGTTCATACACCTTTTTTGCCCCCACAATAATAGGGCTTTCTTTTTCACTGATTTTGCCAGACATAAATATGGCTACCATGGCGGGCACAAGCGTTAACGACAACACCAACGCGGCCAACAAGGCCATCACCACCGTGGCCGCCATTGGGTGAAACATCTTGCCTTCCACACCGGTAAGGCTAAACAGGGGAATATAGACGACGGTAATAATCATCACGCCAAACAGGCTGGGGCGAATCACTTCGTTGGTGGCTTCAAATACCAATTGCAGACGTTCTTTTAACGCAAGCTTGCCGTTGTTGCTGTGCTGGGCCAAACGCCGAATGGCGTTTTCGACTATGATCACCGCGCCATCCACAATTAAACCAAAATCCAG
>JAPYOO010000643.1 GCA_029938135.1 Bermanella sp. | reverse complement strand
AATCAAAATGGCACTTATATCCATGCGCCAAATGTTGGATCACGCAGCCGAAAACGGTTACGGCGTACCAGCCTTTAATGTAAACAACCTAGAACAGATTCGTGCCATCATGATGGCCGCTGACCAAACTGACTCTCCAGTAATCGTGCAGGCTTCTGCAGGTGCGCGTAAATATGCGGGCGCGCCTTTCTTGCGTCACCTAATTCTAGCGGCCATTGAAGAATGGCCACATATTCCTGTTTGTATGCACCAGGATCACGGCGGCTCGCCAACGGTATGTCAGCGTTCTATCCAGTTAGGTTTTTCCTCAGTAATGATGGACGGATCTTTAGGGGAAGACGGCAAAACACCTATGAGCTACGAGTACAATGTTGAAGTCACTAAACGTACGGTTGAAATGGCGCACGGTTGTGGCGTATCAGTTGAGGGCGAGCTAGGTGTGCTAGGTTCTTTAGAGACTGGTCAAGCGGGCGAAGAAGATGGCGTTGGCGCTGAAGGTATTCTTACTACAGATCAAATGCTAACCGACCCAGAAGAAGCCGCTGATTTTGTTAAAAAGACCCAAGTAGATGCTTTGGCTATTGCTTGTGGTACTTCTCACGGTGCTTACAAGTTTACGCGTCCACCTACTGATGACATTCTAGCCATTGATCGTATTAAAGAAATCCACAAGCGCATTCCTAATACACACTTAGTAATGCACGGATCTTCTTCAGTGCCTCAGGAATGGCTAAAAATCATCAATGAATTTGGTGGCGAAATTCCTGAAACGTACGGTGTACCGGTAGAGCAAATCGCTGAAGGTATTAAGCACGGCGTGCGTAAAGTAAACATAGATACCGATTTACGTTTGGCTTCTACCGGCGCAATTCGTCGTTTCTTGGCTGAAAACCCCAGTGAATTTGATCCACGTAAATATTTCAATGCGTCTGTTGAAGCCATGAAAAATATTTGTGTTGCGCGTTATGAAGCGTTTGGAACTGCCGGTAATGCCAGCAAGATCAAAGCGATTTCATTAGACGCTATGTTTGATAAATACCAAGCCGGTGATTTTAACGTTTAAGTTAAGGCAACCCGTTTAAAAGGCCCGCTATGCAGATGTATAGCGGGCTTTTTTGTGCCCATGGATGGGCGGT
>JAPYOO010000642.1 GCA_029938135.1 Bermanella sp. | reverse complement strand
CGGCTTAAAGAGCTTGAAGATGAAAATCGACGCCTGAAGAAAATGTATGCGGAAGAACGCCTTAAATCCGAAATTATTCAGGAGGCCATGGCAAAAAAGTGGTAAAGCCGTCACTGCGTAAGGAGATGGCCCAACAGGCTGTTTCGAATCGCGCTGTGAGTATTCGGCTTGCGTGCCAAGCATTTTCTATCAGTGAAACCTGTTATCGGTATCAGTCACTTTTGAGCTCTGAAAATGAAAAAATAGCCGAATGGCTTGTTAACTTAACCGAAAAAGAGTCCGACTGGGGATTTGGCTTGTGCTTTGATTATTTACGTAACGTGAAGGGTTTTAAATGGAATCATAAGCGGGTTTATCGAATTTATTGTGAGCTGGCTTTAAATTTACGAATCAAACCAAGAAGGCGGCTGAAGCGCAACAAGCCTGAGCCATTGAAAGAGCCTATTAAAGTTAATCAGGTCTGGTCAATTGACTTTATGCACGATCAACTCTCTGATCAAAGAAAAATTAGGCTGTTCAATGTGATAGACGAGTTTAAGCGTGAAGGACTCGCGATCGAAGCAGGCTTCTCTTTGTCAACAACTAGGGTCACACGTGTACTCGATCAACTTCTGGAGTGGCGTTCAAAGCCAATTGCAATACGCTGCGATAATGGCCCTGAGTTTATCAGTCATGAATTCACTGATTGGGCAAAAAAACGCGGCATCAGGGTTGATTATATTCAACCAGGAAATCCGCAGCAGAACGCTTATATTGAAAGAGCTAATCGGACAATTAGATATAGTTGGCTGAGTAAGTATCTTTTTGAAACGTTAAATGAGGTTCAAGACTATGCAACGAAGTGGTTATGGTTTTACAGTAACGAGCGGCCAGATAAAGCAAACGGTGGTAGACCACCGTTGATGGCTGCTTAACTTCTACTTTTAACTTCTACTTTTAGCGTCAGCTAAAAAGGGAGGATTACCCCCTTATTGACGTGGATACCTGATACTGAGCAGTGGTTATCAAACTAACTGACCAGTTGGTCAGGTTTATCTGCTACTATCACGCCCAATTTTATATGTGGCGGAATTTCATGAAAATAACCCTTTTGCTTTGCCTATTTTTACAATCCACTGCGTTGTTTGCAGAGCCCCTAAGA
>JAPYOO010000641.1 GCA_029938135.1 Bermanella sp. | reverse complement strand
GGCACCCGCTATTTTAATCAGCGCTTAGAGATTCACCCCAGTGCTTGTCCTTAAGCGACGCCTTGTTGATAAGCAAAAGCATTCCCCCACTCTAGTACTGGGCCATTAATGCCAAGAATAAAAAGTTTGGCGTGCAACGACTTCATTTATAACTTCTAAGTATAAAAAAAAGTACTAACACCCCTGCTCTTACTCCTAGCTTGACTATACTTGATTCAACTAGGAGACAATTATGTGGTTTCGCTTAAGTCACTGGATCAAACGTTACCATGCTCGTTTGGCTAAACACCACTATCAGAGCAAACACTATGCTCTGTGCCTGCATCATTTAATGGCGTTAAAAAAGTGGGACCCAGCCTGTTATCAGCAGCCTATATTTGCGGGCTACTTGGCCATGTGCCATTACCAGTTAAAAGATTGGAGCCACTTAACCGAAGAGGTGGAGTGTGCGCTCTTTTTATTGCGCCGCCATGTACAAGGCAACAATGAAGCCTTAGTGCTGTGGGAAGAATTAAAATCGCACTTGTCTGACTTGCGCTTTTTAGATCAAAGCCAGTTAGATGTAAAAAAGGAAATATCGGACAGCCGTCGTTAAGACAGGCTGTTACACCCTGCGTGACCCAACAAGGATGTTTTTTTATTTGGCTTTTGGGTCCATGTTTTAATTTAAGCTTGTCTTTAGTTACTGCCATTCCTTCGTTTAGTTAATCTTTATGCTTTTTTGTAGGAGCTTGCCAGTGTGCCCCGCTTGTTGGGTATTGCACGCGAATTAAACAATCTATGCGTGTACGCTATTGGTATTAATTCGAAATTCACTATGCCGTGATTCGCGTGCAAGCACGATCCTACGAGGAGAATATTGCTTCTTACACTTTACTTTTTTGTTTCGGGTTTAAGCAGAATTCTGTAAGAAGGTCGCCATGTACCCGCTATTGGTATTTACTCGAAATTCACTATGCTGGATTCGCGTGCAAGCACGCACCTACGAGAGAGTATTGCTTCTTTCATGTTACCTTTTGTTTTGAGTGCATTCCGGATTCAATAGTAGCTAGTTGGAGTAATTGCTTTTCGGGGTTACGCACGATACTCAACTGCACAAAAATATTATTACCCATTACTAATAAACGGTTATTCAAGTTCTT
>JAPYOO010000213.1 GCA_029938135.1 Bermanella sp. | reverse complement strand
GTTACCACACCCACAATATCGTTAATGCGCTGCTCTAATTCAATGGCACTTTGAATTTTCATGTTGTGCACATCAATTATCACATTGCCGTTGTCGGTCACTACGCCTTGACGGTAAACCGGGTCGCCGCCTAATTTCACCAACTCGCGCGCCACATAGCTGCGTGCCATGGGAATTACTTCCACGGGTAATGGGAAGCCACCTAACATATCCACCCATTTGCTATCGTCACAGATGCATACAAACTGCTTAGAACAGGCTGCTACAATTTTTTCACGGGTAAGGGCGGCACCACCACCCTTAATAACCTCAAGTTTATCGTTGGTTTCGTCGCAGCCATCTATGTAAAACTCAAGCTCGCCAGCGACATTTAGGTCGTATACCGGAATACCATGGTCTTTCAGGCGTTGCGCGGTGGCATCACTGCTAGCCACAGCACCATCAAACTTGTGTTTCACCTTAGCCAGCGCATCAACAAAGCAATTGGCGGTAGAGCCTGTGCCCACCCCAATTATGCTGTCGTCTTCTAGGTGGGGCAAAATATAATCCACCGCGGATTGGCCCACGGCTTGTTTTAATTCGTCTTGAGTCATGAAAGGCTCGTAATCTATTTAGGTAAAGCAATTATAGTCAATTTTCAGCGGGGGCATTATATCCATAAATGTCGTCACACAATAACTATTGCGTAGAAGGATTTATCGTTACAATAAGCCACTTTCCTTTTTTCGCAGACTTTCCCTATGGCTCAGAACTACATAAAGCGCATCCTTGAGGCCAATGTGTACGATGTGGCGGTGCAAACCCCCTTGTCACAAGCGCAATTTTTAACAAAGCGCTTGGGAAATACCGTGCTTATTAAGCGCGAAGACATGCAGCCTGTGTACAGCTTTAAGTGCCGCGGGGCCTACAACTGTATATCTAAGAAAACCCCTGAAGAGTTAGCCAAAGGTATTGTCACCGCATCGGCCGGCAATCATGCTCAGGGTGTTGCATTGTCTGCACAAAAACTAGGTATTAAGGCGACGATTGTCATGCCTCTCACCACCCCTGAAATTAAGGTGGCCTCGGTACGTGCCCTTGGCGGTAAAGCCATTTTGTTTGGTGATACTTTTGATGAAGCCTTTAGCCACAGCCAAAAGCTGGTGAAAGAAAAAGGCATGACCTACATTCACCCCTACGATGACCCTGATGTCATAGCGGGTCAGGGTACGGTGGCCATGGAATTGCTGCGTCAGCATACTGGTCCACTGAATGCGATATTTGTGCCTGTAGGTGGCGGTGGTTTGGCGGCGGGTATTGCCGCGTATGTAAAATATTTACGCCCAGACGTTAAAGTCATTGGCGTAGAAAGCACCGAAAGCGCTTGCTTGGCCGCGGCCATGAAAGCGGGGAAGCGGGTTACGTTGCCTCATGTCGGTATTTTTGCCGACGGTGTCGCTGTGGGACAAATAGGCAAGCACACGTGGGAAGTGTGTAAAGACAACATAGACGAGGTGATCACGATCACCCCAGATGAGTTATGTGCGGCTATTAAAGATATCTTTGACGATACTCGCTCCATAGCCGAGCCTGCCGGAGCATTAGGTGTGGCGGGCCTTAAAAAATACGTAGAACGTGAAGGTGTATCGGGGCAAACCTTTATCGCTATTGAGTCAGGTGCCAACATGAATTTTGACCGTTTACGCTATGTGAGCGAAATGGCCGAAGTAGGTGAGGGCCGCGAGGTCATTCTGGCGGTTACCATTCCTGAAAAAGCCGGTAGCTTTCAAGCTTTTTGTAATTTATTGGGTAAGCGCCCTATTACAGAATTCAACTACCGCTACGGCTCAGACAAGCAAGCTCAGATATATGTGGGTGTTAAAGTGCTGGATGGCGGCAAAGACACGCTGCTTAAAGAGCTGGATGAAAAAGGTTATCCAGTATTAGACTTAAGCCAAGATGAAATATCTAAATACCATATACGTCATATGGTGGGTGGGCATGCACCGGATTCGGTGGATAACGAAATCCTATACCGTTTTGAGTTCCCTGAACGCCCAGCCGCGTTATTAACCTTTTTGAAAAAATTAGGTAAACGCTGGAACATCTCTATGTTTCATTACCGTAATCACGGGGCTGCTAATGGTCGGGTGCTAGTAGGTTTACAAGCCGCTAAGGCTGACAAAAAAGAGCTTAAGGGTTATCTGGAAGAGCTGGCTTACCCTTACTGGGATGAAAGCGACAACCCAGCATATAAGTTGTTTTTGAAGTGATTTAAAGCGTGAAATAAAAAGGCCAGAGCAAGTGATTGCTCTGGCCTTTTTTGTGTGTGGATAAACAGGATCGGCCACAGGGTAGCCTCGTACGAGGGCAGCCCCTGCCCGATTTTATGCCGCTATTCTTTAGTATTATTTTTGTTATCCCAGAAATGCGCATTCTTAATGCCCAGTTTTTCAGGGTCAAAGGTGTAATCCTTTACTCCTGCATCTTTCTGTCTTTCATAATCTCTAAGTGCCTTCACAGCCGGTTTTGCCATGAAGAATATAATAAGAATGCCCACAATATTCAGCCACGCCATCAGGCCCACACCGATATCACCTAAACCCCAAGATAAGGTAGCGGTCTTAATGGTGCCGTAAAACACAGATGACAATAACAAGATTTTTAACACAGGAATCATGCCTGGTAACTTAAAGGTTTTTCTAATGTACGCCACGTTAGTTTCAGCAATGTAGTAGTAGGCCAAGATGGTGGTGAAGCAAAAGAATAACAACGCAAAGGCCACAAACGGTTTTCCGATGCCAGGCATCGTACTTTCAATGGCCATTTGCGTAAATGCAGGGCTATTGGCAGCGATGTCTTGGGGTAGGTTTTGAATTAAAAATACGCCCTCGCTTACGCCATGCACATTGTAGGCACCGGTAATTAAAATCATCAGTGCGGTGGCGGTGCAAATGAATAATGTATCGATGTATATAGAAAAAGCCTGCACTAAACCTTGTTGCGCAGGGTGCTGAACATTAGCAGCAGCAGCTGCATGGGGGCCGGTACCTTGGCCTGCTTCATTTGAATACACACCACGTTTAACACCCCAGCCAATGGCGGCTCCCATACCTGCCATGGGAGTAAAGGCGTCGGCAAATATCATGGCAAAAATACCCGGTACCTGCTCAATGTTTAGAAAAATAATAACGAAGGCCACTAAAATGTAGGCAAGCGCCATGAAGGGCACCACTATTTGAGTAAAGTGGGCAATACGTTTAACCCCACCAAAGATAATGAAAGCCAAAGCGATGCAAAGGATAGAGCCCGTGATGACTTTTGCTGAGCTAATCGCGCCCAAACCGGTAGTTACCATGTCGCCGCTACCAAAGGCGGTGGCCATGGCATTGCCAATGCTATTGGCCTGAACGCCTGGTAATAAAAAACCGCAGGCTAAAATAGTAGAGACAGCAAAGATAATGGCGTACCACTTTTGCCCCATGGCCTTTTCAATGTAATAAGCTGGGCCACCTCGAAATTGCCCTTCATCTTCTTCTTTGTATATTTGCGCAAGCGTTGATTCCACATAGGCGGTGGCAGCGCCTAAAAATGCCACTAACCACATCCAAAATATCGCACCAGGTCCGCCAAAACCGATGGCGGCGGCTACGCCGGCAATATTACCCGTACCCACACGCCCAGAAAGGGATATAGCCAAAGACTGGAATGACGAGATGCCTTTATCGGACTCTTTGCCTTTAAAGAGCAGGCGCCACATTTCTTTTATGTGGCGGACTTGGGCAAAGCGGGTAAATATTGAAAAGAATAACCCGGCTGCTAGGCACAAATATATAAGTGCTGGGCTCCAAATGACGCCGTTAATATTATCGACCAGTTCTTGCATGTGTGGGCTCTGTTATTTTTATGATTGATAGTTGTATGCAGAGTAATGAAATTCCTTTGAGTTATAAAGATATAAACACAGAGTCCACACTTTCCATCTTAGCTTTTAAGGGTTACCACTTGAACAGATGTAATTGGCAGGGGCTTATATTCATTTTTTGGGAATAAATAGGTGAATTTAGGACAGGCTAATGTATCTAAATGTAAGTGGAAAACGTGTGCAGGTATTAACTGTGAGACTGTCTGACAATTACAAGCTATTGATTTTATTCAACTATTTTAACTTGGGACTTTTGTACCTCTGAAAAGGTAACAGTGTGTAACAAAATGCTTGGTTTGTGTAAAAACCCCATGTTAATGTCTTCACCCTAAACGGACCGCAGATACATAATAATAATCATTTGCTGCCTCAGATCTTTTACTCAGCTTCAGGCTGCTACAAAGCCATTAGATTTGTGTCACACCGATTAAACCCTCTGCAGATCCATCACCCGAACAATAAAAATTACGGGACACGAACATGTCAGACAAATACAAAATTATCGGACCTCTTTACGATTTTCTTAACGTAATTTACGGCGGCAACCAGTTCCATAAATGCAAAACGTTTATGAATAAAGATTTAAAAGAAGACGATAAAATCTTATTCGCAGGCGTGGGTCATGGCCGTGACGCCATAGATGCAGCCCAGCGGGGCGCTCAAGTAACGGTGGTTGACCTGTCTGAAACCATGCTTAAAAACGTTGAAAAAAACCTCAAAGGCAAAAAGTTCAAGCATCCAATTCGTTTAGTACATAGCGATATTTTTGAGATTAAAGAAACCGCGGAATACGATTTTGTAGTCGCAAACTTCTTCTTGAATGTATTCCCAGAAGATTTCATGGTGACTGTCATGAGCCATCTAGGAACATTGGTAAAGCCTGAAGGTTACTTTGTGGTTGGCGACTTCCATTATCCTAAAGGCAATGTCTTCACTAAAGCGTTTCAAAATGCATATTGGTATATCGCAGTGGGCATATTCACTGTTTTTGCTAAAAATGCTTTTCATAAAATATACAACTACCCCCAACACATCGAGGCCATGGGTTTTAAGGTCACTGAATGTGAAGATGTAAACGTGTTGTTTGTGCCAGCGCTATGGTCAATGAAGGCACAACGCAAAGTTATTGAAAAACCTCAGCAACAAGATGTCGCCTAACTATGGCCAGGACGGCCGGTATCCTGAAACAGCAGGAGCATGTTTCAGGGGCTCAACTGCAAAATAAAAATTCGAGGTTAGCATGAACGAAGCAGAACTGATTATTGACGATGTTTGCCAGGAAGGCGTCCATGGTGGCGGGGTATTTACCCTGACAGAGCGTATTGCATATTTAAAGCAATACGGCCGCCACTCCATGTCGTATTCCGCTTTGCAGCCAAATATGTCTTATTTTGATTTAGACGGTGTCGGTTATATTGCTTACCGCAAGCAATGGGGCACAGTGGTGTGTTTGGGCGACCCTGTATGTGCAGTGGAAAAGCGTGAAACTCTTATTGCTGCTTTTATGGTTGTGCATAAAAACCCGGTATTCATTCAGGTATCGGCAGGTGTGGCTCAGTTAATTCATGAAAAAACGGACTTTTACGCCACCCAATTCGGTAAAGAAAGCCTTATTGACCTGGAGGCATGGAGCTTGTCAGGAAAAAAGAAGCAGGTTATTCGCACAGCCGTAAACCACGCTAAAAAAGAGAGCGTTACGGTTAAAGAAAGTTATGGTGAGTTGTCTTATCGCCACTTATCAGATTCATGGTTAAAAACGCGTAAATGTAAGAGCCGTGAAATTGTATTTTTAATACGCCCCATGGAGATGGATTATAAGGAAGGTACCAGACGCTTTTTTGCTTATCAAAACGACGAAATGATCGGCTTTATTTTCTTTGATCCCATATACGAAAATGGCCAGGTAGTGGGTTATGTTCCCAATATTAGTCGCGCATCCGAAAAATTCCCTCAGGGCATATTCTATTTACTGATGACCCAGGCATTTGAAGCGTTCAAAGCAGAAGGCATACCTTATGTGTATCTAGGTTTGTCACCTTTGAGCCTTGATTACCC
>JAPYOO010000640.1 GCA_029938135.1 Bermanella sp. | reverse complement strand
AGCACGGCGGTGGGTTACATGGGTGGCTTTACCAAAAATGCATCTTACGAAGATGTGTGTTCTGGGAAAACTGGCCATACCGAAACCGTGATGGTGGTTTATAACCAAGAGCTCACCGATTTTTGGACATTGTTAGAAGCTTTCTGGAAGGGCCATAACCCGACTCAAGGCATGAAGCAGGGTAACGATGTGGGAACTCAATACCGCTCTGCGATATTTTGGGTGGATGACATGCAAAAAATGTTCAGTGAAAAAAGCCTTGGCATATATCAAGGTAATTTAACAAAATCAGGTTTTGGTAATATCACCACTGAAATTAAAAAGGCTAAGGAATTTTACTTTGCTGAAAATGAACATCAGCAGTATTTAGATAAACACCCAGCGGGTTACTGTGGCTTAGCTGGCACAGGAGTAGCTTTTTAATGCATAAAAATAACCCCCATAACCAGTCATACGATATGGATGCGTTGTGCGCTGTATTACCTGAATTAAAGCCCTTTATTATTACAGGGCAAAAAGGTCAATTGACCTTGGATTTTTCAAATGCCGATGCCGTTAAAACACTGAACAAAGCCATATTAAAAAAAGATTATAAGATACAGTTTTGGGATTTACCCCAAGGTTATCTTTGTCCGCCTATTCCTGGGCGAGTGGATTATTTACATCACTTAAGTGATTTAATTCAAACCCCAGAAGACCAGTCGGTATCGGCGCTAGATATTGGCACAGGCGCTAACTTAGTTTACCCATTGGTGGGCAGTCGCGCACTTAACTGGCGTTTTGTGGCAACGGACATTGATGCCATTGCGGTAAACTGCGCTAAACAATTAGTGAAAGTTAATAAACTGGATAAGCAAATTAAAGTGCGTCATCAAACCGATGAAAATAGTCTCTTTGCTAATGTTATTCACAGCAATGATTACTTTGATGTAAGCCTTTGTAACCCGCCTTTTCATAGTTCGATGGAAGAGGCCGAACAAGGTAATGTGCGTAAAAATAAAAACCTTAACTACAATAAGGGCAAACGCGGTTCACACCTTAAAGCCCATAAAACAGATAACTTAAACTTTTCGGGTACTCATAAAGAGCTGTGGTGTGAAGGAGGGGAATTAGCGTTTATTCAAAAAATGATTACCCAAAGTGTATC
>JAPYOO010000639.1 GCA_029938135.1 Bermanella sp. | reverse complement strand
ATGCGCGATCGCCCTGAATTAGTCAATGTGCCCATTGCTATTGGAGGGCCTCGCGACAGTCGAGGCGTTATTTCCACCTGTAATTATCCTGCGCGTAAATTTGGTGTTCGCTCAGCCATGCCCAGTAACCAAGCTTTAAAGTTGTGCCCTCATCTAGTTATGTTGCCAGGAAATATGGCCAAATATCGTGAAGCCTCTTCACAGGTAATGTCCATTCTTAAGCAGTACGCGCTAGAATTTGAACCGGTATCCGTGGATGAAGCCTTTTTAGAATTAGCCCCTACCAGTAATGCCGTTTTAATAGCACAGCAAATACGCCAACATGTTTTTAGTGAGGTGGGTATTACGGTGTCGGTGGGAATCGCGCCAAATAAATTTTTGGCCAAAGTCGCCAGCGACTGGCGCAAACCCAATGGTCAGTTCGCCATTACTCCCAAAGAGGTGGATGATTTTGTGGCCAAATTGCCGGTTAAGTGTATTTCTGGGGTGGGCCCTAAAAGCGCCGAAAGACTTCAGGATTTGGGTATTCATACTTGCCAAGATATACGGGATGTCTCCGCAGATGGCTTAAAATCTAGGTTGGGTAAGTTTGGTGAAATTTTAATTCAAAGAGCATATGGCCGCGACGATAGAGAAGTGAAAGTGCGTGGCCTGCGTAAATCCATCAGCATGGAGCATACATTTGCCATTGATCTGTGCGGCGGTGAAGAAATTAATGATGTATTAGATCACATGTGGCCTAAGTTTTTAGCGCGTGTGGAGCAGGCCGGTTTACAGTTAATGCAGTTGGCACCGTTTGTAAAAGTGAAGTTTGCAGATTTTCAAGTAACGACTTTGGCCGACCATCAGCGCTGTGTCTCAATGGATGATTATCGTGAGTTGATAGCGCAAGCCATGACCCGCGCGGATAAAGCTGTGAGACTTATTGGTATTGGTGGGCGATTGCAAACGCAGAACAATGATCAATTAACGTTGTTTTAGCTCTGGATTGAGAGGGTATCGAAGAAAAGTATAAAGATTACACGCAGCCTCCCATTGTTAAGCGTTAAAAGTTAGTGCGCTCAAAATGAATGATTCAGGTAGAATGAGCACTGTTAAAATGACGGGGTAATTTCATGCGTGGCATGGGCACAAATTATGATCCAAG
>JAPYOO010000212.1 GCA_029938135.1 Bermanella sp. | reverse complement strand
CTCACCATGTAACGGTCAATGGGGTTTAATATCATGTTGCCGTCATCGTCGTAGGCGGTGAGGGACCAAAACTCATTGGCAGGCGGCAGCTGCTCTTTGGTGAAGTGAATTTTATAGTTGTGTTTACCGTTTATTACTTCGTCCTCTTGATCTTTAAAGATGGGAATATACATGGCCTCTTGCGCGTCGTTGGTCACAATACCCTTCATGGATTGCAAGGCAGATCGGGTCATGTAATTGCCACTGTGTCCGGCGCGACCAATAGAAGGTGCCGGGTATACCCAACCATTTACATTTTTTGAGTCAAACCCTTGGGTGCCGTAATCACGCAGCATCATGATGCCGTCAAATACCGCACGCTCTAAACCAGCCTTTTCACTGTCAGTTAATTTTGATAAATCTTGATTAGGCCCAATGTGCAGTCCTGCCCAATCGGTTAAACGGCTTTGATCACGCGTTGGCACACCATTCACGGTCATGGAATGATTGACCATTTTCCAAAATAACATGGGCTGTGACATCATCATTTTTTTCATGAAGTCTATGATGTTGCCATTGGCCAGCATGTCACTTAGCTCGCCCACATCCTGAATAGGCGGGTGGGAAGGGCGCGGTGGATTTTCCTGGCCCCAGTCACTAAGGGAAGTGATTTTATAATCTTTAATCAGCGCCTTAACCCGCGCTTCATCCTGGACATCATTGGGTTGCACTAATGTGCGGCCCACTACAAAAAACCAGGGTGTGGGAGTTTGCGCTAAAAAGGTGACCCCTGCTGGCAACTCACCCTGCCAACCCGCAGGCGTCACCGCATAATGACCGGCCGCATTGCCATGGGTACGCTTGCCGATATACGCAAAGTTGTCGGAATCAAAACCGGCAAACTCAAAGGTGTAATAACGCTCGTTGCTATGTTCCGGTACCGAAATAATCAAGGGTTGTCCATCTGTGTACAGCCAGGCCAGGGAATAAAAGGTATCGCGATTGGGCATGCCACCATCACGGTAATTTTTAGGATTGGATAGCTCAGATGACTGCCAAAAACGGTTAATGGCATCGCGCGGGCCTTTGTTGTTTTCAGGTACCTCAGGCAAGCTCCACTTGTATAACAGGGCACTGTCTAAAAAATATGGGAAGGCATACACCACAGCCTCTATGCCTTTGGCGTAGGCATATTCTTCGCGCCAATCTTTATTAAATTTTAGCTGCCAAATACTGATGCCAGCCAAGACTGCCGTCACCAGCAGTGCCGCCGTTATTTTTATAATCTTCGACTTCATTTTAACCACCCTTTACTGCCTTGGTTTTAAATTAAACGCTGATGTTTTCCATCAAGCGCTTTTTTATGCTGTGAACTCGGCTTGTCACTGAAAATACGTGTGAAGAGTGGCCAAAATAGAATTTATCGTAGCCGACTCAAGTAAGCCTTAAGCCCTTAACCCCCATGTACACTGACTCCAGACTTAGTACCAGCGTAAGGAATGAGGGAAAAGTAACGTATTGATAGTCCGACTGTCAAATTAGTTTTGACATTTAACTTGTCATAACAAATACTGGTGATATACCAACATTGCTAATACCCAATAACGGACAAACAGATAATCTCGCTAGGCCCCATAGAACATGGCCTCAGCCTGAATAAGCCAGCCAACACACTTGGCACGATGGTTTTGAAGTGGACAATAAAAGACACGATTTTAAGAAGCATCAACGTAAGACCCTGTAAAAACAACAAAAATAACAACGAGGTGAACATGAAAGTATCAAGCCCGCTTAAGACATTAGGCCGCAAAAAAATCTTAGCCCTAGCCATACCTTTATTGATGGCCGCGCAGGCACAAGGTTTTGAATTCTCCATGGGCGATTTGGAAGGTCAGGTAGACAGCCAAATAGCCATGGGCTCTAGCTGGCGTACGCAGAGTGCCATCAGCTCGCTCACGCAAAACACGAAGGGCCAAGAGAGCAACTCGGACGACGCCAATAAAAACTTCCAATCTGGCGATGCTTTTTCACAGGTGTTCAGTGGTAATCACAGCCTAAAATTCAGCTATAACAACTATGGTGGTGTGGTCAGCGGTAAATATTGGTATGACTCGGCTCTGGCCAATAACTCGGTAAGCCACGGCCATGGGGCCACCTTGCCCAATGATGGTGAGGGCGGTGCCACCACTTATGACAATGCGGCCGGTGCATTAGATGACTCTGGATTTAATGATTTATCCAAGGCCCAGGGCGCCTACTTAATGGATGCCTTTATATACGGCGAATTTGAACTGGGCGAAATGCCACTAGACGTACGCCTAGGCCGCCAAGTATTAAGCTGGGGTGAAAGCACCTTTATTCCTGGGGCTTTAAGCAATATCAATCCTTTTGACGTGACGGCCCTGCGTCGTCCCGGTGCCGAAATTAAAGACGCACTGCTGCCAGTAAATATGGCTTACGGCAACATTGGTCTTACGGAAGACGTAAGTGCCGAAGCGTTTTATCAACTGGAATACGAAAGCACCGAAATCCCTGCCTGTGGCACCTACTTTAATACCAATGATTACGCCTCTAACGGTTGTAACACGTTAGTCGTCGGCGACGGCGCAGCTACGCTTGCCCGCCATGAAGATGGCTACCGCGCCGCCAAAGATGATGGCCAGTTTGGTGCGGCCCTGCGCTTCAATGTGGGCGATACCGAGATTGGTTTATACGCCATGAACGTGCACTCCCGCTTGCCTATGATCAGCATTACCAAAACCAATTATTCTCAGGCGCAAATCACCGGCGCAGCCACCAATATTGTGACTCCAGGGATAACGGCACAGGTGACGGGGCTAGTAACAGCTGGGGTAACGCAGCAAGTAACAGCGGGGGTTTTCGCAAATGCGGGTATTACCGATGCGGAGCAATTGGCGACACTACCACAGGCAAACCAAGATGCAATTAATGGCGCTATTGCTGGTGGGGTAGCTGCACAGGCAGCTAACATAGAAGCCATAGTAGACGCCCGCATAGATGGTGACATAGCAGATTACTTAGCAGACCCAGAGACAGGATTAGCAGTAAAAGGCGTAGTAGTGGCCAGCGATAGTTACTACCTAGTAGAAAACACCGAAGACCAACAAATTGCCGGTTTAAGTTTTGCCACCACAGTAGGCCCAGTTGCCGTGTCGGGTGAACTTACCCATACCAAAGATTTGCCTTTGCAAATTAACGGCCCGCAGTTAACCAACGCAGCACTAACTTTTCTGTCTTCATCGGCTGAATTAGCGGCTGACGTAAACGCCACCAATGGCGGGGATGTGATTCCTTCTTTCAAGAAACATAACGTTAGCCAACTGCAAATCACCGGTATTAGCACCTTTGACCAAGTAGCGGGCGCCAGTCAATTGCTGCTGGTAGGCGAAGTAGCATTCACCTCCATTCATAATTTGAATGAAGGCACAGGCGCCACCAAGTTTGGCCGTTCAGACATCTTTGGTCTCTACAATCCAAACGCGAGCGGCGACGACGCCCGTGATGATGGTTTCCTTACCAGTAATTCATGGGGCTACCGTGCTCGTTTATCGGCTAAATACCCAAGCGCTATTGCTGGCATTAACCTAACACCTACCTTGTCTTGGAAACATGATGTTGAAGGTTATTCACAATATGGGTTTGTGGAAGGGGATACCACTTTGGGCTTGAGTCTTGCTGCGTCGTATCAAGAAATTTACTCAGCTGAAATTTCTTATACCCAATACTCGGGTGGCGACTACAGCGTGATGAAAGATCGCGACTTTGCTTCTTTAAGCATGGGCATGCAGTTTTAACGTTAAGCCTTTCTTTTAATTAGCCGTTTAATTTTATGCGGGCAGTATATGCCCGCAGCAGGATAAAATATGAATGTAAAAATACTGGCCCCAGCGGCCTTATTGCTGGTTGCGACTAGCGTCCCTACTTGGGCCAAAGCAAGCAATACCGAAGTTAAAAAACTGGGTAGCGAACTCACCACTATGGGCGCCGTAAAAGCCGGCAACCGTGCGGGTACTATTCCGGCTTATACGGGTGGACTGGCGCAAGATAAAAACGCAAACCCACTTAACAATCCGTTTGCCGGTGACCTGCCCTTATTTACCATTACCGCAAAAAATTTAGAGCAATATAAAAATCAGTTAAGTGATGGCCAGTTGGCGCTTTTTAAAAAATACCCCACTAGCTACAAGATGCCGGTTTATCAAACTCGCCGAACTGCATCCTACCCAACCACTATTACCGACAAAGTACTTAAAAATGCCGCTAGCACTCAATTGGTGAGTGGTGGTAACGGATTAAAAAACTTTGACGAAACCATTCCCTTTGCTATTCCCAAAACGGGCTTAGAAGTTATTTGGAATCATGTGAGTCGTTTTCGAGGTGGCGCCATCGAGCGTAATGTGGCCACCATTCCAGTACAAAATAGCGGCTCTTTTGCCCCAGTAAGAATGCGTTCACAATTGACTATGCCTCAGTATGTGAAAGGTGGTTTTAATGCCAAAAAAGACGACAATATTTTGTTCTATTATATGTCGACCATTAAAACCCCTGCCCGTTTATCGGGTGGCGTATTGTTAGTGCACGAAACCATTGACCAAGTAACGCAGCCGCGTATGGCATGGGTTTACAATGCAGGCCAACGTCGTGTGCGTCGCGCTCCGCAAGTGGCCTATGATGCACCCGCTCAAGCAATGGATGGTTTACGCACCGCAGACCAAGTAGATATGTATAACGGCGCACCCAATAAGTATGATTGGAAACTAATAGGCAAACAGGAAATGTACATTCCCTACAACGCTTATAAGTTGGCAAACCAAGATGCTAAATATAAAGACATTATTGGGCCTGGACACATTAACCAAGATTTCACTCGTTACGAATTACACCGAGTTTGGAAAGTTGAAGCCACGCTTAAAGAAGGCGAGCGCCATGTATATGGTAAACGCACTTACTACATAGATGAAGACAGCTGGCAGATTGCTTTAGCCGATCACTATGATACCCGCGATGTATTATGGCGTGTGGCTGAAGGTCATGCTCTACAGTTTGTGGATGTGAATACCCTTTGGTATGGCGCCATGACCAACTATGATTTGTTATCGGGCCGCTACATTGCCGATTTAAACAATGAGGAAGAAGATCCATTTAAGTTTGGTATAAAAATCAAACGCAAAGCCTTTACCGCTTCTGCTCTGCGCCGTGCAGGCAGATAGCTTTTTCTCAATCATAGAGCCGTGTGAAAACGCGGCTTTATGATTGAGGTTTTTATTTAAGCACCCACCTCAGTTAACACTCTAAAACACAATATCAATGTACACCGGCAGATTTAAAAAATTACGCTAAGACGCCCATCTAAAACACGCAGTTCAAGCATTCGCTAGTCGCTTAAATCGATAACAAGTTAAGATTTGCAAACGCCTGCTTCCCTCAATACCTAACAAACGTCATGATTACAATAAAGAGTTGCCATAAATAATTGCCAAAAAAAAGTGGGGGAAATACTTTCGCATTCCGGCCCACTATTGCCTTTACAAAAAACAAACCATCTTCTTTTTATTCAATGGTGCTATACAGCGTTTTGTTATGCCTGTTTTAGTTTTGACAGTGCTTTTGCCTTGGGTTTTACATACAAGACACCAAAAAAGAACACTTTAAGGTATTCCATTGGGGTGGATAAAAAACGACTGTAAATCAGCATTTCAATTACGTGTGCCACCACTAAAAACATTGCGATACATTGAAACACAAAGGCTGCAGGGACTTGCTGAGGCGCAACTATGGCGGCAACACCCAATAACCAAATAACGCTTATTATGGCTACGGCTGGTTTATGCATTTTTACTTTTAAATCAGACATTAATTTTCCTCGTCATTTTTTTCAGTGCACACACTCTAAGCTAACGCCGCACTTAATCCATGACGCTTCAGGTCATGGCCAAAGTCTAGATTTAAAAAATCTGGCTGCCCTAACGAAGACAACCAAATATTTAACTGCTGTTTATCTGC
>JAPYOO010000638.1 GCA_029938135.1 Bermanella sp. | reverse complement strand
GTGCAGGCGTTTTTAAATAGCCAGCACAACGAAGAAATTATCTGGACCCGTGGCACCACAGAAAGCATTAATATTGTGGCGCAAAGTTTTGGTCAGGCCTTTATTAAAAAGGGTGATGAGATCATTGTCTCGGCCATGGAGCATCACGCTAATATTGTGCCTTGGCAAATGTTGTGTGAGCGCACCGGCGCAAGCCTTAAGGTGATTCCTGTTAGTGATCAGGGTGATCTGGATATGGTCGCTTTTGCTGGCATGCTAAATAAAAATGTTAAATTAGTCAGCGTGGTACATGTATCCAATGCTTTGGGTACCGTGAATCCGGTTGAAGATATTATTAAACAAGCGCATGCCGTGGGTGCCAAAGTGTTAATTGATGGCGCGCAAGCCGTGGCGCATTTTCCGGTAGACGTACAAGCGCTAGACGCTGACTTTTATGTATTTTCGGGTCACAAAGTATTTGGTCCTACTGGCATCGGTTGCCTGTATGGGAAAAAAGCCTTACTTGATCAAATGCCGCCGGTACAAGGTGGTGGTGAGATGATTGAAAAAGTAAGCTTTAGTGGCACTACCTATCAAGGTTTGCCGTTTAAATTTGAATCGGGCACACCTAATATTAGTGGTGCCATTGGTTTGGGGGCTGCACTTAATTATTTAATGGCACTTGATCGCACAGCTTTAAGTGAATATGAAGATGATTTACTTAATTACGCACACGAGCGTGCGGCTAAGTGTGAAGGTATGCGCGTGATTGGTACCGCGAAGAAAAAAGCCGGAGTATTAAGCTTTTTAATTGATGGAACTCACCCTGCCGACATAGGCATGCTGCTGGATCAGCAGGGTATCGCGGTGCGTACCGGCCATCACTGTGCTATGCCTATTATGGATCAATACGCGATTCCGGGAACGGCACGCGCGTCGTTTTCTATTTACAATACGCGCCAAGAAATAGATGCGTTGTTTGACGGCATAGAAAAAGTAAAAATGTTTTTATGTTAAACGCTAATTTAATAGGGGATGCGTAATGAGCGTAGTTAATACTTTTTCACCTAGCGATGCAGCACCAAATATGAACCTGTCTATGACAGAGGCTGCGCTTAATTATGTGCGTAAGCAATTGGCAAGCAGTGACAGCGCCAAGGGCATTATATT
>JAPYOO010000637.1 GCA_029938135.1 Bermanella sp. | reverse complement strand
TAAGGGTAGAATACCATTCACTTAAACTCAGTTTAGGTGCTTTCCCTTTTGCCATGCGCGCCAATTGTGCCTCGTACCAGCTCATGTTTAGTAACACCATTTTATCTAGCGCTTTAATGCCTGTGGATAAAGGTCGAGACTGTACCTCAAAGTTTTCATCCATCATGGCTTTGTTAGGCATGTTTGGATCCAACGCTAAGGGGCGCGCTAAACCAATAAAATCGGTGGCGCCGCTACTGAGCGCTTGGCCCATGGCGCGGCTAGTGCGAAAGCCGCCGGTGACCACAATATGAGTATCCACCAATTGTCGGGCCTTTTGTGCGTAGTCTAAAAAATAGGCCTCGCGTTTCCGGCTGCTTTTAGAGCCGGTGCCGTCAGCCATAATAGGCGCTTCATAAGAGCCGCCGGATATTTCAATTAAATCTATACCGCAACTGCTGAGTTTTTTTACTACCTCCATAGATTCTTCTTCGGTAAAACCGCCACGCATAAAATCGGCAGAATTCAATTTAATGCCCACTGGAAAATCGCTTCCCACTTCATCTCGTATGCCTTGATACACGGCTAATACAAAGCGCATGCGGTTTTCCAACGATCCGCCCCATTTATCCATGCGTTGATTATGGCGGGAGGATAAAAACTGATTTATTAGGTAGCCATGGGCCCCATGGATTTGCACACCACTAAAACCGGTTTGTTTGGCAAGCTTAGCTGCCACACAAAATTGTTTGATGATATTTTCAATACCCGCCTCAGTTAAAGCCTTTGGAGTTTTAAAGTTTTTTTGCAAAGCACCTTCAAGCGGCAAGGCCGAAGGGGCCAGCGGTTGGCCACTGATAAAACTGGGTACTTGTTTACCCGGGTGATTCAGTTGCGCCCACAGTTGGCAGTTGTTCGTGGTACCGGCCGCGCTCCACTGTTTAAACAGATTTAAATCGCTGTGTTCATCCAGTACCACATTTTTGGGCTCGCCTAATTGTTCTCGGTCTATCATTAAGTTACCGGTAACCGCTAAGCCTATGCCGCCCTTGGCCCAAGTATCATAAAGTTTAATTAAACCTGTCGTGGGATTGTGTTGCTTGCAGGCCAGCTGTTCACTCATGGCCGACTTGAATAAACGGTTCTTTATTTGGCGGCCATTTTTTAGCGT
>JAPYOO010000636.1 GCA_029938135.1 Bermanella sp. | reverse complement strand
GTCAGGATGAACTGTGCTAGCTGTCAAGTTTAGTAAGCACATTCAGCCCGGTAATTCTGGCCGCTCATGCCTACTGCAAATATCTGCCTAAGCAGTTTATGAGCAAGAGCCACTCCTATTAATTTAGGTGGCTTTCCTGCCTTTTTCATCCGGTCATACATCGCTGCACAAGCGGGGTTGGTTCTTCTAGCCGTCCAAGAGCATAAATATAAACACTGTCTAGTTCGACCTCTGCTCGCCCGTGAGATACCCCCACGACCGTGCACACTAGTTCCTGAACTATATGTTGTTGGACTAACTCCAACGTAGGCGGCTAACGCCTTATCGCTGTCAAACTTGGTAAACCCCTCGGTGACGACGATCATTTCGATTGTTGTCTTTTCTCCAACTGATGGGATTGTTTGTAAGCAGTCATACAGCTCAGGGAAATGCTTTTTTACCATAGCCCTTAAATGGTTTTCGCTTTTCTTTGTTCGTTCTTTTAAGTACTTCCGTAAATCTTTGATCTCTCTAAGAACGAAGTCAGATGGAATCGCATTGTGACGAATAGCTTCCTCACGATTAGTGGCCATCGTCTTTTCTCGTGTGAGGTCATCTATCCAACTAAGCGCTTGTTTTAAACCGTTAATTGCCTCACTCGACGGTTCCCATAAATCAGGCTCATGAGCGACAGCATATTGGCGAATCAACTCGGAATCTGCCTTATCACTCTTCGCTCGCTTAAATAACATTTGCCCAAACCGTTTAATCACCACTGGGTTCACTACACTGACGGATAGCCCAGATTCATAACATCGCATCGCCAAGCGACTGTGATAAACCCCAGTGGCTTCCATTACTACATGGGCATCACCAGGCAACACGCTTAACAACAAAGCCATGCCTTCTTCGGTATAGTCAAAACACTTGTGAGATGACTTATCCTCGGCTAACCACGACACATCAAAGGTCAACTTACTTACATCAATTCCTACTTTCATCACTGCTCTCCTCTAGAGATTGGGAGACAGCACTTTGCACTTCCATCCATCCTAATACGGGGTCCATGCCCCAATGAACTGTTCGGAATACACAAAGGCGGAGTAAGGCGACCATCATCCCGAACTGTAATTAAACAAATGACTGGGTCGGCCTCTATCCTCACTCCTGTCT
>JAPYOO010000635.1 GCA_029938135.1 Bermanella sp. | reverse complement strand
TTTTGAGGGTGCAGTGTGATTTATCTGAATAATGTCATTCACCATGGTTTCATACCCCAATACCTCTGCTTTAGGAATGCCCAGATACCTTTGCCAAAAATATTGGTTAAAGGATTGTTTAAAATTATCTTTTAAGGCAATGGTGTCGGTGCCTTGCATTAAGCTTCTTAGGCAGTGATCGATGGCGTTTGTCCATGCGTGGCCATAATCTTCACTGTTAAAGGTGGTAGGCTTGGTTAGACTGCTAGTTACATCATTAGCTAATGAATTGGCCAATTCATTGTTCTGGGGACTGATAGCGCTACGCAAGGGCGTATCCACTGCTGTATTGGGCATTGGTGACCAGCCTAAAAATACCCCGCTTGCCAAACGGCTCATGCCAATGGGGCCTCGTTCACCACATAAGCTTGCCCCCGCCGGCCCTTGTGTTAAGACCCGTACCATTTTCTGAATCTTTTTAGCATTAAGGGTGGTGATATCGCTTAAATAAATCACGCAGTCTTCCACCTGTCGCCCCAGATGCATGGCGCCCATCATTCTGGCTTGGCGAACCGGTAATTCACCGGCGCAGGCCACCAACAGATTTAAAGTTTTTAACACGGCACTGGGTTTTATTAATGGGTTTATCTGTAATGCCAAACTCCAGTGCATGGGTTGGCTTTTTAAAGGGAACGACCAGGGTTGAATTTCATTTACTTTATCATTAAAGGCATAAAGCAAACTGCGTATGGCATATTCACTGGTCCAAGCGGTGGCCCACCAGGATAAATCCCGCACATGTGGCACATAGCTATAAAGGCCTCTGTCGGTATCCTGGCTTTGTGGGTAGTTGTATACAATGCGTTGTTTGCGAGCCAGTGCCGCTATGCAAGAATCTTGGTCTTGGCGGTTACTGGTAAGACTCAGTTCGCTCAATAAATATTGGCACTGGCCATGATTCATTTTAGGGGGCGATGTGTCGCGTACTTTATAATAGCAATACAGGCTATTCATAATTGCATGGCGGCTGGTAAGCTGCAGTAAATCGTGTAGCTCTTGGCGTTTA
Source organism: Bermanella sp. (assembly GCA_029938135.1). GTDB lineage: Bacteria > Pseudomonadota > Gammaproteobacteria > Pseudomonadales > Oceanobacteraceae > Bermanella. Next base: position 107 of record JAPYOO010000635.1, on the reverse strand, counting down.
CGGCGACGTATCTCTAAATTTTCATTATCCAACGCCGCCAACTCAAACGCGAAGACCAGCTCAAATCCTTCCAGCCAGGCGTCTAGGGTGGCGTTAACATTCATGAT
>JAPYOO010000211.1 GCA_029938135.1 Bermanella sp. | reverse complement strand
ATCCTTGAGTTCAATATATCGTTTTGATTGTTCCATGTGTCAGCTCCCTGCTTAACAACTATGAACAGATAATAGCACTACATTGGGGGGCATTTGCAAACTCGAACTCTGACGGTACTAGTTATGAATGTCATACAATTATTGCGCTTAAACTAGAGCAATATCCAAAGGAAGAAGTATTAGTATTGTCACGAAACTTATGCTCATCAACAATCCGTATACCCACTCTCCAAGCAACGACTAGACATCTCCTGTGCTTTGGCTATTTGGGAGGAGGTCAAAAAATCACCAAGTATTGCCTTTTGCACGTCAGCTAGCTCACTGCCATTATAGGCTCCTAAGTTGTACCACATATAACCTCGTACAGCGTCACCTATGCCACTAGCGTACATCAACCCCAGCTTAGCTTGAGCATCACCATGCCCCTGCTCAGCCGATTTGGCGAACCACTTCATCGCTGCTTGATCGTTCTCTGGGACTCCTTTTCCTAGACTATACATATGCGCCAGCATAAATTGAGCCTCAGCATCCCCCTGTTCAGCTGCTTTGGCGAACCACTTCACCGCTGTTCGATCGCTCTCTGTGACTCCTAAGCCAGATTTGTACATAATTCCCAAATTATATTGAGCGGCGCTACCACCCTGTTCAGCCAAAGGCACCCACTCCGCTAAAGCAGTCTCATAATCACCTGCTTGTGCTGCTCTTACCCCCTTATCAAAATCAGCAGCAAGAACCACGCTATTACCCAATAGCATCGAAAAGATCATTACTAATAAGATTTTATACCTAGACATACACATCCCTCTGAAATAACACAGTCCCTATCAAAGAGCATACGCCTGACTATCTAGGAATATTTCTTAAAGTAAGCTGCCAGTTAGTAATTACACCCTGTCAAATTCAGCATTTTTCCTAGATACGAATCTCTATACTAATCATATACTAGAGAAGCTGAAAGTAGGGGTATCTGAAATATGACAACTTGGTCAGAACGGTTAAAGTCACGAATGAAAGACCGAAAATTGACACAAGAAGAGCTTGCTGAAATTTTAGGTGTCTCACAGTCCGCAGTGGGCCACTATGTCTCCGGTCGAAGGAACCCTAGAAAGGAGTTGATGGAAAAAATTGCGGATGTTCTGGAAGTTTCTCTAGACTGGTTAGCAGGTAAAGTGGATGTCCCCCCTGTTGGCCAAAGGGACTTCTTCTCTGTGCCGATACTAGAGATTTCTGCGGTAATTGAGGACTTTAGCCATAACCATGGTGCCAAAAAGGCAATAGCATACACGCCTATCTCGACAAGCTGGATTGCCGAGCAAGGTTATTTGGCACAAAAGCTATGTGCAATCATTGTTGATGATGATGCTATGTCACCAAAATTAAATGCTGGCGACATAGTTGTAATCAATAGAGAGTCTGAAACTCTTATTAATGGAGGGGTTTTTACATTACTTGTAAATGGTGAGCTGCATTTAAGGCGCGCTGTTAGGTGTTTTGACAACTCATGGGTAATAGCATGTGATAACACATCTAATCTGGCGTACCGCGATCAGAAACTTCTTGATAGTGAAATCAATAATATTCAAATCATAGGACATGCAGTTCTCGCTATCACTTCCCTTTGACAAATATTTATCACAAAAAATGTGTCACGCCTTTCTAATATGTAAGAGTGCTGTTTACCCCCCCCTGCCCCGTACCCAACGAAACACTTTAAGGGTGGCACCCCTCGACAGCACTAAACAAACCATGACACTAGGCCTATATATTACTTGTAGCTCCAACACTCCCTTATGTTTATTTAAGGCGTACCCCATACAAACAGTTCACCTAACAAAGAATTATGTTCAATAAGGGTTGATTAATCATGAACATTAAACTATCCTCAAACCTCTAGACCCTAAAAGAACACTGAAGGACTAATCTATGACACAACAACGATATGGATACGCCCGAGTAAGTACACTAGATCAAAACACATCCATACAAAAGGATGCCTTAGCTGCCTCTGGTTGTGATCGAGTATGGGAAGAACAGGCATCAGGAACAAGTAGGAGTACCAGACCTGAACTTACAGCTGTCTTAAGCTACCTCAGACAAGGTGATACGCTAGTTGTCACAAGAGTAGACAGGCTAGCTAGGAGCGTCAAAGACCTTCAAGACATTGTGTATGAACTCAAGGATAGGGGCATTCACTTACAAGCCCTTGAACAGCCTATAGACACCTCTACGGCAGCAGGGAAAGCCTTTCTAGACATGTTAGGGGTGTTTGCTGAGTTCGAGACAAGCTTAAGGAAAGAACGGCAGCTTGAAGGCATAGCCAAAGCTAAAGCCAAAGGTGTTTATAAAGGTAAGCAGCCGCTGTCGGACAGCAAACGTATTAATATAATTGAGTTATTTAATAGCGGCATGAAACAGGTGGAAATAGTCCGAACTACCGGACTGGGGCGTACCACAATACATAACGTCTTAAAGGCTGCCGGCTCTAAATAGGCTTACCAATCTTACATATAAACCACAGATTCAGACACCATACACTCTCAAGTGCAAACCACACCTCAACATGGCCTAATAAACTGCACTAACGATTGCTTCGCACTACCAAACCTCTCACTAACGTACCATTACAGGAAGCAGTGGCAATGATGTTCTGAATAAGCAACTCTTTAGCTTACGATAAGAAGCCCGCCGCCTGCTGTTCATCTATTTGCCTACATACTCAAAATAGAAGAAGCAAAACCATGCGAGGTATTTCATACCCATCCATTATTTCTCCTATCAGCTATGCCCTCAACGCTCCGGTCTGGGGACCTACGCTAAACTCTTAAACTCTTAAACTCTTAAACTCTAGATTTTCTAGTTATGGGATGCTTCGCCTCCTCTGCTACATTAATGTTTCTTACTCTTGCGCTGGTTCCCATCACAAGAACGAAACAACAAAAACATAAAACCATTTGACACTCATAGATAATACTGAACGTCATTAAGTATCCCGTATAGCATACAAAGCCGTAATTAGTGGCTTAAGAATGCTATCAGTAAAAGCTGAAAGACAACTATAGGGAAGGGGGTGGAGGAGGACCTACCTCCCCCCAACAATAAACCCATCTCTAAGCTAAATAGCACCTCTCAGAAGCCAAATAGCTCATCAAGTAGCGATCAACTTCTTTCAATAAAATACTACCTATTCACTATATCTTCTAAGGAAGTGTGTCCGGAACCCCCGTGTTCATTGGGCCCTAAGCCGTATTTAGGACTTTTATATAGGTGATAGAAAAACGAGACCCGAGAATGACATTATCAAACAACTCTTTAAATTATTCAGTGAACATTATTGATGCCATCATGGGCAAAGGTAAGAGTACATGGCTTATCAACACAATAAACAAGGACTACAGCCTAAGTCCTTTCAACGGCCACAGGCCTAAGAAATATATAATTCTAACAATGTATCTTGATGAAGTTGATAGGTTCATTAGCGGCTGCAGGATAGCTGACTTTAAGAGTCCTGAGCCAATCCATGGACGTAAGTATTTTGGTTTGAATCGTTTAATAAATGACGGTGAAAACATAGTGACTACTCATGCCCTCTGGTCGCTTATCGATAGGCAAACCTTCAAGCTTCTTAGGGACCAAAACTATTGTCTATTTATTGATGAGGTGTTTGATTGTGTTCGAACCTATGATGAAATCACTAGGCAGGATATGGGTTTACTACTGGAGAGAGAATTCATTACCTTAGGTGAAAACAACAGAGTCTTATGGAATCATAAGGAAGCACCAAACTACTCAGGTAAGTTTGAGGCTCTTGTTGGGCTTTGTGACAATGGTAATCTTGTGTACGAAAATCAATGCTTCCTGTTGTGGAAGTTCCCTATTGAGTTTTTAGCTCAGTTCTCCGAAGTATGGATCGCGACCTACCTATGGAATGGAAGCTTAATGTCCAACTATCTTGAAGCAAATGACGTCAATGTCACACTAAATACGTTATCCAACCATAATTTAATACCCTACGAACATGGTAACGAAACAACAGCAAAATCTAAGTTGAGAAGTCTCATAACTATCATTGATGATGACAAACTCAATGCCGTTGGATCCACGTCTGTATATAAAGGAACGATAATGCAGAATAAGATCAACCCTCTGTCGTCATCATGGTACAAGCGTCAGGATGAGAAAGGACTAAAGCTAATTAAAACCAACACATACAATTTCTTTAACAACAGGTCAAAGGGAGGTTCGAATTTGGCCATGTGGACATCTTTCAAACGCGATAAGAACAAACTTAAGGGGAAGGGTTACACCAAAGGTTGGGTTCCATACACCACTAAAGCCACTAACGAATATAGGCACAAGGCGCATCTAGCATACCTTGTAAACGTTTTTATTATGCCCCCAATTAAGCATCACTTAGAGGCTAATGGAGCTAAGATCAACGAAGAGGTGTATGCATTGTCCGAGTTTGTCCAATGGATATTTAGAAGTCGCATAAGAGAAGGCCTCCCAATAACCATATACGTCCCAAGTGAACGTATGAGGACTATTTTAATTGACTGGTTAAACCCACCGATTGCTGCACAGGCCCTAGCTGCCTAGATAGAATATTTAATTCTATTAAGGGCTTTGCTTAAATGTTTGATACTAAACTCTAACGCCCCATAAGACCTCCCCACCGAGGCCGCACCTGACCAACCACCTAAGTAGTCGGCAATATCTTGAGAGATTTCTGCTTCTCGGCAAGCATCTCTAAACCTATGCCTTAGGCTATGGAAGTGGTTGGTCACACCAAAGCGCCCAAACTCTGAGTTAATGTGCTTTGAATAAGTCTGTGAGTAGTTCCCATAAATGCCAAGGACAGCACTAGGGAATAGCCTACTATCAGGCCTTACATCTGCAATCCACTGTACAAGGCCATGCTCAATCAGCTCTTTGTGTATAGGTACAGTTCTAACGGAGCTTTCAGTTTTCATACTATTGTTTTCATATCTATCATGGAATGACAGCAGCCACGACCCTCGCTCAAATACAATGTCTGACTTTCTTAGCTGAAGTATCTCGTTTTGTCGTGCACCTTGATACAGTGCAATCATAACAACCCAGTAGTCCTCAGACTGCCCCCTAAGACCTGCAAACAGCTTTCTCATATCATTAGCAGACATTGGATTGCGTTTCCCCTTGGCCTTCTTAGGGTCCTTCATTGACATATTAACAAAGGGATTATTGCCGACTTTCTCCTCTTCTAATCCATATGCAAAAACTGCACGAATTACGTCTATCCTTTTATTTATTGTCGGCACCGATGACCTTTTCAAATCCATCTTGTCAGCAATTTTGATGACGTCTCTTAATGGCCTATGGCGTGTTTCTTTTGCCAAAGCAAACCTCACTGGGAGCTTAGACACAAACATCATAAAGCTTCGCGCATCATCCCGTGATACTTGAGATGCTAACGTGTTCGGGAGGAAGAATTCTAACGCTACTGAAATTGAAGAAGTGAAGTCTTGTATAGTCTTTTTGTTACCGGCTAACTTGAGCTTCATAAGATAGAAGTCTGTCAAATCTTGCATTGTCAGGCCTAGCTTCTTACTAGTGCGGAGAGAATTAGGGGTTGTTACTACAGAATCCAACGGCAATGCTGGGGCAGCAATGGTAAGAGCTTGAAGTTGCCCTTGAGGCTCTTGTATGGAGATTGGCCTAAGCTTCTCAAACTCAACATCATACCTAACCATGTAAGCATTACGGAGTCGTTTAGCTTCTCTAGGGTCTTTAGTATTGAGGGAATGTCTGATCAGTGCTTTTTGATAATGTCGAAGTAAGTCAACGGGGACTCTTCGCACAAACTGATAGGTGGTTTTACGTAATTGAAGGCAGTACATACAGAGCGATTCCCACATGGAATGTTACACACACATGTACGCTCTATGGACCTAAAAGCTTCTGAAAGCCTTTACCTGAGGATTCTCAGGGAATTAATGGCGGTGAGGGAGGGATTCGAACCCTCGGTACCTTGCGGTACACACACTTTC
>JAPYOO010000210.1:4587-6040 GCA_029938135.1 Bermanella sp. | reverse complement strand
CTTAGCCGAGTGGTAAATTACGATCTGCCTTTTAAGCCTGAAGAATATATTCACCGTATAGGCCGTACGGGACGCGCCGGTAAGTCAGGTGAAGCCATTTCGTTTGTTGCCATGGGCGATTTTAAAAACCTATGCGCGATTGAAAGCCGCTTAAACCATATAATTGTGCGCAAAGAAATAGAAGGCTTCCCGGTTAGAAAAACCGTGCCGGTTTCTATTTTGAACTTTGTGCCTAAAAACAAGACCCAACCTAAAACCCCATCAAAGCCTCGTACCAAAACAGCCGTTATCACTAAGGGTGATGATGGTGATAAGTACAAAAATATCTGGGGCAAGTAAATAGGGCCAGGGTTCAGTGACTAATTAAGTCACTGGCCGTTAGAATTTAATTTATAGTATTTAGATAGTAGAGTGTGAACATGAGCGCAGCAGAATTTAAAACCTTAAGAGAGGCCGTGGGTCTGTCAATTTCTACTCTAGTAAAAGTCATTGATGTTGATGAACGTTCCATTCGTAAGTGGGAATCGGGTAAAAAGAAAGTGCCACAAGATGTATTTGATCAAATAGTGGCCATTGATGCGTTAATTTCAAATACCGCCCAAGCCGAGATTGAAAAATTTAAAGCGGCGCCTCAAGATGCGGTGGTACTGCAACGTTTTATCGATGAAGACGATTTACATGAACAGCACCCTGAATTTATTGGCCTGCCTATTATGTCGTACGGGGCGATGATTTATCGCTTAAGACAAAAGTATTTAGACTTGGGTGTTGCGGTGTCGGTTGAGTATATTTAAGTTAAAGAAATCTTTAACTATTTTTAAGAATGCTTTAACCGATAATCTGTGCAGGTCAATTTAACTCGCTTAATAAAATAAAAAGTCTTTTAGATGCCAATAATAAATAAAATAACCGCCATAACCCTTTTTGTATTGTTTATCGTTAACCCGGTCCACGGGATAAGTGAGACTGGCAGTGCCTTTATGTCAGTGGGTTCATTTTTAGAAGAGGGCGGTGAACGCTCTGGGGCCGAGATTTCTATCATAGTATCTTCCGCCAAGACCTTTGCCACTCGATTCAGTGGTGTACTGTATATTGGTAGAAATGATAATGAAATTAAGGATCTTTTTGGCGGTTTCTCCATGACGGGTTATTTCCACCTTAATCAACCTTATATAAATCCATATTTAGGGTTAGGCCTTTTTCTGGGAGATACCTACCACTGCACAGAGGAAGAAAAAGAAGAAGACGAGTGTAGGGAAGATGTGGTGGCGGCAATTTACCCCGAGGTTGGGGTAGCGATTAATGTAGCGAGTATTCAAATTTATCCGTTTGCACGGTTATACAATTTTGGTGATGATGCCACTTATGGGCTTAATTTAGGCCTTAGGTTTTAAAAGTATTGGTCACTAGTGCCCAATCTATAAATCCGCAATAATTGGTAAATAATGAATAA
>JAPYOO010000210.1:0-4487 GCA_029938135.1 Bermanella sp. | reverse complement strand
GAATAAATTGGGAGCAAAGCGCAGTGAATGAGCTTAATTTAACCGCCAGTGCCGCAGAATACGTTCAAACCTCTGTAAAAGAGGGTGTTCTTACTATCTTGATGAACAAACCTAAGAAGTTAAACGGTTGGACCGGCGAAATGATGGAGGCCTTTACCGAGGCATTTTCTAAGGCGGCTACCTCTGAGTCCACTAAGGCCGTTATTTTTACTGGCGCGGGTCACTATTTTTCGGCAGGCGTAAACCTTGGCGGCACTTTAGAGGTGATGCACCCTAAAAAGCTTCACGCTATGATTGTGAATCATAATCAACAATTGTTCGAAGCATTTTTACGTTTTCCAAAACCCATATTAGTGGCGGTAAATGGTCCTGCTATTGGTGCCAGTGTCACCTCCGCCACGTTATGTAACGGCATTATAGCGTCAGAAAATGCTACTTTTCTGACGCCTTTTGCTGCGTTGGGCATTACGCCTGAAGGTTGTTCAAGTATTCACTTTGCACGTCTTATGGGTGAAAAAAATGCACAGCGCATGTTAGGTACTGAAGGCTGGAAACCAGATGCGGCTCAAGCCCTTGAAGCCGGTCTCGTGCAATGGGTCGTTCCCCAAGAGCAATTACAAGTTGAAGCACAAAAAATCGCACAAGATTGGCTAGTTAAAGGCGAACCCCGTGGGTTTCTTGCGGGAAGCCAATTAGAAGAGTTAGAGCGCGCCAACGAACGTGAATCTAAAGAGCTAGCCGATGCATTCTTAGGCGGTGCTTTTTTACTTGGGCAGTTTAAGTTTTTATGGAGTAAGAAAAAACGTGTGCCTTCCTTAGTTTTCCTTACCCTTTGGTTGTTGCGACCTTTATGGGCGAGACTGCTGTAATAGCGGTTGGATTCCCTTTGGACTAAGCACGTAGTTTATTTAAAAAGCAGCCCATTAGGTTATGCCTGATGGAGCGGCTCTAAAGTGTTTGAAATAGATCGTATGGATTAAAGTACGTTCAGGTATCTTTTACTGAACAAGTCCATCAAGGTGATTAATAAAACACATAAACAATTCAGTTTGTGTATTTACCGATAAACGCTCATATATATGTTTACGATGAACCTTCACCGTAGATGGGCTAATGCCCAATTCTTTTGCCAAAGACTTACTTGAATGCCCTTGTAAAATTAGACGCGCGATTTGACGTTCCCTAGGCGTTAACTGTTCATCGCCAAACGTTTCAAAAGCGGTATGTATGGCATTGTTACTAGGAGTGGATTGAGTGCCGAGTTCTAATTTATTAAGTAGGCTTATTAATAATGGCACAAGGGTTTTAAGCTGTTGAGCGTCATCGGCGTTAAAGCTGCCTTGCGCGTCACGACGTACAAATGACAATACAATCGTTTGTTTGTTTTCCAAGGGCAAAAATATACAAAGTTCATCATTGGTTAATAGGTCACGATAATAGGCCTGATAAAATTCGGTCTCTTCAAATGCATCGGGGGCCATTCCTGACAAATACCAAACGCCTCCTTCGGTATCCACTTCTTTATCAAAATAGCGGTTAAAAGGGTCCAGTAAATACATGCCTTCTATGTATTTATGAATGGCTGCGCTTTTATCCTTGCTAGGGTAGTCATCGTACAAAGCTTGCACGGGTTGGTTTTCAACAAATAAAAATACAATGCCAGTATCATAATTAAGCCACTGCCGCAGAGCTTCCATGAGGGTGGGCATAAACTCAGTAGGATTGGATATCTGTAAAAGGCGTGCTAATTGTTGATGCCATTGTGTCAGTTGACTTAACTTAATAGGCAAACTTTACCCCTTAGTAAACCGGTGTGGTGTGATAAACACTTAGTATACTAGGCTTAGAGTGAAACAAAAGCGCCACTCTAAGCTGGTGAATTCATACCCTAAAAGGTCTATTGGCAATATGCGGTGTGCTTTATATAGTGAATCCATATTTTTGGAGCACATATAATGAGACCTGTTACCGTAGCCGCCACCCAAATGACCTGCAGTTGGGATACTCAAGAAAACATAGATAAAGCCGAAAAATTGATTCGCCAAGCGGCCAGTGAAGGCGCGCAGGTTATCTTGATTCAAGAGCTGTTTGAAGCGCAGTATTTTTGTCTTGAGCAATTGGCGCAGCACTTTAAATTGGCCACTACGATAGATGAGAATCCGGCTATACAGCGATTTCAAGCGTTAGCCAAAGAGTTAAATGTGGTTTTGCCTTGCAGTTTTTTTGAGCGTCATAATAAGTCTTATTTTAATACCCTTGCTATGGTAGATGCTGACGGCACGATGATGGGGATTTACCGTAAATCGCATATTCCAAATGGGCCTGGTTACCAAGAGAAACAGTATTTTAATCCAGGGGATACTGGCTTTAAAGTGTGGCATACCCAGTACGCTAAAATAGGTGTGGGTGTTTGCTGGGATCAATGGTTCCCTGAATCGGCCCGCTGCATGGCCGCCATGGGGGCCGAAATTTTAATGTATCCCACCGCCATTGGTAGTGAGCCACCACCAGCGCCCAATGTAGACTCACGTCACCACTGGCGTAGAGTGATGCAGGGTCATGCCGGAGCGAACCTTGTTCCTTTGGTTGCCTCGAATCGCATTGGTTGTGAATATGGTGTTTCCGATAAAGACATTCATATAAACTTTTATGGAACCTCTTTCATTAGCGATCACACCGGTGAAATAGTTAAAGATGCTAATGACTCCGATGAAGCCGTTATTGTGCATACGTTTGACTTGGACGCCATTGAAGAGCAGCGCACCAGTTGGGGAGTTTGGCGTGATCGTCGCCCTGACTTGTACGGACCCATAGTATCGCTGGATGGTGAAAATACTGTTAAGTCATCCATTTAAACTAAACTCCCTCAGGCACATATTATTCTGCCGTTCAATATGAGCGGCAGAGTAATGCTTGTGACTATTTTGCCATCATTTTCGCTAACACCTCAGGCTCGCGCCATTGTTGTTTTTTAAGGCGCCACGTAAATACAATAGCCAAAGTAATGATCATACTCACAAAAATAATCCACGACACTTCTGGGCCGTATTCCAATACTTCAATCACTATGTATTGTGCAAGAGCCATGACCCAATGTAAAAACGTAGAGGTCATCATTAACCAGCGTGTATCTCCCACGCCGCGCAATGCACCGCTGGCCACCAGTATTACCGCATCGGCTACAACATAGCTGGCCATTCCCCACATCATCCAAGAGGCTAACGTTTGAATCTCTTGCCCTTCGTGTCCCGCAGGTACAAACATTGCCACTAAGGGGTCACGAAATACCACAAAAAATATCCCCAGTATTGCCGAATAAGCAATGCCCAATAAAAAGCCGGATGAAATAACTGCGCCAATTTTGTCCGGTTGGTTTGCGCCCACAAAGCGCCCAATTAAACTGATCACCGCAATGTGTAATCCAAGCATGGGAACATAAGAGACAATGTCCCAATTTAATACAATGGCCGCCGATGCACCTTGTGTGACGCCATAGGATTGAAACATTAAAATAAATAAATTAAAGGCGGCAACATTTAAAAATGTCTCTAATCCCGAGGGTAAACCTAAGCGTAAATATCGCTTTAATATCTTGGTGTTCAAGCTAAAAGACTTGGCAACAGAATATTCAAGGCGATGCTTTACTTCAAAGTAATAATATAAAAATACTAATAAGCTAATTAAATTACTGACTATGGTGCCTATGGCGGCGCCTTCAATGCCCCACTCAGGCAGTCCAAACTCACCAAAAATAAGACCGTAAGATAAAGGAATATTAATAGTCACGCCGAAAAAGTCTGCAATCATCACCACCTTTGTACGCCCAATGCCTGCAAAGTAAGATGCAATGCACGCTTTAAGTAATGTGAAGATAGAGCCCCACATCAATACATTAAAATAGGCTTCTTCTAAGGGGACTTGCTGGGCATCGTGCCCCATAAGACCAAAAACGTTACCCAAGCCATATGCCATTAATGCCAAAATAGGCATGCAGGCGGCCGCTAATATAAGCCCTTGGCTTAGCACTTTAGGGCATAATTCTTTTTTACCCGCACCAAAATATTGGGCCACCAGCGCATTACCATAGGATAATAAACCTATAAAGAGCGACAGACAGAAAAATGCGGCAACGCCACCGCCTAATCCTGCGGACATATGAGTGGGACTGATGAGCGACAGAAAATAGCGGTCGGTGAAAATCATCAACGCGAAAGCACCCTGGGAAATGACCATGGGAATGGCCAAGCTCACCAGTTGCTTTAAAATAGTTCTGTCTGTTTTGAAAAAGTGGAACACCTTGTTCTCCCTACAATCGACTTCTCTTATTATGAAGAGAAATTATTACAAATTAGTTGTTGCTTAAAATGGCGACTAAATCGATGCTGTCATCGGTTTTCATAGCGTGCTCCTTATTTAGTGTGTTGGTGTATTTGTTATGCATTTTCAATTTTTAATAAAAGAGGTGGTCCAATCCCTGGGCATACCCT
>JAPYOO010000634.1 GCA_029938135.1 Bermanella sp. | reverse complement strand
GTACGAGCTCACCCCGTGAGCGATCTTTAATCCCCGTGACTACCGCAGTAAATAATAGCCCCTCTTTAGTACCGTTTATTTAAACTTGTCCGTACGTATATCCTATATTTAAGGCCTCACCTGAAGGCTTCGTATTTAGAGGACTGTAGGAATGTATACACAGGCTTGTGGCGTAATGCGGCATTGCCGGTGGTTATTCAATTGTTTTCTCAAATTGAGGTGTTATGGTTGTGCCAATTAATAATAAATAATAATGAAAGCGGCGATGGAAGTGCTGTGTAAGTATTTGAGCGTAAAGGGTAAATACGTACTCCTCCAAAGCCGCATAACTGTACTGTTAAATGCCAAGAGGTAATATGGATTATTTACAATTTTACGGAATAGATTGGGTTGCAATGGTGCTTACCTTTCTAGCAATTTGGCAAATAGGCAATAAGAATAAAATTGGATTTATTCTTATGATGTGCGGAAATTCGAGTTGGATTGCTGTTGGCTACTTTACTGGCAGTTTAGCAATGGTAATCGCAAATCTAATATTTATGGCTATGAATCTTCGAGCAATAATGAAATGGTCTAAGTCGACAGTGGCGGAAGGGCAACAACCTGAGTCGGCTTAATTCGTGGCAGGGCATCTAACAAGCGCTTTAAACGGAACTCAAACAGTTGGCTCAGTTCCGCTTCTCTACACATTATAGCGGACAATTTTAGTCCGCTTAAGCGGGTGTTACATAGTATAAACATGAATATAATTTATCGAGAATTTAAAGAACTGGATCAAGCTAGCCTTGCTTCACTCATGTCAGAGCTAGGATATGAAGTTGATCGTAATATCTTGTGTCGTCGCATAGGTGAAATACGCGCCCAAGGTGGTGAGGTGATAGTTGCCGAATTCAGAGGCATAGTGGTTGGGTGTATAAATCCTATTATTGATATCCGACTCGCCGAAGGTAAAGCTGGAGAAATAGTTAGTCTTGTCGTATCTGAAAATCACAGAGGCATGGGTATTGGTAAAGCACTAATTAAAAGTGCTGAATCTTGGCTTAGTAGTCGATGCGAGCTTATTCGAGTGCGTGCAAACACTATTCGCAGTGAGGCACACATTTTTTATCAGCGCCTTGGTTACCAAGAGATGAAGTCACAAAAAGTGTTCACTAA
>JAPYOO010000209.1 GCA_029938135.1 Bermanella sp. | reverse complement strand
TGTGATGTCAGTCACCTTTTACAGGTATAAACGATAGCAGTACCATCGTTTAGCTTTATTTTAGACACCTTAAAGCCATAGTTTGAACCACTGCCGATCATTTTGCCGTTAAACACACCATAATGCCGCCGTAAATTTTCATGATTTATCTATGACTTTAGTCATAACTGGAAAATATATTACTTGAACTTGGTCATATTATGACCAAAGTTTGATGGTTTTATTATGCCCATCTTGGATAATGCGGGGCATTGAATAGCGAAATATTGGTAATGAATATGAACAAGCTTTTAAGTGCCTACCCGTTACCACTGTTAGCGGTATTAGTACTGTTGGCTGGGGGCTTAACCTCTGTAAATAGTTTTGGGGCGGATCAAAGCATTGACTTTGCGGCACAGGCGCAGAAGCAAAGCGCCCAACAGGCCCTAAAAACGGTTAAAAAGTTATCTACGCAAATCCAAAAACTAAAGCTAAGCGTGGTGGATTTAAATAAAGACTTGCGTCTAATGGAAGAGGAATTGTTATTTCCTTCTAGTACGCAGGCCAGTGTGTTTGTGTCTTTAGATATTGGCCAGTTTTTCACTCTAGAAAGCATTAAATTAAAGCTTGATGGCAAGCAGGTGGCCAGTCATTTATACAGTGAAAAGCAGCGTCGCGCGTTGGCTCGTGGCGGCATTCAGCGTTTACACCTCACCAATTTAAATCAAGGTTTACATACTGTGTCGGCATTTTTTACCGGGCTTGGCCCCAATGGTCGCCCTTATAAGCGTGGTAGTGAGCTGCAATTTACGAAGGGGAAAGGCACTCAGTTTTTAGAATTGGCCATTATTGATGATGTGGCCAAACAAGAACCTACCTTTACCATTAAGCAATGGTAGCCGCTAAGATGTCGCGCTATCTATCGCATTATGCCAAATCGTTAAGTCTAGCGGCCTGTTTGTTTTTTGCCCTGAGTGCTGTGTCTATCAGTAGCCATGGGGGCCAAGTAAAAGACTTAAAATACGGCACTATCTTGTTTGATTATTATCAGCAAGATTATTTCGCTGCACTGGTGGGTTATGAATACGCTAAGTCACTGGGGGAGCTTAAGCATAATGCCGATGATGCTCGTTTATTAAAGGGGGGCATGACGTTGTCGTATGGTTTACCAAACGACGCTCAGGCCATTTTTAAAGACTTACTCAATGAAAATGTACCCAGCGATACCGCCAATAAAGCGTGGTTTTATTTGGCTAAATTGTATTACCACAAAGGTGACACCTATCAGGCCAGTCGAAATTTAGCGCGTATTCAAGGGGACATACCCCAAGAGATTCACGAAGAATTTAATTACTTAGCCACATTGATCAATATTCGTAATAAACACTTAGATGCGGCTCAGCAGGCCATGGGCGTGGCGGCGAAAGATAGTGTGTATGAGCCTTATTTAATTTTTAACTTGGCGGTAAGTCAGTTGGCGAATGGCCGTCAAAGTGAAGCACAGCTGAACCTAGGAAAAGTAATTGAATTCGCAAAGCGCCATTCAACAGAAGAGTTTGCGGTATTGGCTGACCGAGCCAAGCAGGCGTTGGCACACATTAAAATCGAAGAAAACGATTTATTGGGCGCTTGGCAACAATTACAAAATGTACGCACCACCGGGTTATACAGTAACCGCGCGTTGCTGAGTTACGGCTGGACCGCTATTAAGCTTAAGCAACTAAATAAAGCTATTCCTGCATTAAAAGCCTTGAATAAACGTTCTATTAGTATTGCTGAAGTACAAGAGGCTAAAGTGTTGTTGGCGCATCTGTATGAGCAAAAAGGCGCAAGTCGCAGTGCATTAAAACATTATTTGTTGGCCGAAAAATCCTTCGACCAAGGTTTAGCGTCCATTAAAAGTGCCCGTAAGGTGATTGCTGGGCAACGTATTCCGGAAGAGTTTGTGGTGAATTTAGAAGCCATGATGGATGAAACCGACTGGTATGGCAGTGAGCCTAGTTTGGATTACAACAAGTTAACCCCGTTCTTAATTGAGCTTATGTCCAGTAATCCGTTTCACAGCGTAATTAAAGAGTTACGTGACCTATATGCTTTGCGTAACAACATGCAATATTGGTCCCGTCAGGCCAAAGAACACATGTTGATCATTGAGCACCGCCAGCAAGGGTGGAGCAGTAAAGGATTACAACGATTCGTTAAAAAAAGTGAATTACAGCAACGCCAATTAGAAGTGGCCATTAGTGACTTACGCCTTCATACCATGACCTTAGATGTGAAAGAACAGGAGCGATTCAGTGCCTTGTTAGAGTCTACCGACAAAGACTTTGATTATTTAAACGATAAAATCGAAAAAATTAAAGCCATAAAAAAACCATATAAGCAGTCAGAGAAAAATGTGCGTTGGGCCAAAGATTTACACACGCGTATCAAAGTAAAATTAAAAACCATTAATAATATGATCCAGCAGTTAGAAAGTGTCATGCGGGTAGTCGTGAATGCCGAGTTGGATAAACACCAAGAGCGTATGACGTATTACTTAGCCCAGGCCCGCTTGGGTAAGGCTCGTTTGTATGATCAAACCCTTAACTCTATAGAAGACCAAGCCATGAGAAAAACCGGAGCGGCCAAATGAAAACTGTAAGTCACATGGCCATTAGCGTCTTTGTAGGGTTAACCCTAGTTGCCTGCAGTTCACAGGATACCATCGGTGGTTTAGATGCCTATGAGGACAATGAACGTGAAGAGCAAGCGCTGGACTTTAAAAATCTAGACCATAAGTCGGTACGTGATGAATACCAAGAAATCATTGAATTAGTGGATGATGCTTATTTAAAAGAACAAATTAAGCGCCGTATTGCGGGTGTGCACATGTTGGAAGGGGATGACAAAATTACCCGTGCCCAAGCCGCGCCTAAAAAAGGCTACTATCGTGATGCTATTGATAGCTACATAGATATCCTAGAAAAATACCCAAATAGCCCAGACAATGCCGAAGTCTTATATCAATTGGCTAAAGCCTATGACATCGAAGGGCAAACCAATAATGCTCGTCAAATGTTAGAACGTTTAGTAAGTCGCCACCCTTATTACTCTAATTTGCCAGAAGTGCATTTTCGTTTAGGTGACATATATTTTAATAATGCTAAATATAATAAAGCTGAAAAAGCATATCGAGAAACCACGCAGGCTAAAACCAGTAAATTACTGCTGAATAGTCATTATATGCTGGCATGGACGTTATATAAACAAGGTATTTACCATAAATCTCTCGATCATTTTTCGTATGTTTTAAATGATTTGTTAATGGCCGAATTAAGTGGTCGTAAACTTAATAATATTGAAAAACCGCTAATTAAAGATACATTGCACAGCATGAGCTTGGCCTTAGTGAATCTTGGGGGCGCAAGTGCCATTGAAGACATTGACCTGCTTC
The DNA here is from genome assembly GCA_029938135.1 of Bermanella sp. GTDB lineage: Bacteria > Pseudomonadota > Gammaproteobacteria > Pseudomonadales > Oceanobacteraceae > Bermanella. Next base: position 2,639 of record JAPYOO010000209.1, on the reverse strand, counting down.
AAGGTAAGTCATTTGTATGGCGTGTGTATGATGAGCTGGCGGATTTTTACATGCAGAAAGCCCGTTACGACGATACTGCCGTTACCTATCGTGATTTCATTAATGTGTACCCAATGGATGAGCGTGCCGCTACATTTAATCAGCGTTTAATTAATGCCTATGTTAAAGGCGCTTTTCCTAAGTTAGTGTTGTCGGAAAAAGAAAACTACAGTGACCGCTATGGACCTGACTCAAAATATTATGCAGCCCATGTTGGCTTGCAAAAGAGTATTCAAGTAAATCTTAAAGAGTATTACGCGCAACTGGCGGCACATTTTCATAGCCAAGGGCAGCAGGCATTAAAAAAATCGGAAAAGAATCCAGAGCAAGCCCACTTAGCAAAAATAGCCAGTCAATCACTGAATCAAGCGGCTGACTTCTATGGCCGCTACCTTACACTATTCCCAGCTGATAAAGCGGTGGCCGATTTACGGTATAAAAAGGCCGATGCTCACTTTGAAAATAAGCAATATGTAGCGGCTGCCAAAGACTATAACTTAGTTGCTTATAACCCAGGTCGTTATAAACTTGTTAATAAAGCGGCGTATGCCGGTATTATCGCGCTAAATTTATACATGGATGAGTTAACGGCTAAAAAAGTTGATAAAGAACAATTAGACAAATGGCAAGCGACGTCATTACAAGGCATGTTGAAATTTTCTAAAGTGTTTCACAATGACAAACGCTCAATCGCAGTGTTAACCAATGCGGCACAGGCCATGTTCGCCTTAAATCAATATGATCGTGCCATTGAGGTGGCCACTAATCTTATTAAAAAAACCGCAAAGCTCAATGTTAATCTTAAGAAAACAGCCTACGGTATTTTAGGTCACTCTTACTTTAAGAAGGGCGAGTATCAAAATGCACAAAATAATTACTTAGCTCAGCGTAAGCTGGTTAAAAAAGCATCCTCTGATTATGTGCAAATAAGTGAGCAGGTGGCGGCTTCTATCTTTAAGAAGGCGGAGCAGCTTAAAGCGCAAAACAAACCACAGCTTGCCATTAACGAGTTGTTAAGCATTAAAAAATTAGCAGGCCAGTCTAAAATACGTGTGCTGGCTCAATATGATGCCGCATCTATGTTACTGGCTGCGAAAGATTGGAATAAGGCCATAAAGGAGCTTAAACAATTACAAAAAGCCTTTACTAAGCATGAATTGGCAGACGAGTTTCCACGTAAGTTGGCCTTCGCTTTTGAGCAGAAAAAAGATTGGAAAAAAGCCGCAATGGCTTATTCAGCCCTTTCAAAAGAAGATAAAAGCCCTCAAGTACGTCAAGAGGCTATGTTCATTGCCGCGGGCCTATTTGAGAAAATTGGCCGTAATAAAACCGCTATTGAGTTTTTTCGTGATTACGCTCACAAATATGAAAAGCCGTTTGATAATCGTATGGAAGCCCGCTTTCGTTTAGCTAGCCTTTATGAGAAAGGCGGGGATAAAACCCGTCAGTTGTTTTGGTTACGCCGCGTTATTGCCGGAAACGATACCGCAGGCAGTATGGGTACCGACCGTAGTCGCTGGTTAGCAGCTTGGGCTAATAGTAAATACGGGGACTACTTTGCTTGGGAATTTACCCGTCGCAAACTGCGTTTACCCATAGAAAGCAGTATGCTTAAAAAGAACCAATACTTAGGTGATGCCACTTCACGCTACGAGTTGGCAGCGGCTTACGGCATTTTAGAGTTCACTAGTATGTCTAGTTATAAAATTGCTGATTTATATGAGCACTTTGCTAAGGAGCTAAATTCGGCCCCGGTTCCTAAAGGGTTGTCTAAGCAGGATTTAGCACTGTACCAGCAAATTATGACTCAACAGGCCGAGCCATTTAATACCCTAGCCGCCACCATTTACCAAAGTAATGTGGACTTAAGTTGGCAGGGTCACTTCAATGATTGGATTGTGAAAAGTTTTGATGCCATGAAACGGTTGTCGCCAGCGCGTTTTGATAAAATAGAAGAAGTAGCGAGGTATGGTGATGAAATTCGTTAATAACACATTAGTGTTGGCCACTAAAAAAGCGGCTTTAGCTGTGAGCCTTACCCTGTTAGCGGCGTGTGCCTCTAACATGACCCTGCCCGCAGCCGGCCAGAAAGCTCAGCTTAAAGAGACGGCGCTGTATCTGCCTAAGCAAGCCTACAGTGAACAGGGCACCTTAATAAGGTATGAAGAGCAAGAAAACCCTTATTTAGCTGTTAAGAGTCGCATAGATAAAGGCTCAGTGCTTTTGTACATAGAGGCCAAAAAGGCTAAGCGTAATGGCGACTTAAAAACAGCCAAGAAAAAACTGAAGGTCATAACTCAAAATGATGACAGTATTTCAGGTCCTTGGGTGATGCTTGGAGACATAGCGCTTGAAGAAAAAAAATACCCTCAAGCTGAAAAGCATTACCAGCAAGCTATAACCATTAATCCTAAAAATATTAACGCTTATGTGGCACTGGCACAGGTGCAACGTATTATGGGCGCATATCATGTAGCGCAAAACACGTTGGCGCTTGCCTTAAATTTGTGGCCTGATTTCCCCGAGGCTCACTTAAACCTGGGTATCTTGTATGACCTGTACTTAAATCATTCTGAAAAGTCGCAGCAGCATATAGAGGC
>JAPYOO010000633.1 GCA_029938135.1 Bermanella sp. | reverse complement strand
GCACCGATTTGATCCAGATTGCGGGGTGCTATATAAATTACTGCTAAACCGGCCTCTGATTGACCCCGATTTAGCATTCCTTTGTCGGGTTTTTTATTGCCCGTAGAAAAAGTGCTTAAAACAAATGTACGGGGGATTTTCAGATATGAAAGATCGTTATGACTTTAGTGAAATTGAAGAAATAATGCGGCTTGCCCTGAGAGAGCAGGCAATACATCCACAAGGGCTAAACTCATCCCAAACCCACGGTACGCTGTACCCAGCGGGCGACCCAAGAAACGATGATCCACTCTTGAACAAAGAGCCTTCACTAAGCTCAAGCAAGCTAATGCGCACAGGCATTGGATCGAGGCGAAATTGGGGGTAATGGATGAGTGTAGGAAATGGAAAGTCAGGAAGAAGGTTGGCTATGCGGCTCAGCAGCGGTTCTGGGTAATTAAAGGCTGGAAATACAAGCATATGAACTTATTAATTCGGGCCAACAGGTGGTGTAAGTTGATAGGGGATAAAGAGATATGGGCTTTTGAGCATGAAGTGTGTGAGCGCTATATCGTATATCGTTTCGTAGTTGGTACTGGGCCATGTGCCAATTTAGCTTATCGATCACCCAAAGATGACGCAAATCATTCAAGCTCAGTGGCAAAATTAAACATCACTAATCCTTGAGCGTAATGGTTGCCGCCGACCTTCCCTAGAGCCATGGTGAAGGCCCAACACTAGCAAAGGCCATGTTATAGATGTTGAACTAAACACAGCGCAGAAAGCCGCCATGCTCCTTCTAATGGGCAACGATAAAGTATTAGATCAAATGACTGACGATGACATAGCTGACTTTGTGCGCGAACAGCCGAAGGATTGGTCAGATACGTTAAAGGCTCATACGGCCAGTTACATGCCCGACCCTATTTGGGAAAAGAGATATTGATGCGGGTGGTTTACATCTAGCCGTATGGTCGGGATACCAGATTCTAAGGAGCCCAGTGTGTAGCCCCTGCTGGTGATTACGCAGATCAGTTCAGTTTGATATAGAAAAGAATAGATGGAACCTAATATGGAACCAGAATTATATATTGGCTAGTGGAAAAGGCACGAACTACGCCTAAGCCTTTGATTTAATTGGCGCGCCAGGAGGGAGTCGAACCCCCGACCAACAGGATCGG
>JAPYOO010000208.1 GCA_029938135.1 Bermanella sp. | reverse complement strand
TTTAAATCTGTGTTGTTAGAATTAGCAGGGTCGGCGGCCACTTCGGTATCCGGATAACCGGTTTGGCAGCCAGATACCCCCGCGATGGCGGCAAACAAGCTACTTAACAAGACAAATTGTGCTATTTGCATTACTGCTCCAAATGTAAATAACAACCCCATTCACTGGGCTGGGTACTTATATGGTGTTTATAAATCCCAAAGAATAAATGAACAATCGTTGATTCAATATTAAATCATGATCAATTTACCTGTATCGGCCATAAGTCATAGATGCTTGCCACTTAGAGCTTATTTACTTCTTTTTCAATGAGTTAGCGCCCACCCATTAACAATATGATCACGCCTATCGGTGGGCATATAAGACCAAAGTCATAGATCTCTGTGCCTAATCCCATATGGGTTAAAACCACTGCATCTTTATTATAAGGGCAACTTTTATATTCCTTGTGAGTGATTATGACCATTACGTCAAACCGTCGATCATTTCTTAAGTCACTTGCTACTGTCAGTGCCGCCACCCCGTTAAGCATGGCGGGCATGTCGCGCTTAGCCTTTGCAGCCGAAAACCCAAAGCTTAAAGTTATTTTCGCGGTAATTCCGGATGGTTTTGCTGTAGATACTTACGGTGGCTTTGATGGCGGCTTATGGTTTCCAAACACCGCTGAAAAAGATACCAGCAATTTTAGTTTACGCCCCATGTCGGAAAAACTGGGTAAGTATGCCAGTCAGTCTGTATTCCTAAAGGGCTTGATAGTGGGTTCGGGTACCGGTGGGCATAATGGCTGGACTACCGTATTGCGTGATTCTAATGCCTCTCAATCATCTATTGATGTGATTTTAGGGGAGGCCATGCCAGGCATGAACCCTACCATTAAACGTATTTACGCCGGGCCGCATGCTGAGATAGGCGCGGCTTGGACAGTATCGTATCAAAATGGTAATCGTATTAGCCCGGAAGCCAGCCCCTATGTATTGTTTGACCAAGTTTTTAATGGCGTCAGTGACACCGCTACATCTGGCACAACAACAGCTCAGAGTAAGGATCATTTATTTGACCCTGTGCTGGATCAAATAAATGAAATACGCGCCAACTTATCGGGTGGCGAAAAAGCTAAATTAGATGACCACCTTGATGCCGTTGAATCGTTGGCGGGTGATTTACGCAGCACTGCAAGTAATGGCCCGGACTACAGTGGTTGTAGTCCAGATTCTCACGAGCCTACTGGGGGCTTAAATGTCTCCTCAGCCGACTACCGAGATGCCATCACTGACTCTCACAGTGAAGTGGTTGCCGGTGCGTTAAGTTGCGGTATAAGTCGTGTGGCGACTTTACAAATTGGTCGCTCTGCCGACCAAGTGGTTATTAAATCGGTATCGGCTACTCGTAATCCCCATGACTGTGCACACCGTTATGGAAGTGTTGATGAATGGAAAAACAGCCGCTTTTGGTACATAGATAAAGTCCGTAATTTATTAGACAGCCTTGACGCATTACCTGACCCTGATGTACCTGGCGACAGCCTTTTACAACACACAATTGTAGTGTTAACCAGTGAGATGGCCGACGGCGCCCCTGAGCACATGCAAGATGTTCCGGTAACACTAATAGGCGGCGGCTCTGGATTGCTAAAAAACAACAACAACCAAGGTCGCTTCATGGATTTGTATGACATAGGCGAGCGCTCTCATTGGGCCATGGGAAAGGCTGTTGATATGCAACGTGTTTGGTCAACCGTGGCACGTGCTGGCGGCACCAATGTGCCTTACAGTGGCAATGTAGACATAATTCCTGATCTTTTCACTAATGTATAACGAGTGATTTCACTTTCACGGATCAGTGACAGCGTGTTGATATTATTAAGTTATAACCCGTTTTATTTTGAGAGCACTAAGCCTTAACCATAATTATTAACGGTGTAAGAGCTATGCTTATTATTTAGGCTTTCCATCTATTTGGTGCCGGTATGTTGCAAAAAATAATGGCTTATTTATGTTGGTTTAGCCTGGCGCTATCTGGTTATGCAATGGCACAGAAAACCCCTATAAACGACTTTAATGTAGACCGCATAAAATTAAGGGGCGTTCATAGTCACGATGAACAAGGCATTAGCACCGCTTCACTAGAGGATAGGGTGAACGAGTGGCGTGTAGAAGAATTCCCACAGCGCCGCCTTACACTTGTACAGCTTCAAGACCTGGCATTTAGATTGTCTAGATATTATCAAGATCTAGGTTTTAGCTTTGTGACGGCCACAGTGCCTAAACAAAAAATTAGCAGGGGGGTCGTGATTATTCAAGTGCGCGAAGATAAATTATCTGACGTGCAAATTCGTAATGTAAGCGCCGATCAGCGAAAAGTAATGGTAGATGAATTCCAAAAAATGATTGGTAAACCGGTTTATAAACCCAATTTAGAAGAACCCATCCTACTCCTTAACGACAACCCAAATCGAGAGGTGTTTGCCTATTTTTCTCGTGGCAAAAATCGTGGTGATACTCGCCTTAATTTAAATGTAAAACAAACACAATCTAATGGCATTTTAATGGGTTTAAACAATCACGGCTCCCCCAGTACGGGCACAGATAAGTGGTGGTTGGCGGGTGACATTAAAAATCCATTGGGCTGGGATGACAGTTTCCATGTGGATGTAAGTCAGTCGCTTGAAAATGAAAATAATTTGGCGGGAAGTCTGTCTTATAAGAATTACAGTGGTAGTCGTAAAACATATACCTACAGTGTAACGCGTAACCAGTATCAACTGGGCTCGGGTTTGAATTTTTTAAGTTTAGCGGGTGAATATACCACCTTAATGGCACAACTTAGACAGAAACTAACACGCACATTCTCTCAATCATCGAGCCAAGTATTTGGTTTTGAATATCGCCAAAGTGAACTTAAATCTTTACAGCGGGCTTTCAATTTTTCTCAAAGTGAAGCGGCCATTATCTTAAACTACCAGTATGCCCACACTCAATATGCATTAAGTCATGGTGACTACCTCACCAAAAATTTTCAATATTCAGTTATCGCTCTTACTCAAGATAATAACGAATTAAGTGACCCTGCTTTTTTTAAGTTTTCGGGTCAGTTTCAGTCTGGCCGTAATATAGGCGCTAACATTCCGGGTGTTAATACCAGTTTTGTCACAAAGTTGTCGCTGCAATACAGCCCTCAAGTACTGCCCTCTGCCGACAAAAAAACCTTATCCGGAAGTACTGGCGTACGCGCATTTGAACCAGGTACTTTTAGTGCTGATGAAGCGGCCGTTTTGCAACTGCATATTAAGGGTGTGTATGCCACTAAATTAGGCGCGCTAGAGCCCTATGCTTTTTATGACCATGCCTATGGAATACGTAAAGCGTTGGGCAACGAGGTGGGGGCTGAATTATCGGGATTTGGGGCAGGCTTAAAGTTTAATTATGGTACAAAGGTAAATTTTGATGTGACCTACGCAAGCTCCTTGACCGGTAAAATTGGCAGTCTGGAACGACCCGCTCAAGGGTTGATTTTGTTTTCTGTTAATAGTCAGCTGTATTAATGATGAAAAAAACTTTTTTCAACTACTGCTTCACAATTATTGGCACTGCAATGTCCCTACAAGTGTGGGCATTGCCTCAGGGAGCCGAAATCATACAAGGCCAAGCGGCGCTTGTGACAACAGATATTCATCTTCAAGTGAATCAAACAACTGATTTTTTACAAATAAATTTTGATAGTTTTAATGTTGCAGCCAATGAGGCGGTTGATTTTGTGCAACCCAATAACCAGTCAATTGTGGTTAACCATGTTTTAAGTATGGATCCAACCGAGCTTGCGGGCAGGGTCAGTGCCAATGGCCAGATGGTGATTCTAGCCCCAGGCGGTTTAATTATCCACGAAGGCAGCACATTAGAGGCGGGCTCACTTATGGCCTCGACCCTTTCCCCGTCATTGATCAATGAACATCAGCTTAAATTAATCAATGTAAATGCAGGCGCTGGTATCGTTAATCACGGTGTTATTCGTGTGGGTCAGGGCTATTTAGAATTATTGGGCAATAATATTGTCAACGACGGTCACATTAATAATTTGGCTGGGGATGTTAATTTACACTTAGCCGATGGTGCCTTAGTGCGTTTTGATAAGGATGTTATTGCCATAGAAGTAGATCAATCTGCCCTTGATGGTGTAGTGAAAAATATGGGCCAAATAACGGCTGCTGGTGGTGATGTAAATATTCATGCAACGGTACGCAATCAAATACATGAATTGGTGGTAGAGAATAGCGGAGAAATTAAAGCGCAATCGGTATGGCAAGAAGGCGGTGATATTTATATAGGGGTTAATGAAGGCGACATTGAGAACAGTGGTGACATTAGCTCACTTTCTTTAGACGACAACAGTAATGGCTCCAAGATTTTAATTGAGGGTGAGCGCATTGCTAATGTGGGCAGCGTTAGTGCACCGGCAACGGGGCTTGGAAATGGCGGTGAGGTGCAGCTACTTGCCGAGGATACGGTTGTATTAACTCAAGAAAGTAGTATTAACGTCAGTGCCCATTTGGGTGGAAATGGCGGTGTTGTAAAAGTTTTTTCACCCAATACAGCCCTGTTTAGTGAAGGTGCCAAGATAGACGCACAAGCGGGATTTAAATTTGGTAATGGCGGCTATGTTGATGTGTCAGGGTGGCAATGGGTAGAGGCCAATGGCTCCGTAAATACGCTGGCCCGTAATGGTGACAATGGTACATTTTTAATTGACCCTTACGATATCCTAATCAATACCAGTGTTAATAATAACGTCACTATTGTAGCGGGCCCCACTATGTATAGTCCCACTAATTCAGGGGCCAATATTCAAATAGCCAATCTAGAAGCTAATTTACAAACAGGTGATGTAACCATTCGCACATTAGGGGGGGGCGGTGTGGAGAGTGGCGATATAACGTTGCAAACCAGTCTTAACTTAGATAACACTCATGGCAATACACTTCGTTTAGAAGCGGATGGCAGTATATTAATAAATGGTCATGTGCTGGATCAAAATACCGCCAGTGTTGATGCTACCAATATAGTACTGCAAGCCGGTGGTGGCATTTCGGTGGCGGACGGAGTGGTAATGAACAGCGGTGGTGGCACTATGTCCATGTCGGCTGGCGGCAACATTAGCATTAGCAATATTAATACCGGTGGCGGTAGTTTGTTTTTGATTGCCGGGGGCGAGTTGCAGGATGCTGGGGATGGGGGTTTTGGATACGATATTGATGCCGGTGGAGGTCAGGTCAACTTCAGTGTAAGTGGAAATATAGGTGGCTCTAGCTGGGCTTCCGCTCTAGAAATAAATAATTCTGTTTTGGATTTTACGGTAAGCAGTGCAAATAGAAATATTTACATTGATGGTGGTTTGTCCACTCAAGACATCACTATTGCCAACCTAGATTATAACGATGGTAATGGGCTAAGCTTTAATATACGTAATGCTAACGGCGGCGATATTATAGTCAACGGTATTTTAGATGACAGTAATCTGGCCTCTGCAGACAGCGCATCGTTTAACTTTATTACCTCATCTGCCAATGGCGATATCGTATTTAATTCAGGCTCACAAACCAGCAGTCGTGGCGGTGGCATTGCTATTTTTGCGTTAGGCGATGTAACCCTAGCAGAGATTCGATCCCATGGGGCTGGCATCAGCATAACGGCGGACAATATTTTAGATGGTGGTAATATTGATTCGGATATAAATTCAAATGGTGGGCTTGTTACTCTCACCACCACAGGGGATATAGGCGGTACTGATTTCTTAAACGCCATTGAGATTCGTGACTCAATTGTGGATTTAGTGCCCATTGGCATCAATCAAAATGTTTACCTTATTAATCCAAATAACACCAATGACCTTACAATCAATAATGTGAACTATGACGGTACCGGCACGTATAATTTTAATGTGCGGGCCGACAATGGCGGGGATATCTATGTTACTGGCAGTATCACAGACAGCGCTACCGGCTCAACGGATATTGCTACCATCAACATTGAAACCACTCATACCGATAGCGATATTATATTAAATGATGGTGCCACCGTTCACAGTCAGGGTGG
>JAPYOO010000207.1 GCA_029938135.1 Bermanella sp. | reverse complement strand
GTGTATTGCCCACCGCTAGATCGTCTGTATTTTGCAGAGCAATCTCTTGGGGCTTTTCGTCAAGATGGCACGCAGGCAGCACAAAAAATTACAGTAGCCGACACCCCTAAAGCGGGTGAAGCATGGAAGGTTGTGGGTTCACGCCGCCATGGCGCAGAAGCCCTAGAGAAATTCGCAGATCAACTAGGTGAAGTTGAAACAGTTTCTATGGGCAGTTCGTTAAAGCTGTGCTTGGTAGCCGAAGGGGCTGCGCATTTATATCCGCGTTTAGCGCTTACTTGTGAGTGGGATACCGGTGCTGCTCAAGCGGTTGTTGAAATTGCCGGTGGCCAGGTTTTAACACCCGAGTTAACCCCGTTAATGTACGGCCATAAAGAAGAATTACTTAATCCATTTTTTATTGTTTGTGCAAGCAGCAGTGAAATTTGGGCAGAAACTTTTAAGGAGTTAAGCCGTTAAACGGTTTATTTAAAATAATGAAATTAACAAAAAAGCGTTTAACGCACCTTCAGCAATTAGAAGCTGAAAGCATACATATTATCCGTGAGGTAGCGGCTGAATTTGATAACCCAGTAATGCTTTACTCGGTAGGTAAAGATTCTGCTGTAATGTTACACCTTGCTGCTAAAGCTTTTTTACCGGGTAAACCTCCCTTTCCGCTGATGCACGTAGACACCACTTGGAAATTTAAAGAGATGATTGCCTTCAGAGACATGATGGCAAAAAAAGTAGGCATGGATTTAATTGTGCATGTTAACCAAGAAGGCGTAGACCAAGGTATTGGCCCGTTTACCCATGGCTCGTCAGTGCATACCGATGTAATGAAAACACAGGGCTTAAAGCAGGCTTTAAACAAACACGGTTTTGATGCCGCATTTGGTGGTGCCCGCCGTGATGAAGAAAAATCTCGTGCTAAAGAACGTGTTTATTCATTCCGTGATAAAAACCACAGATGGGACCCTAAAAATCAGCGTCCTGAATTATGGAATATTTACAACGGTAAGGTAAACCAAGGGGAAAGCATTCGTGTATTCCCATTATCTAACTGGACCGAGCTTGATATTTGGCAGTATATTTATAAAGAAAGCATTGAAATTGTACCACTTTATTTGGCCGCCAAGCGTCCCGTAGTTGAACGTGACGGCATGTTAATAATGGTAGACGATGAGCGTATGCCAATCGGTAAAGACGAAGTAGTAGAAGAAAAAATGGTACGTTTCCGTACCCTTGGTTGCTACCCGCTAACAGGAGCGGTTGAAAGTGAAGCCGATACTTTGCCTGAAATTATTCAAGAAATGTTGTTAACCACAACGTCCGAGCGTCAAGGCCGTGCCATTGATCATGATTCATCAGGGTCTATGGAAAAGAAAAAAATGGAAGGTTATTTTTAGTACTTTATAAAAGTTAGCCAGCGCCCTATATCGGGGTGTTTAGGCGAATCGGGCACAGGGTGCCCTCGTACATTAAAGATACTTCCAAACAATATTAGGAGACTCCCATGGCACACGCTTCGGATTTAATAGAACAAGATATACTGGGTTACTTAAAGCAACACGAAGAAAAAGACATTCTTCGATTTTTAACCTGCGGTAATGTAGATGATGGTAAATCCACGTTAATTGGCCGTTTATTGCATGATTCAAAGTTAATTTTTGAAGATCAATTAGCAGCTATAAAACAAGACTCTCAAAAGTTTAATACTACGGATGGCGAGATTGATTTAGCGTTATTGGTAGATGGTTTGCAGTCAGAACGTGAGCAAGGCATTACCATTGATGTGGCGTACCGTTATTTCTCTACTGAAAAACGTAAGTTCATTATTGCCGATTGCCCAGGGCACGAACAATATACCCGTAATATGGCAACCGGCGCCTCTAACTGTGATTTAGCCATTATATTAATTGATGCACGTAAGGGCATTCAAACCCAGACACGCCGTCATAGTTACATTATTAGCCTATTGGGTATTAAAAATGTAGTCGTAGCGGTAAATAAAATGGATTTAATGGATTTTGACGAATCTGTGTTCAATGAGATTAAAACTGATTATTTAAAGCTGGCACAAAGCCTAGAGATTGACGATATTCATTTTGTTCCAATGTCGGCTTTGAACGGCGATAACGTGGTAGATCGCAGTCAGCAAACCCCTTGGTACGATGGTAAAACGTTCATCCAGTTACTAGAAACCATAGAAATTAATCGTAATGATGATTTTTCTGGTTTCCGTATGCCGGTTCAATATGTAAATCGCCCTAATCTAAACTTTAGAGGCTTTTGTGGTACGGTTTCGGCTGGTGAAATATTCCCAGGTGACTCAATCACTGCCTTACCATCTGGTAAAGAAAGTAAAGTAAAAGCCATTGTAACCGCAGAAGGTGAGTTAGATTCTGCCATTTCAGGTGAGGCTATTACCATTACCCTAGAAGATGAAATTGATATTTCCCGCGGCGATGTAATTGTGAAAGGTGATACTGCCACAGTATCAGATAGCTTTTTAGCCGAAGTTGTTTGGATGGAAGAATCACCACTTATTTTGGGTAAAGAATATTTATTTAAAGTAGGCACAAAAACATCTTATGGCCGTGTAGTAGAGATTAAGCACCGTGTAGATGTAAATACGATGGAGCACATTGATGCATCAAGTTTACAGCTTAACGAAGTGGCTTTGGTCGCGATACAGCTAAGTACCCCAGTGGTATTTGATGCCTATAAATCAACTAAGGGTACGGGCAGCTTAATTATTATTGACCGTATGAACAATGTAACAATTGCTGCGGGTATGATTGAAAGTGCAGCTGAGTTGGATTCTAATATTAATGCCATGCCTTATGAGGCACGTTTGGCTGAGTTTAACCGCGAAGTGGCCGTTTTAGCGCGCAAATATTTTCCTGAAGGTTAAGTTGTCTGCGTTAAAGCCTGGTGTTTCGCCAATGCATTAACGCAGTTTTATATCCCTAAAAAACTCATGCGGTGAATACCAAAGTTTTTTTACTTTGCGAATAATGGTATGTTTTTTTGGGGGGCTATCTTGCCTTATGTTGTCTAGACCTTGTTCTCTTAGGTCCTTCTTTGTGCTCTTGGTTAAATTGCTTATTATGTTGTTAATATCTTCAAGTGAAGCGTTAACAGTTCTTTTATTAGCATTACTTGGGTCAAGTGATATCGCTGGCCAGCGTGGCCCATACTTGGCGCACATGATTAGTTGGGTGTCGCTATCTGTATTCTCTTTGTTTACGTTGTTATGCTTTAATCTTTTTATTTTTAAACTGGTTAGTCTTTCGTCTATTCCTTCTTTTGAAAAAACAGCTTGCTGAGCATATTGATAAGCTTCATCGCTGGCTTTTTGATAAGCGCTAGACTCTTTCATTTTTTCAATATAATTAATCCAGTCACTTGGGTTTTGACTTAAATATAGGCCTGCATTTTTGTAGCGCTCTATATCGTGCAATGGCGATGATATTACCGGTACGCCATATAATCCGCTTTCCCAAAATTTTAATCCGCTCTTGCATTGGTTAAATATATTGTCTTGTAAGGGGGCAAGAGTTAACCAACTGCTGCGTATCACGTTGGGGAGTTGCTCAAAGGTCATGTGTTTTTGCTGACTTATTTGGCCAGTAGGGAATCTATCTATATTAAACGTTAAGTCGCCTACTACCTCTAATTTAATATCAGGGTTGTTCTCTAGTAATTCTATTAATACTTTTTCAACCTTCTCAAAATCATGTTTATGGTGGCTGGTGCCGGGCATATAGCGAATCACTTTATTTTTTAAGCGTTCATGCCAGGGGACTGGTGTTTGTAAGTTTGACCAGCGCTTGGGTAGTTGATTACGGCAAATGGTGGTCATTATTGTGGGGTGGGATATTTGTAGTTGATCGGCCAAGGGTTTTGTTGATACCCAGGCATGTTTAAATAAGTTAAGTGCTTTATGGTAGGCATTTGCGTGTTTTTTGGCTAAACGCACATTCATATAGCCCGCTTGTACCGCGGCGCTTTGGTTGGCCAGTTTGGGGGTAAAGAGTAAATCATCAAAATCTACGATGGCGGTGATGCCTAAGTACCTAATTCTAAGTAGATAAAATTTTAGTTTTAAACTGTACTGGGGGCGGTGAAAGATTATGTGTCTGTAATCCGTCATGTTTAAGCGGGTTAATTGCTTAAAATGGACAACGTCACAGGCTATGCCCATTGAATTTAGGTGTTCTGCAGGGAATACACAACGGTAACGGGCAGAGGCATCGTTATAATAAAATACCCCTCGTTTTGAATGGCTTACAAATAGCACTCGTACCATCTTGCCACCCTTTGTTGTACATCATATTTAATTTTGCAAATTATATATCTGGTAAAGAATAAATATAAGTACGGTTACAAAAATAGGGCGATAACAGAGGCTTTTATTAGATCTACTGAGCCACAAATGTTAATATTGGTACTATCTTAATTTAATAAATATGGTTATAGACAAATGGAAGCGTCTGCTGATTTCCCTTTACAATTGAACAACCTGCCCGAATTTAAAGCACTGTCTGATCACTTCCAAGATGTTAAATCTATGCAGATGGCAGATTTGTTTGCTAAGGACTCTAGTCGTTTTACAACCTATGGCGTGAAGGCTGCGGGGTTAAATCTTGATTACTCTAAAAACCGTATCAATCAAACCACTGTTTCCCTGTTATGTGATCTAGCCAAAGCTTGCAATGTGCCTGCTGCTGTAGCGGCCATGTTTGATGGTGAGCTGATTAACAAAAGCGAGAACCGCCCAGCGTTACATACTGCCTTGCGCAACTTCTCGGGTGATGCGGTATTGGTTGATGGTAAAAACATCATGCCCGATGTGCAAAAAACCCTTACACGCATGAAAGAGTTTTGTTGGTCTATTCGTAGCCAGCAGTGGCGTGGTTTTAGCAATAAACCCTTTACCGATGTGGTAAGTATTGGCATCGGCGGCTCGTTTTTAGGGCCTAAGTTGGCATCCGAGGCGCTAAAGCCTTATTGGAGCAAAGGCATTAATTGCCATTACCTAGCCAATATAGATGGCTCCGATTTAACTGAAATTCTGCAAGGGTTAAACCCAGAAACCACCCTATTTATTGTTCAATCAAAATCGTTTAATACCCAAGAAACCCTTAAAAATACTGAAGAGTGCCGCGCTTGGTTTTTACATAATGGTGGTACTAAAGATGATTTAGGCCGTCATTTTACGGCGGTTACCGCCAATGTTGCTAAAGCCAAAGAGTTTGGCATAAAAGAGCAAAATATTTTCCCTATGTGGGATTGGGTAGGCGGACGTTATTCTTTATGGTCGGCTATTGGTTTGCCATTAATGTTAACCATAGGGTATAAAAACTTCCGTGAAATGCTGTTGGGTGCCTATGAAATGGATTGCCATTTTAAAGACGCACCCTTAGAGCAAAATATGCCCGTTATGATGGGGTTACTTGGCATTTGGTATGTGAATTTTTTCAATGCACAGTCTCATGCAATTTTACCTTACGACCATTACTTGCGTAATTTGCCTTCTCATATTCAGCAATTAGATATGGAAAGTAACGGTAAATCGGTAGACGTTTTTGGCCGCCCATTAAGTTACCAAGCGGGCCCAATTATTTGGGGTGGCGTGGGCAGTAATGGCCAGCATGCTTACCATCAGCTTTTACATCAAGGCACCCAGTTTGCGCCTTGCGATTTTATTATGCCGCTTACCAGCCATAACCCGGTTGATAACTTTCATGCATTGTTAGCATCTAACTGCTTAAGCCAAAGCCAAGCATTGATGCAGGGTAAAAGTTTAGAGCAAGCTACGGCTGAGTTATCGGGCATGGGCCATACCCAAGAACAGCTGGATATTTTAGCGCCGCAAAAAGTTATTGCCGGTAATCGCCCCAGTAATACCCTGTATTTTGATGTATCTACCCCTAAAACAGTGGGCGCCTTAATCGCCTTGTACGAACATAAAGTATTTGTACAAGGGCAAATCTGGGGCGTAAATAGTTTTGACCAGTGGGGTGTAGAATTGGGTAAACAACTTGGCGATAAAGTGCATGCTGCGTTATTAAACGATGAACACAGTGGTTTGCAGCAA
>JAPYOO010000632.1 GCA_029938135.1 Bermanella sp. | reverse complement strand
TAATGAGTTCTTCTTGGTCTTTAACGGTGGCAGGAAATACAAAGTCACCAAACATAGATTCAAAATAATATTGGTCATATAACGAAATATTCCAAAATACACTTTGATAACCACGGGCTGCCGCGGGTTGATTTAAGGCATATACTACATGTTGTAAATGGTTAGCAATGTCCTTTGGATGCTCTTGCAAGTAGTTGTTGCCATAATCCAAGCGAGCAAAGTGATCAAAGTAGGTTAAAAATTCTACCGTAGCAATAGCCCCTGCAAACTGGGCGCTTACCGCAAACACTAGGTTAACAAATGATCCACAAAACGATTCTAGATGTTTAGGGGCTTTTGATTCACCGCCTAAACCGGTTAGGCCATCTAGTAAAAATGGATACATAGTAATAGACGCGCAGTAGGGTTTTAAACTGGTTTCATCGTGTACGTATATTTCATGTTCTTTAATTTGTCGCAGATACTCACCTGCTAGTTCTTGTCCGTATAGATCATTTATTTTTTGTACCACTTTAGCGCGATTGATTTGTATTACCGCGTCCTTCATTAATTCGGCTTCTAAGGTGGCGATATTTTTATGCGTGACATTGGCATTGGCGTCAAACTTTGAACCTTCAGCTGCATTGTTCGCCTTAACGTACTGTTCTATGAAGTTCAGTTTATTATTGATTTGTGCCTGACTAAGCTGCAGCATGATTATTTTCCTGGTTGGGGTGGACTGCTAAGTTCATGGAGTATTGGTGTGTAGCGTCTGGTGTGGCGTTGTTTAATGAAACACTCTGGTGTGTGACCCTGAATGCTTCATTGTGGGGTTTTGGCTGTTTAATAAGGGCGATTTCCATTTTCAGTAACGGAATCTGCTGTATTAATTGCGATAGCGCGGGCTCGTTAATGGGGGCAGAGAACATCTGAACTGGGGCGTTTATTTTTACGGGTAAAGCCGGGTTATCACGTCTAAATAAAGCGCTTAAGTCTTTACTGATCTTACCTTGCTCTAAGGCATAAAATTTTTGGTTGCTATTGGGGTTATCTAAGCCACCATGCTGTGGCATCCATGCTCCCACTTTTACAAAATCTAGATAGGGGCGTAAATGGCGAGAAACGGCGTTTAAACCTGTGTATAAACAGGTTTTAAGTTGAAGCTGCTGAGCAAGGGCTAGCA
>JAPYOO010000631.1 GCA_029938135.1 Bermanella sp. | reverse complement strand
TCTAACGGCCTCACTTAGGTTTTAACATCGGTATAACTTAATCTACAACCGGTGCTTCAGTTGTTGCTGGAAAAACCTGCTCTAAAACAGGCACTTCAGAATCAACTGGCTGAATCACTTGAACTTCTTCAATAGTAGGCAAGCCTGCATCTACAATACCAGTCGCTTTTTCTTTAGCAAAATAAGCCAAAGCAAAACTGCTAGCAAAAAAGATAACCGCAAAAAATGAAGTAGCTTTAGTTAAAAAGTTACCCGACCCACCACTACCAAAAACAGTTTGAGAGGCACCGCCACCAAAACTAGCTCCAGCTTCGGCACCTTTACCCTGTTGAATAAGTACCAAGGCAATAATGCCAACGGCAACTACGATATGACCAATAACAATTAAACTTTCCATAAATCCTGCCTAACTTGCTGCTTTACAGATTTGAATAAAATCATTTGCATTAAGAGACGCACCGCCTACTAATGCTCCATCTACATCCGGCTGAGCAAATATTTCTACTGCGTTACCGGGTTTAACACTACCGCCATACAAAATCTGCATGTTTACAGCAATGCTTTGATCGTTTTTCGCTAGCAAATCACGTATAGCCTCATGAACCTCTTGAGCCTGTTGTGGTGTTGCTGTTTTACCTGTGCCTATTGCCCAAATGGGCTCATAGGCGATAACGGCCTGAGCAAACTTTTGTATGCCCACGACATTTAAAACTGCTTGAATCTGTTTCGAGATAACGTCCACCGTAGTGCCCGCTTCTCTTTGCTGTAACGACTCACCCACACATAATATGGGAGTAATATTGCCCGCCTGTGCCTGCACAAACTTGGCGGCAATTTGAACATCGCTCTCAGCAAATAATTCGCGACGTTCACTGTGACCTATAATCGTGTATTCACAGTCAAAATCCTGCAACATCGAGGTACTAATCTCCCCCGTGTATGCGCCTTCCACATGCTCACTTATATTTTGAGCGCCCCATTTAACGGGAGACGCTGCCAATACACTTTTGCACTGAAACAGGTAAGGTGCCGTTGCAAAAACAGCGACATCAATACTCGTCACGTCTTTCAAACCATTTGACAGTTGCGTCAAGCGGGTTTGATTTTCGGCTAACGAGCCTTGCATTTTCCAGTTTCCAGCCACAAATTTGCGACGCATATC
>JAPYOO010000630.1 GCA_029938135.1 Bermanella sp. | reverse complement strand
TACTGAGCCACTTCAGCCAATAAGCGGTCAACCGTGGCCTTCAATTGCTCTTCGTCAGCCGGCTTAATTAGGTAATCTTTGGCCCCTTGGCGTTTACCCCACATGATATCGGTCTCTTGATCTTTAGAGGTCACTATCACCACTGGAATATGTTTGGTCAGCTCATTTTTACTGATCTTACGCGTAGCTTGAAAGCCATTCATTTTGGGCATAACCACGTCCATTAACACTAAATCAGGCATAAGCTCTAATACGCGAGCTACTCCTTCTTCGCCATCTTCTGCGCTATAAACGGTATGACCCTGACGTTCCAGGATACGTTTATGGCCTTCCATCATCGTGGCCGAATCATCAACTATTAAGATTGTCGCCATAGGAACTCTGTTGCTTTAAGTGGAAGTGAAACTGAATTATTACAGCCTTATAATGCAGTTTAGCCCCCACTGACGGGTCACGTCTACAGGATTAAAGTGCTGCGTAGCGTCAATGTTACAACCGTCACACTATGCTTGCCCTTGTGACTCAAACATTAACCTTCCCTCTTGGCAAAAGCTTGACGTGAAAGTGATACTGGATAACGCATTTTTAATCACATATATATGGCGCATTTGGGCAATGACTTCCTAACTAAAACGTATATTCATCTACGGCCGAAAATACCCGCTTTTGAAGCTGCTGCACATTGCGTTGAACATCAAAGCGCCACAAACCCTTAGCATTCATAAGATCTAATGCGTCTAATAAACTGCGTGCCAATACTAATTTAAAGCCACTTTGAAATTGGGTCAGCGCTTGATTTTTTGCGGTTTGCAGTTGCCATTGAACCCCACTAAGCGCCACCATTTTTAAGAGGGCATTCTGTAAGCTTTGTTTATCACTTACATCGATCAAGTCCAATGATGATGGTATTTCCAGCTGATACTCTTCCTGTAGTTGCTCCACCGCCTGTTGCCAGCACAATTGATAACAGGCTTGCGTAAGACCTGGGAAATCACTTCGCTCTGCCGCTTCCAAAGCCGCCTCTATACCCTGCCCTAATTCATACAGAGTCTTAGCATTAAGGCGCATATATTTAGGTATGTCTTTTTCAGTTTGGGCCAAAATATCCACCATCCCTTTTTATGGCTATCCTTATTATAAAGACCAGTAAATTAAAGTTGTCGAG
>JAPYOO010000206.1 GCA_029938135.1 Bermanella sp. | reverse complement strand
AGTGAAATTAGAGGGACTGGCTTTGAGTATTAGGTTCTTCTACTTTTATATTTAAGGGAAGCTTTAAATTAAAGCTGGTGCCAGAACCCACTTCCGACTGAGCTTCAATGGTTCCTTGTAGTTTATGTGTGACTAAATTATAAATTATGTGCATGCCTAAGCCGGTTCCTCCCTTACCCCGTTTGGTCGTAAAAAAAGGATCAAATATTTTCTTAAGTACATCTTGTGGCATACCAGAACCATCATCTTGATACTTAATTGCTAAAGTGTCGGTATCTTCCATAACTTGAATTCGAATATTGCCTTGCTCAGTTTTATTGTAAGCATGGTACAAACTGTTCATGATTAAGTTAGTAATGATTTGAGAAAAAGCCCCAGGATAGCTATTCCACTCAATGCTTTCATCACACTCTATTAATACGGCCACTTGATAACGCTTCAAATTTGGCTTCAAGGTGTAAACAGTTTCTTGTAAGTAATCGTGTAAATTAAATACACGAATCTCATCATGAGATTGATCGGCACTCACTTGTTTAAAGCTATTCATCAGTTCGCTGGCGCGAATCAAGTTAGCGGTCATTAAGTGCAGGCCGTCTTTGCTTAATTCCAAAAAGCTGTGCATATCACTTTTGGTTAGGGTGCCGTCATCAAATGACTTTTGTACTTTAGTGAGGGCGTCGTTTACATGACTGGAGCTTGTTCGGGCCACGCCTAAGGGGGTGTTTATTTCATGGCTAATGCCTGCCACTAGGCTGCCTAAAGACGCCATTTTTTCACTTTCTACTAACTGGGATTGGGCTTCTTTTAATTCAATTAAGGCTTGTTCTGCTTTGTCCCGCTCTGAGGTGAGGATTTTTTCGTGATGAATCTGACGCTTTTGTGCTTCATTAAAGACCTCCACTAACGTGCCCACCTCATCCTGGCTGTGCCAATTAACCGCGTGGTGTTCACCGTCTTTTTGAAATTGCTCAATACTGTTCATCATGGCCTGAATGGGGTTGACCACCCAGCGCTTAAATACCACAAATACCACGAGGAAAATGGACAATAAAGCCACTAAAGCCACCGGTAGACGGCTTAATAATATGAAGTTTAAACGTTGATTGTCCAATTCGATGATAAATGACGCCACGACCACACCGATGTACTGGCCTTCATAAATTATGGGTTCGCTGTGTAAAAATGCCCCCTGTTCGGGGTGCTGGCATCCCTTAGGAGATTGCTCTTTTAAATTGGCGTCAGAGACCAGCTCAATACAGCGAATATAGGGGGCCACTGCATATTGTTTTAAATAGCTGTTAATAAACTGTTGATCTAAATTCCAGGTGGGAATGGCAATCACTTGGGCCAATTGTTTTATTTGACCTTCAACTTGAGCATGTTGGCTGGCTTTTAAAGATTGTGTTTCCATATACACAATACTGCCGGCATACATAAGCCCGGCCAAAAGAGTAAGTGGCAGGGATATGAAAAAAAGTCGCCTCACGAGGCTATTTTTTATCTTAATGGATGTCGACAAAATTCATCCCAACGTAAGAAGGTGCCTGTACGATCAAAGTCCAGCTCATTTATAGAGGTTAGCAGTGAGCGGGCAATGTCGCTCAAAATCCTTCAACATTACCCAGCAGCTAAGGTCTAATCGCGTTTAATGTTCGTTTTGTGGCAATGTATATCATTAATCCTATGTAAGTTTGTCTAACATCTGGACTGTCTGGGTGCATTGCGCCAAAATACGCTTACAATTTGTTACAGATTGAAACAATACAATAAAAATAAAAGAGGCACTTATGGCTCATCAGCACTCGCTTAATGTTATTTCGTCTTTAGAGAACCAGCAGGTCTTTATTACTGGTGCCAGTGGTTTTTTGGGAAAGGCAATTGTTGAAAAAATACTAAGGGAGGTACCCGGAATAGGGCGTATTTACCTGCTAATTCGTGGCAGCAAGCAACAATCTGCCCAGCAAAGGGCGGTGGAAGGGGTTTTTGGCTCCAGCCTATTTGATGTGCTGCGCAGTGAGCATGGTGAGCGGTTTGAGTCATTTATCAGTGAAAAGGTACAGATTGTTGAGGGTGAGTTAACCCAGCCCATGTTTGGCTTAGACAGCCCCACCTTTGCAGGCATTGCCAGCCAGCTAAACCTAATTATTAACTCTGCCGCCAGTGTTAACTTCAGAGAGGCCATGGACCAAGCGCTCGAAATCAACACGCTTTGCCTTAATAACATTGTGGCCTTGGCCAATTATAAAAGTGCGCCTCAGTCCGTAACCCCAGTGGTGCAAGTGTCCACGTGTTATGTAAATGGCCACAATTCGGGCGTGATGCGTGAAAAAGTGGCGGCACCCGCATCGGGTCTTATAGAGGCAATTGATCACGATACTTATGCCATCGATACAGTGATTGCCAAGTTGCAGCAAAAAATCGAGGGCATTCGCACCCGTTTCACGAGTATTGTGAAACAAGATCAAAAACTCATTGAGCTTGGCATAACACAGTCTCGCCATTACGGCTGGAATGACACCTACACCTTTACCAAGTGGATGGGAGAGCAGTTACTGATTCAAGGATTGGGGAAAAACAATCTTACGCTGCTGCGCCCTTCAATTATTGAAAGTACTATTAGCTCTCCTGTACCGGGCTGGGTAGAAGGGGTGAAAGTGGCTGATGCCTTAATTTATGCCTATGCCAAAGGGCGAGTGTCTATTTTCCCAGGAGACGATAATGGCCTGCTGGATGTTATTCCGGTGGATTTAGTTGCCAACGCAGCCTTGTTAAGTGGGGCTGAGTTATTAACCAAGAGCGAAGGTTACCGAATTTATCAATGTTGCAGCGGCAGTAGTAACCCCATTCGCTTAAAGCAGTTTATTGATTACATGCAGCAGGCATCACTTGAGCAATACGAATCTTTGCCTAAGTTGTTCGCCGGTAAACCAAATGAGACGTTTAAAACGGTTAGCCCGAAAAAATTTGGTTTATACATGCGTGCCTTAACCACCTATACTTGGGTTAAAACAAGTGTGTCCCGTTTATTCGGATCTAAAAGCGCTGATAAGCAACTTTTAAAAGCGCAAACTACGGCCAGTTTAGCCATGATATTTGGTTTTTATACCGCAGCAAAGTATCGTTTTGATAGCGCCAAACTTGAGCAATTAAGCGCGAAGTTTAGTCAGGAAGAGCAGCGTAAGTTCGAAATATTGGCCAGTAGCTTTACGTGGAAAAGCTACCTGCAAGACATTCATTTACCTGGGCTACATAAATATGCCTTGGCTCATAAAAAGTCTTTAGTGAAAAACCAAGTTCCTGTTCAGGAAAAAAAGCAGGCTGCTTAGTTTATAGAAACTAACTAATTTCTAATAGCAGGCCATTACACGGATGTAATGGCCTGCACTTCAATCGAAATGTCTTGCTCAATTTGTTTATAACACCAAGTGACATTAAAACTTTCCAGATTCGCCCCATAAATCCGTTGTTCATCTATTTCATGAAAGGCGGGTCGTGGGTCTTGCGCTAATACCTGTTCAATAAATGTAGAAAGCTCATTTGTATTGGCTTGCTGGTTTAGCGTGGTTGTCGCTTGGCTCGAAAAATACACTTTAAGTTTAGCAGGTGCTGTTTGCGCAAAATTATACGATGCGTGCATTAAGGCATCGCTATAAGGAATGTACGGCTTTATATCAACGATAGGGGTGCCATCAATTAAATCTAATCCGCTAACATGTAAAATAACATTTTGTTTTTCAATTTCAATACTGTCCAATTTAACCACCGACAAACCTAGACCGTTGGGTCGGTGAGTGGCTCGAGTGGCAAATACGCCCATCTTTTTATTGCCACCCAAGCGGGGCGGGCGAACTTTATTTTTCCAACCTTGCTCTAGGCACTGATGAAACACAAACTGAAGCCACAAATGGCTGCAGTTTTCTAAGCCATCAACGGTATCTGGATGATTAAAAGGCGGAATAAGCTGGATTTTTCCGGTGCCGGCGGTAACCAATCCCGGTTGCCTAGGCGTGGCAAATTTTTCTTTATAACAAGACTGGATGTATGCGATGGGGGTGATTTCAAATTTCATGGGCGCATTTTAGCGTTTTAACAATATTGACGCCACAGGATTGCAGGTAAGTTTCAACCCTGTGGTTTGTTTTCTGTTTAGTTACACAATTCGGCTTGAGGTAAATGCTCAAACACACATACTTTATTACGACCAGTCCCTTTAGCTTTGTATAGGGCTTTATCTGCCTTATCCATGAGTGAATGCGCATCATCATCGGGTTGTAAAATAGCAAGTCCACAGCTAATGGTGGCTTGCAAGGGGCCATTAGCTGTTTGTAGGCAATAGGCTTCGATACTCATGCGAATACGTTCACTAATGAGTCTAGCGTTTGCTATATTGGCATTATTTAATAACACCACAAACTCTTCTCCCCCATAACGAAAACAAATATCGGTTTGGCGGATGCACTCTTTAATATTTTCCACCACAGCTTTAAGAACGTCATCCCCCACTAAATGGCCAAAGTTATCATTGATGGCTTTAAAGTGGTCTAAATCCAACATCAAAAAACTTAATTCATAGGAATGACGTCTGGCCAATTCCATTTCGCGTTTTAAAGCATCGTTTAGGGCGATACGGTTACCCGCTCCGGTGAGTGGGTCTTTAAATGCCTGATCTAACGCATTTTTATAGCGCATGGCATTGCGCAGAGGGTAAACCAGAGTGCCCATCAACGCTTCAATGTTGGCCAGTTCGTGTTCACGAAAGCGAGTGCTGCGATGAAAAGTAATATCGCCTAATTTACAGCCCTGTGCATTTAACTGATAGCTGCAAGAATGGGTGCCTAGATGGCCGATACTAAAGCTCACGCCATTATCTTTATTTTCAAAAGCAATACCGTCCACTAATACGGCGGCAGCGATTTCCCGCTTAAACAGAGTAAGGATTTTTTGGTAATCCAAAGTAGTTTGTAAAAACGTTGATAAACGGACCAAAATATCGGATTTAATTTGCGGTTTAGCAGCAAGATCCGAAAACGGGGTCAGCTTCTCATCGTGCTGTGCTGGCATATTTGAAACCTGAGTCGCCATGGGTGACCTCAAAAAACTAGATTGACCCGAGATATAAAGCGAATTGTATGCCAAGTGTACAAGTTTTGTGTTTTCGCTTACAAAACAATAGGTTAGGTAGTTTAAAGGGTTGGATTTAGAGGGTGTTAAAAAACTGGCGTTGATAAGTGACAGGAAATTGAATGGTTTATTGAGTATTTTAATACAATTAATTGACGCTTTTGGTCTAGGGCGGAGTACTGGACTCCGCCCTAGGGTTTATTCTTGCGAATAATCCAAAGCTTGGCCATTTATGTGTTGGCTCTCGCTGCTGAATAAGTAGATATATTGCTTCATCAGACTATCTGCGTCTTTTACTGAGGCGGGGTTTTCAGCAGGGTAGGCTTCAGCGCGCATGCTTGTGCGAGTGGCACCTGGGTTAATGCTGTTTACCCGTATATTACTGATGTTTTCGAGTTCACTGGCCAGTGTTTGCATAAGCCCTTCGATGGCGAATTTAGATACCGCGTAAGCGCCCCAAAACGCTTTAGACTGACGACCTACGCTCGATGAGGTGAAAAGCATAGAGGCGTCACCTGGGGCTTCTTCTAGCAATGGCAGCAAGGTCCGTGACATTAAAAACTGGCTATTGAGGTTTATGTTCATCACCCGGTTCCAAGTTTGCCAATTGTAGTTGGAAATAGGGGTGCGCTGCCCAAGCATGCTGGCATTAAGCAGTAGGCCATCTAAATGACCAAATTCTTTACCAATCATATCGCGAAGTTGAAAATAAGCTTCCTCTTGGGCTGTTTCTAGATCAAATGCCACAATCACGGGCTCAGGTAAGCCTTTTGCTAATAGATCGTCATATATTTCATTAAGCATATTTTCGGTGCGGGCCAGCATAATGACTGTGGCGCCGGCTTGTGCGAAGGCATATGTAGCGGCCTTTCCTATGCCATAGCTTGCACCTGTCACTAAAATGACACGATTTTCGAGAACTTGTTGAGTGTCGTTCATGGTTGTATCCGTATAAGTTTCAATTTATGCCGCAAGTGGCAAAGCTTTGCCGCTTAACT
>JAPYOO010000629.1 GCA_029938135.1 Bermanella sp. | reverse complement strand
TAAGTATAAGCTGCTTAATGTTCACAAGCTTCATTAGCCACGCCGAAGTAACGTTTCAGGGGTTTGCCTCGTTTGTGGGTGGCATGACCCTAGATAACGATGATGACTCTTACCTTGGGTACGAGAATCAATTGGAATACGACAAAAATAGCTTATATGCCCTACAGGCATCCTCCCCCATGGGAGAAGGTTTAACCGTGACCGGCCAGTTAATTGCTCGCGGCACCGAAAACTATAAACCTGAATTTGAATGGTTATACGTCTCTTACAACTTAACCCCTACTCTGAATGTTAAAATGGGTCGCATTAGAACCCCATTTTATATGTTCTCTGAGTACCTAGAAGTGGGTTATACCTATCACTGGATTCGTCCACCGGTAGAAGTTTATGCTGCACAAGTGACTAACGTAGATGGTGTAAGTTTTTTATATAATTTACCCATAGGTAACATCGACAGCCAATACATGCTCACCATTGGTAACCGTGAAAGCTATTCTGATGACCCTGATACAAGGGTGTCTGACTACAAACCTTTGATAGCCAGTAATGCTCAATTTGAACTTGAAAACTATACGGTAAAACTCATTTATGTTCAGGGTGACGTTACGATTGAATCTACCGGAATCGATGGCCCTGCCGCTGCAATAACAGATACTAGCTTTGTTGATAAGTATATTAGATTCGACAACTCAACGGTGGTGTTTTCAGGTGTGGGATTTGACATTGATTTTCACCCAGTAAAAGTCCTTTTTGAATACGCTCTTGTTGATTTTCAAGACCACTTATTAATCGCCGATGAAACTCGCATGCTGGCATCTGTTGTCTATAGTTTTGGTGTTAGCTCGGTTCACTACTCATTGTCTTCAAATAGCGTAGACAGCGTATCGGGCCTAGCTGCTAAAGCTACTGGTGACACTGCATTACCCAATGGTTTTGGTGGGCTAGTAACAAATGCCCAGTACGCAGGCGGCTTTCCTAGCGTTGACCGTGACATCGTCACTCACACTATCGGTTTACGTCATGACTTTCATGATTCAGCTGCCTTTAAAGTTGAGCTAATTGCCACTGAAAATTCCTCTATAGATACCGATGCGACGCTTGTTCGTTTTGGTGTAGATATGCTGTTCTAACTTACCAAAGCTGCACTTGAGAATGTTCAAGTGCAGG
>JAPYOO010000628.1 GCA_029938135.1 Bermanella sp. | reverse complement strand
CAGCTACTGAGAATATTGTTGAGTTAACTGATTCTGATTCACTTACCTTGTATGTTAATAATATTGTGAGTACCTCGGCTATCACTAATGTCTCAGCGCATATTTATGGCCCCGATGGTGCATCAACGACCAAAGTGCTGAGTAATACCGCAGGTAATAACTTTGAGCTAACAGTCGATAGTTTTAGTTTTGCAGGCGCATACCAAGTTACTTTAGAGGCCCAAAATGCAGATGACTATCATGCAACACCGGTAACCTTTGTGGTTAATCGTGTACTTGCTGCGGGTGAGGGGGATGGCTATGAGCCAGATAACACACCTGATGAAGCGAGTGTGCTATCACAAGATGCAATAACAGTTAACACCCACACCTTGCACGAAGAAGTAGATGAAGATTGGTATGTTTTTTATGCTAACCCTAATGCGGATGGTGTTTGGAATTTAGAGTTGAGATTAGAAGATGTCGGACTTGGTATTGACCCTCAAATAGAATTTTATCAAAGCGATGGCGTAACACGTATAGGTGAGCCAACAGATGATGGCTTAGAAGGTGAAGGAGAAATAGTCTCATTACCTATTACTGAGTCTGGTCTTTATTACGTCAAGGTCAGTATATCGCCCGATGCGGAGAATGTCTTTGATGCAAGCAAGAGTAGCTATAACATTATACTTGCTTCAACAGGTGCCGGCTTTAAAGGAACTATTCGAGGCAAGGTTACGGATGCGGCGACGGGTGATGCATTATCGCGGGTACGTATAATAACAAACCGTGGTGTCGGCTCTTTAAGTAATAATGTAGGTACTTTTATCATCAAGCATCCGAGCGGTGAGGTTACAGTGACGTACTCATTGACTGGTTATGATGATTATGTCGAAACGATTACATTGAATGAGCTTGCGACTATTGAAATATTGCCGAAAATGACTTTAACCAATACTAATTCAACCCCTATTATTTCAAGCACAGCTGTAATACAAGCCAATGAAGATGCCGCTTATAGTTACACGCTCACCGCAACCGATGAAGATGGTGACAGTTTAACCTATAGTGCGACAACTAAACCTAATTGGTTAAGCTTTACAGGCAGTACGTTATCAGGCGTACCATCGCAAGCGGATGTAGGCGAGCACAGTGTCACGGTAAGTGTCAGTGATGGACAGGCAAGTGCCA
>JAPYOO010000205.1:3090-6154 GCA_029938135.1 Bermanella sp. | reverse complement strand
GTACCAGCCTTGTGTATACCAGTCTCCTAGTACAATGCGTTGCATAGGGGTATTTTGATGCTGGAAATCATGGGTATTGGGTCTGTGGGTGTGGCCATGAATCATACGGGTGACCTTATGATCACTCATGAGCCTGTTCACTTCACTTATCGTCACATCCAAAATGTCCATGTCTTTCATGGCATTGCCTTTCAGGCTCTCTTCGCGGGCTTTTTGTGCAAAGGCAAGGCGATCTTTAATTGATTGACTTAAGAAGTTTTGCTGCCAATCATTACTGCGTACCATGGCTCTAAACTGCATGTACTCTTGGTCTTTGGTGCATAGGCTGTCGCCGTGCATCAGCAGTACCGGTTCACCGTTTAAATTCACAAGGGTTGGGTCATCGAGCAAAGTGGCTTTAATGTTGCTGCAAAACTGCTTGCCCACTAAAAAGTCACGATTACCGTGCATGAAAAAAAGTTTCACGCCACGAGTTGCGGTATCTCTTAAGGCTTGTTTGATTGTTTCAACGTAGGGGTCAACAATGTCATCGCCTACCCAGTAATTGAAAAAATCCCCCAAAATGTAGAGATGTTGATTGGCTTGCGTTTTTGTTAAGAAATCAAGAAAACCCGCTGTAATGCGGGTCTCCTCGGGCGCTAAATGTAAGTCGCTAATGAACCAACTTGTCATAGACTGCTTAATCACTTTGGCTATTTAGACTTATTTAACAACAACAGCGCTTTCAATTTTAACTGGCTCAACAGGTACATCCTGGTGACCACGGGTAATACCGGTCTTAACAGCTTTAATGCGGTTAACAACGTCCATACCTTCCGTTACTTCACCAAATACGCAGTAGCCCCAACCTTCAGAGTTCTTGCTAGTGTGATCTAGGAAGTTGTTGTCTTTTACATTGAAGAAAAACTGGCTAGAAGCACTGTGTGGATCCATAGTACGGGCCATAGCGATAGTGCCGGTCTTGTTAGAAAGGCCGTTATCCGCTTCGTTTTCGATTGCAGCGTGTTTGCTAGTACGCTCAGACATGTCTTCTTCCATGCCGCCGCCTTGAACCATGAAACCGTCAATTACACGGTGAAAGATCAAACCGTTAAAGTATTCGTCTTCCACGTACTTAAGGAAGTTTTCAACCGTTTTGGGTGCTTTTTCATCATTTAACGTAATAGTTACGTCGCCAAACGTCGTTTTAAGTAGAACCTGAGTCATGAAGTCACCTTTTATGCGTGATTGTGAACACAACGAGTAATAGAGGTGTTCTATATTTTAAAGGCCGCTATAATACGGCTTTTGCCCCACGCTCGCTAGTTAAAGAGTGCCAATAGCGCGCGCAATAAATCAATTGAGTTAACTGAATGTCTGAAGAAAAGGTCGAAATGACTGAAGAAAAGGCCAAACCTGCTAATTTTATCGAAAAAATCATCCAGGATGATTTAGCGGCCGGTAAACACACCTCTATTACAACCCGTTTTCCCCCAGAGCCAAATGGTTACCTGCACATAGGTCATGCTAAGGCTATCTGTGTGAACTTTGGTCTAGCACAGCAATTTGGTGGTCAATGTAACTTACGTTTTGACGATACCAACCCTGAAAAAGAAGAAGACGAATACGTACAAGCCATTCAAGACGATGTTAAATGGCTGGGTTTTGAGTGGGGCGGCAAGATTCATTACACCTCTGACTACTTTGATCAGTTACATGAGTGGGCTGTTCTTCTTATTAAAGAGGGCAAGGCGTATGTATGTGATTTAAGCAGCGATCAAACCAAAGAATACCGTGGCAACTTCGAAAAAGCAGGCACCAACAGCCCATTTCGTGAGCGCAGCATAGACGAAAACCTAGCGTTATTTGAAAAGATGCGTGCCGGTGACTTTGACGAAGGGGCCTGTGGTCTGCGCGTTAAAATTGATATGGCCGCGCCTAACATGAGCCTGCGTGACCCGTACATTTACCGTATTAAGAAGGCCAATCATCACCAAACGGGCAATAAATGGTGTATTTACCCAAGCTACGATTTTGCCCATGGCCAGTCGGACGCTATTGAAGGCATTAGTCATTCGGTATGTACGTTGGAATTTGCTGATCATCGCCCACTATACGACTGGTTTATCGAAAACTTGCCGGTACCTGCCACACCGCACCAGTATGAATTTGGCCGTCTGAATATTAATTATACAGTGACCAGCAAACGTAAATTGCGTGCTCTAGTAGAAAGCAAAGTGGTTAACGGTTGGGATGACCCACGTATGCCTACCATTAGTGGTATGCGTCGTCGTGGTTATACCTCAAGCGCCATTCGTAATTTTTGTGATTCATTAGCCGTAGCAAAAACCGATGGCACCGTTGATGTAGCGCAGCTTGAGTTCTTCATTCGTGACGACCTTAACCAAAATGCACCCCGTGCAATGTGTGTTCTAAACCCACTTAAAGTGGTCATTAGCAATATGGCGGCGGATCATAGCGAGAACATTGCAGTTGCTAACTTGCAGGATCGTCCAGAAATGGGTGTGCGCGACGTGCCTTTTAGCCATGAAATTTATATTGACCAAGCTGACTTCAAAGAAGAGTACAGTAAAAAGTTCAAGAAAAAGTTTTGTGTAGGCAAACGTATTCGCCTGCGTCACGGCTACGTACTTGAAGCCGAAAGCTTTGAAAAAGACGAGCAGGGTAATATCACTCAAGTGAATGCCATCCTCATAGAAAATACCTTAGGTTGTGATCCTGAAGATGGCGTTAAACCAAAAGGCGTCGTGCACTGGATCAGCTGCCAGCATGCGGTTGAAACCGAGTTACGCGTTTATAATCGTTTATTCAATGAAGCCAACCCAGATGGTGGCAATAAAGATTTCTTAGATTGCCTAACGCAAGACTCGTTAGTCACGACAACGGCACTCATTGAACCGGCTTTGGCGAATGCAGAGCAAGAAACTGTTTTTCAGTTTGAACGTGAAGGCTATTACGTGGCAGATCGCTTTGATCATACGAGTGAAAAGCCAGTATTTAACCTGACCATTGGGTTGCGTGAAGATAAAGCGCTAGCGTAAGTAAGAAACGTACGAGGCCACCC
>JAPYOO010000205.1:0-2990 GCA_029938135.1 Bermanella sp. | reverse complement strand
TTGGGTTGCGTGAAGATAAAGCGCTAGCGTAAGTAAGAAACGTACGAGGCCACCCAGTGGGCGATCTTTTAAAATGATCGGGCAGGGGCTGCCCTCGTACTTGTAATTTTTAGTTTAAAATTAGTAAAAAACTGTAGGAACCTCAATGGCTCTATCCATATACAACACGTTAACCCGTCAGAAAGAAATCTTTACGCCGATCGTTGATGGCAAAGTAGGCATGTACGTGTGTGGCATGACGGTTTACGATTTTTGTCATATGGGCCATGCCCGTGTGATGGTGTCGTTTGACGTGATTGTGCGCTATCTGCGTCATGTGGGTTACGACGTAAACTATATCCGTAACATTACCGATATAGACGATAAAATTATTAATCGCGCAAGCGAAAACGGTGAAGACTTTAACGTATTGGTAGATCGCATGGTTCAAGCCATGAATGAAGATTTTACTAAGTTAAATGTACTCACACCCGATAGCGAGCCTAAAGCCACTGACCACATTCAAGGTATCTTGGATATGGTGCAAACGCTTATCAAAAAAGAATATGCGTATGTAGGTAAAGGCGGCGACGTTTATTACCGAGTACGTAAATTTGAAGGTTATGGCAAACTGTCTGGAAAAATACTTGAAGACCTAGAAGCCGGTGCACGAGTAGATGTTGTTGAAGACAAAGAAGATCCTTTGGATTTTGTTTTGTGGAAAGCCGCAAAACCAGGCGAGCCATCTTGGGCTAGCCCTTGGGGTGAAGGGCGTCCGGGCTGGCATATAGAGTGTTCAGCCATGTCGACCTGCTGCTTGGGTAATAACTTTGATATTCATGGTGGCGGCCCAGATTTAAAATTCCCTCACCACGAAAATGAAATCGCACAAAGCGAAGCAGCTACCGGTGAGACCTATGCTAATAGCTGGATGCACGCGGGCGCCTTACGTATTGATGGCGAGAAAATGTCCAAATCTTTGGGTAACTTTTTTACCATTCGTGACGTATTAAAAGAATACGACGCTGAAGTGATTCGTTTCTTCTTGGCCAGTGTGCAATACCGTAGCGAAATTAATTACTCACAAGACGGTCTTAAAGACGCTGAAGTGAAATTAAACCGTTTATACAACGCGCTAAAAGAGTGTGACATTAGCGTGGAAGTACCGGCGGATAACACTACGGTTATTGATTTTAAAGAACGCTTTAAAGCCGCCATGGATGATGACTTTAATACCCCTAAAGCCATTGCCGTGATGTTTGAATTAGTAACGGTGATTAATAAAGCGAAGGGCGATGAAAAAAATCAACTGGGTGCATTATTAAAAGTGCTGGCGGATGTATTGGGCTGTTTGCAGACGGACGCCAAAGATTACTTTAAACAAGGCGTGGAGTTAGATGAAGCCTATATTCAGGGCATGATCGAACAACGTAAGCAGGCTAAAAAAGACAAAGACTTTGCCCTGGCCGATAAAATCCGTATGGATTTAGATGCACAAGGTATTGAACTGCAAGATAGCCGTGAAGGGACTACCTGGGTAAGTAAGTAACTCATTGGTTGTCGGTTTAGTTAATGTAAAGCGCTTTGTGAAAACAAGGTGTTTTTTTTATAGGGGGCACAATGCGTTACTTTATTTTGTACTGTTTGTTTTTAATTAACTGTGGATTGACCCATGAAATTTTGGCTGATGAATTAATTGAGCGAGATTTAACTTTACTGGAGTCAACGCTAGAGCAAATTGTGAATTCTACGTCGTATGACTTATCGGACTTGAAAAAAATTGACCATATAAAAATATTACTTAAAGATGTTGAAGTGCGGCTTAATTCTAATTCTGTGGGTTATAGTAAAGTCGTAGTAAGCCTGCATGAAAAGGTAGTCAAGTTGTTAGGGGAGGTTTCAATAAATGATTTCCATATTCCTCAAGTTAATATCGCTTCGAAAGTGGTGCTCACTCCGTGTGGCGTAGATTCTACAAGTGCGAATTGGGAGGGAATGACTCAATCAAAAAAACAGATGAGTATAATTCGTTGTGTGATGGAAGAAAATAGAGAAAAATTTAGTCGGTATTACACAAGTAAATCCAAGGGTAATAAAAGCCAAGGTGGGAGTGTAAAGTTTTATTTCAAGATTACACCAGAAGGAAAAGTAATTGATGTGTCTATTGAGTCAGTATCACCAGAAGGCTTTAATCTAGATTTTATCTCTGAATTGGAAGCGATATTGTTTCCAAGTTTAGCTCTGAAAAACCTACATGTTAAATATCAGTTTACTTTTAATGGCACTTAAGTGTGGCTTTATGCGAGTTCAACTTAGTTTGTTGGCAGTAGTGATGTTGCTTTAAACAATTAAAGGCGCGAAAGGAGTTAATGGTCTTCAAAGCTTTCCAGTATGTTCTCAGGTATGGCACAGCTTTCTCCTTGCTTGTAGCCGTAATACACAATTAAGCCCTCATTTTGCGGCGAAGCAATCTTGCTGTTCTCTATATACTGCGTGCTCCATGGTAAATCGTTTACTCATACCTACACATCTTAGATGCGCGTACTAACGGCCCTGTTATTAGAATAATTTAAAGGCGTTGAATTAGACAAAATCCGTAATCAGGGCATGATCGAACAACGTAAACAGGCTAAAAAAGACAAAGACTTTGGCCTAGCTGATAAAATCCGTATGGATTTAGATGCTCAAGGTATTGAACTGCAAGATAGCCGTGAAGGCACTACCTGGGTAAGTAAGTGAGCAAGTAAATGAGTAGTTAACCAATAAAGTGGTTCCTATATAAAAAAGCGCCTTCGGGCGCTTTTTTTACCTTAATTTAATTAAAGTGACCTCTTCATTTCTATTGTTTGCTCTTTATATACTGTTAAAGGTATCAAGTATGGCCGCAGGAATAGGGCAGCTCTTGCCCAGTTTATAGTCATAATACACAATAGTGCCTTCGCCTTTTGCGGCCACGCAGTCCTGCTGTTCACTAAATACCGCATATTCCATAGTAAAACGTTTTTCACCCT
>JAPYOO010000025.1:10357-32562 GCA_029938135.1 Bermanella sp. | reverse complement strand
CTTTCATTTTGCCGCAAGCTTGCTTGCGGCTTTTTTATGCCCAAGGATGGGCGGTCAGAATTTTGTTCCAGACAAATTCTAAGTACCTACATCCCTATAGGCAATAGCGCGGTGGCAGGGTCGTGACAGGGATGTCACTTATCAGAACAATGCAGGGAGCAATTGTCGAATGCCAAGGAGCGTATATGCCCAGGGATGGGCGGTATAGCGCGGTGGCATGGATGCCAAGGAGCGTATATGCCCTAGCGGACTCGCATAGCATTAGCTACGAAAGCGCTGTGTCATGGTCGTGACAGGGATGTCACTTATCAGAACAATGCAGGGAGCAATTGTCGGATGGCAAGGAGCGTATATGTTCAGGATGGAAGGTATCTAAAAACTGCAGGAGCAAGTTTTAAGGTATGCCTAAGAACGGGTCTTTAATATTTTATACTGTAAATAATAGGACTACATTTATGTAGTCCTATTTCAAATAAATGTTAATGCTATTTATTCATTGATCAAATTTGCATAGCAGCAGTGGCTAAATATTCCTTAGTCGTCATGCCTTCATCAATCACAATGTGCCCTTCAATAATTAGCGCGGCAATGCCGTGCACTATGGCCCAAGCCCCTTGAGCCTGTATTTTCACTTTGTTTTTATCGGTTTCATAATGAGCAAAACCGTCTCGCAGTAAAGTGTAGGGACGTAATGATGCTGTTTGTAATTCATCCAATACCGCTTTGTCTGCCTGTGGATCAGATTCTAAATGTTTGCCCGGATGCGTTTGGCTTAACATTAGGCGATACATTTGTGGGTGACGAATGGCAAACTCAATATATTGCGCGCCATATAGAAGTATTAATTCTCGGGTTGGCGGGGAGTCGTCTTGTACCTGACTCATGAGTTCGCCCAGTTCGGTAAAGCCCAGTGTTGCCACTGCTTGAAACAACTGTGACTTATTTTTAAAGTGTGCGTAGGGGGCCATATGCGAGACCCCAGCGTCGGCGGCAATGGCACGTAACGAAAGCCCCTCGATACCTTTATCATTCAGTATGTGTTGGGCGGCTTTTAATAAAGCACTCTTTAAATCCCCGTGATGATATGAACGACTAGACAAGGATTAATTCCAATTGTAAGCAATAATAATGGCAGGCAACATAACATGGCCTTTGTTTTTTTTGAAGCGCAATGTCTGTCACTGTACCTGAAAAAGGCGCTACTTTAGATGTAACTGCTGGTAGGCCTTAGGTGTCATTTTAAACCAAGATTTAAAGGCTTTATGAAAAGCACTGGGTTCTTCATAACCTAGTTTTTCATTCAGTCGCTCAATCTGGCAGCGCCTATTAGACAAGTGCTCAAGGGCTAAGCGTTTACGTACCTGAGTAAGTAGCTCGCTAAAATGGGTGTCTTCTTGTTTTAATTTACGGGCCAGAGTTTGGCGGCTCATATTTAAATGCTGGGCAATGGCCAAAACACCAATTGAGCTACTTTCAATGTTGGCTTCTATGGTGTGAATAACCTGTGTTGAAAGTGTGCTGGGTAGCAGGTCTTTTTCAACACTCTCGGCCCGTTCAAGTAATAGGTCCTTTAAATAGGCATTGCGGTTAATTAAGGGCATCGACATTAGATTGGCGTCAAAGAGCATGTAATCTTGTGATTGATTAAACAAAATGTTGTTGCCAAATACTTGTTGGCATTGCTCTAGGTAGTCAACCGGAGCATGGCGAAAAGCACACTCTACTGGCATAATTTTTTCACCTGTGAGGGCTTGGCACCAAGTAAGGCCTGAGCTGAAGCTGCGCTCTATGGCCATTTTGTGATAATGCTCGGGGCTTACAAAGTCATATTGTATGCGTATCTTTCCATTGCTCTGTGAAAAAACTATTTTTTCAGCTTCGCTCATCAGATCGCTTTTTTCACGAAACAAGGCCAGTGCATCCCCCATATTTTCAGTATGTGAGACTAAATGGGCTAAAAGGCCCCGCGCTAAAGGGTTAAGTCGTTGCCCTATGGATAAACCTAGGTTAGCTGGGTGAGGTTTGCTTAAGGCACATTGCCATAACTTGATAATGGCGGATACCGGTGCGCGCTCTTCCACTTGTAGTAACTGGTGCCGGGAGATATTGAGCTGTTGTAAATCATATTCACTCAAAAGGCCTTGTTCATTGAGACCGTCAAACAAATCAAGTACTAAGGCCGACGATGCGGTGAGCTCTCTTTTTATCATAGCTATACGTCTTATTGTTATGGTTTAAGCATAACGCCAATGTGAGACCATTTGCCAGTTTTTTGTAACCCTTTGACCATGACCCTTTGGACGGTTTGGCGCACAATGAGGGTCATCAACAATAAAAATAACGGATGTACACCTTATGAAATCTTCAGATGTAATTAGCTGGCCACAATTTTTGGGGAAGATACCGGCGTTAGTACAGGGCCTTCCAGGTTTAATCAAAGGCCTAAAAATGGGGGACACCGAAGATAAAACCCGCACGGTGGGCATAGGTCTGTGTGTGCAGTTGGCTCAACAACAAAACCCAGATGGATTGGCCTTCATACAAGGGGATATACAGCTAACCTATACCCAGTTTAATGAGTGGGCCAATAGAATGGCGCATTTTTTACTGTCCACGGGCCTTAAAAAGGGCGATACCATTGCGATCATGATTGAGAACCGTGCTGAATTAATGGTTGCGGTGACTGCTTGCGCCAAGATTGGCGTCGTATCCGCTTTGATTAACACCACATTGCGCGGCAAAGTATTAATCCACAGCGTGAACCTAGTGAAACCCAAGGCCGTCATACTAGGGGAAGAGATGTTGGAGTCTTACGAGTCGGTGAATAATGACTTGGTGATTCCACAAGATAGTCGCTACTTTTTGGCAGATAGCGATACCTTAACGAACCCCGGTATCGCGCCTACGGGCTGGAAAAACCTTGCCCTGCTTTTACAGAATGAAAGTCATGAAAACCTTATTAATACCCAACACATCCATGTGAACGATCCGTGTTTTTATATGTATACCTCGGGCACCACTGGCATGCCTAAAGCAGTAGTATTTAACCATGGCCGATTCATGAAAGCCTACGGTGGTTTTGGTTATGGCGGTTTACGTCTTAATGGCGCTGATAAAATGTATGTGGCGCTGCCGTTTTACCATGCCACTGCCATGGCCGTGTGTTGGGGGGCGATATTAGCGGGTAATGCCACATTAGTGATGAAACGTAAGTTTAGCGCCAGTCAGTTTTGGCAAGATATACGCGATCATAATGTGACCGCGTTTGGGTATGTTGGCGAGTTGTGCCGCTACCTAATGGATCAGCCAGCCAATGCACTGGATTTACAAAATAATGTACGCGCTATGGTGGGCAATGGTTTACGACCATCCATCTGGAAAGATTTTAAAGCACGCTTTGGGGTCTCTAAAGTCTTGGAACTTTATGCGTCCAGTGAAGGCAATATTGCGTTTACCAATATTTTGAATTTTGAGAATACGGTGGGTTTATCACCCTTGCCGTATGCCATTGTTAAGTACGATAAAGAAAAAGAAGCCGTTATTAAAAATGATAAAGGCCAGTTGATTAAAGTGTCTAAAGGGGAAGCCGGTTTATTAATTGGTGAAATTACCGATAAAACCCCTTTTAATGGTTACACTCAATCTAGTAATACCGAAAAATGCATCTTACGTAATGTGTTTAAAGAGGGTGATGCTTGGTTTGATAGTGGCGACTTAATGCGTGATATGGGATTTAAACATGCACAGTTTGTTGATCGTTTAGGGGACACCTTTCGTTGGAAGGGTGAAAATGTTTCCACCACCGAAGTAGAGTATATTGTGGATGGCGTAGAACAAATAAGCGAAACCATTGTTTATGGGGTAGAGATTCCCAATACCAATGGCCGTGCTGGAATGGCATCTATTCGCTTGGATTGTGAAGAAAGTGAGTTTGATTTTAAATCTCTGCTCAACACCCTTAAAAATGAATTACCACACTATGCAATACCGGTGTTTTTACGCATTAGTGAGGAAGTGGATACTACGGGTACCTTCAAACATAAAAAGGCGCCGTTAAAAGAACGTGGGTTTGATTTATCCAAACAGCAGGAACCTGTGTATGTGTGGCTGCCTAAGACTGAGGAATATGTGCCATTGGATAAAACAGTGCAAACTAAAATTGAAGAAGGATTTTACCAATATTAAGGTTTTATGCTAAAGAAAGAATAATTTATCGTGTGCAGTGAAAGAATCCATCACTGCACACGATAAACGGCATAACTCAATTTTTTTATAGCTATCTAATACAATTTTTCCTCTAAAATTAAAAGCAATTCTAACTTTTTAGTAGAATATTTTGTTGCTGCCAAAACTCCATCGCGCCGGTTAACACCGCTTGAGGATTTTCTACTTGAGGGTAATGACCCGCATTCGTTATTTTTGTCACGCCGGCCTTGGGGACCAACTCTTCAAAGCGCTTTACCATATGGGCGCCGCTAATAGGGTCTAGTAAACCATCAATTAAATGAAGAGGCACTAAAGTGTTTTCTAATACACCCACCCAACGCTCTCGATTCTGTTTACGCTCGGGCATGTAATGAATAAGTTTACTCATGGCGGCTCGGCCATTGTTTAATTGCAATAGCTGCCAATAACCTTGCAGCTCTTCATGGCTTAGGGGTTGAGCGCAAATTGTGTCGAAGGTTTTTTTAAATTTATTAAAGCCCATGAGCTTAGTCACTAAGCCACCTAATGGGCTTAGTAACAGTTTTTGAATAAATACGGGCTGATGAGTTTCAGGGAATATTCCACCATTGGTAAAAATACAACTTTTAATTTTACCTATGGTGTGATGGCGCGCCAAGAGCTCTTGGGCTACTGTGTCGCCATAATCATGAGCAAGAATATGAAAATTTTTAATATTTTGGTGCTTTATAAATGCGTCGAAAATATCCGCTTGTTCAAATATAGAATAACTATGTGGCATAGGCTTATCGGAGAAACCAAACCCTAGCATATCGAGTGTGACGAGTTTGAAGTGCTTAGACAAGGGGCCCCAAATTTTTGTGAAGTCCCAACTGCTAGTCGGAAAGCCGTGAATTAACAACAACACAGGGCCGTCCATTTTACCGTCTATTCGGTAAAAAATATTATGGCCGTTAAAGTCAAAAGATTGGCCTTTTTGTTGCCATTGGTTGAGGGTATGCATTTTAATGCTCTTGTTATTTTTAG
Organism: Bermanella sp.; assembly: GCA_029938135.1. GTDB lineage: Bacteria > Pseudomonadota > Gammaproteobacteria > Pseudomonadales > Oceanobacteraceae > Bermanella. The sequence goes on along the minus strand of JAPYOO010000025.1, from coordinate 27,351 downwards.
CTTAATGTAGCGGGTTTTTCATGGGGGTCAAGTGATTCGCTTGAAACGGTGCGTTTCTTCAAAATAACATTTTAATTCCTACCGTCACACTGGTTTCTATTTCTTGGGCCGGGATCATGGCAAATGGGTAATCCCAGTTCACCTGATGATTAAACAGGTTCTTTATATTTAAATAGCTGCTTAGGTTGGCGTTAATGGTTTTATGGTAAGCAAGGTCCAAACGATACACATCATCGATCTTGTTATAAGTACTAGGGGCGGCAAATAATCCAGTAGGATTTTCTGAATAATGCGTATCCTCCCAGCTAAACTCAGTTTGCAGTGTGCCCCCCATTAGCTGATCAATACTTAATAGCCACACGGCTTTATATTTTGGGTAGTAACCTGGGTTGGTAATTGGTAGGTGGTTTTGCGCTGTTAATTGGTTGTGCAAAAAAGATAAGTTGATTTCGCTATGCCAATTATTTTCTGAGTAATATCTCGCCACTGCTTCTAAACCGTGGGATGTTGCATTAACGAAATTATCAATAAATATGCTTTGTACCCCCAATGGCTCCCCAGGCGTAAACTGGGTATTGGCTGGATTCACATAAATTTGATCGGTTTGTTTTATGTGAAAGGCACTGGCCTCCATGTTTAAATTGTCCGATGCTTGCCAGCGTAAACCAACTTGAATCTCTTTTATTTTTTCTGGGGTTAAATTCTTGTTGCCCACTTGTTTGATGAGGGCAGGTGTGGGTGTTTGTTGTGAACCCACTACCACGTCGGCGTTGGTTTGCGATAAAGACGGGTATTGCCAAATGGAACTGGCACTGGACCAAAGTTGTACGGCGTCGTTAACCGAATATGACAAGCGCAGGCTATAGGAAACCGAATCGTCGTCATTGATAATATCGTAAGACTCCCAGCGGGTACCAATACTCGTTTCAAACTTGGGCGTGAGCATAATTGAATGATTTAACCACAAAGCTCGCCAAGCTAATTTTCCCTTATTGGGTTTATATGCAATGACTTGATTGTCGCCGGATGCATAATCTATGGCGCGTATTGAAGAGCCCAGTTGACTGGTACCCCATTGCCAGGGTTGTGTATGAATAACTTCCAGATCAAAAAAATCATAAAACAAACTTTGCTCGATGGTGCCAAACTTATGGTTACTGTCTAATAAAGATCCCCGTATGCTAAGTTGCCCTCCATCGGTAAAGGTTTTATTAGCGTTTAAATACAGGGTTTCGCTGTCATTGTGGGTTTGTATAATTTGTTGAGTGATGAGGCCAAGCTCACTTTTGGCAGCGAATAACTTTCGGTAGTTAACTAAAAAATTCCAATCTTGCCAGTTTTTATCTACGCGCAGGGAGATGATTTGTCGATTGGATGGATCGGCCTGTGTATTGCTGTGATCGTATCCCTCGTCTCGTTCATCCATTAGTGTGATGCGATATGCCCAGTTCTGTTTTGCTCTTGAAAAACGCACCACCGTTTCACTTCTTTTATTCGTCCCCACACCGGCACGTACATAGGCGCCTTCACTGGTATTGGATTTTCGGGTAATAAAGTTAATCACGCCAGTGGCAGAGTTGGCGCCGTAGGTGATACCAGGGCTGCCTCGTAAAATTTCAATGCGCTCAATATCTTCCAAAATCAGATCAAAAGCTTCCCAAGTAGTGGAGTTAATGAAGGGGTTGTAATAACTTTGGTTATCAATCAATACCAGATAGTCACTGAAATATATTTGCACATCTTTGCGCACCGAGATGGCATGGCGGTGGCGGGAAAGCTGGCGCACGGTCATGCCGGGCACCCGTTGAAATAGGTCAGATATTTGTTCCGCCGATGAACGCTCTATGTCTTGGCGGGTAATCACATACAGGGCGGCGGGGGCCTTAAATAACGATTCTTCCACACGGTTTAAGCTGATGATTTTTACTTGCAACAGTTCAGCTAGACTTAGAGAAAATAGGTTCTCATCTATGGTGTCTTGTGGATAAGCAAATCCGGCCAAGCTAGCAAAGATGAATGCCAGTAATATTTTGCACATATGCCCTCTTTAAAGGGAATATGCCCTTTGCTGAGAATTTATCTCAATGAGTATAGTTCAAATTGCCAAATTTATGGTCCAATTGGGCACGCCGAGTGGCGCTTAATTATTGCTACTATTTACATCTACTGGCGTACACACTCAACAAATCAACTCATTCTTGGCTAAGGTTGGCGGATTGTGGCCCCATACGATGGTCTTTCGCAGTAATGCCTGTTTCAGCGGTAATTCAACCAATTCGCCGGTCTTAATCCCTAAATTAAACAAAAATCTAACTTCGGAACCAAATGCCCCGTCACCACATCGGTTTTAGCACCGCGAATGGCTTTTGGCATTTTATCTGGATCAAACACATCCACCTGCACATTCACTTGGGAGGGCTGTATGATGTTGTACAAAATAACGATACCTACAGGATCTAAATATGGCTTTCCCTCGTCGTGTGGCAATTGTTGCTGCCAACCGTATACCCTTCGCCAAATCGAACACCGCTTACTTTGGTGTATCAAACCAACAAATGTTAACCGCAGCTATTAGTGGGTTAGTGGAAAAAAATGATTTAAAAGGGCAGGTACTGGGTGAAGTGGTGGCCGGTGCGGTGATGAAACACAGCCGGGATTTTAATTTGGCCCGTGAAACAGTATTGGATACAGGATTAAGTGCAGCTACCCCCTGTACCGACATGCAACAGGCGTGTGGAACTGGTTTGCAGGCATTATTCAGTGTTGCCAATAAAATAGCATTAGGACAAATTGAATCAGGCATTGCCGGCGGAGTTGATACCACATCTGACGCCCCCATTGCGGTAAGCGATAAATTTAGAGGCATGTTACTGGATTTAAATCGCAGTAAAACGATGGGGCAACGCTTAAAAGTATTAGCTGGATTTCGGCCCAGCTTTTTACTGCCAGCCCTGCCACGTAACGGCGAACCGCGAACCGGTTTGTCTATGGGGGGGCATACCGAGTTAACGGCAAAGCGTTGGAATATTGAGCGCAGTGCGCAAGATGAATTAGCATTCAACAGCCACCAAAAACTTAATGCCGCCTATGAGAGTGGCTTCATGGATGATTTGGTGAGTCCGTTTAATGGCTTAGAAAAAGACAACTTGTTGCGTGCTCAAACTACTGTGGAAAAATTAGCGTCTTTAGGCAGTGCCTTTGATAAAGAAAACGGCACATTAACAGCGGGTAATTCCTCAGCACTTACGGATGGTGCATCGGCGGTTTTATTGGCCAGTGAAGAGTGGGCGAAAGAACGAGGTTTGCCGGTGTTAGCGTATATCACCGATTTTGAGACCAGCGCGGTAGATTTTACTGGTATTGATAGTGACTACAAAGAAGAGCTTTTATTGGCACCCGCGTACGCTGTACCTAAAATGTTAGCGCGTAATAATTTGGCATTACAAGACATGGACTTTTATGAAATTCATGAAGCATTTGCCGCGCAAGTATTGGCTACATTGAAAGCATGGAACGACGATAGCTTTTGCATTGAGCGTTTAGGGTTAAATGGTGCTTTGGGCGAAATAGATATGAATAAACTAAATGTAAATGGCAGTTCATTAGCCACTGGCCATCCGTTTGCAGCCACAGGTGGGCGCATAACCGGTAATTTGGCTAAGTTGTTAAATCAGAAGGGCTCGGGGCGTGGTTTAATCTCTATTTGTGCCGCTGGCGGACAGGGAGTCGTGGCGTTGTTGGAAAAATAGTAAATTTACTAACATAGGGGCCAGCGCCCCTATGTTAATTGCATTCTATTTGCGCACGTCTATCAAAGGGCGCTTAAAATAGACTCAGCATCGCTTACTTCAAACTTCTGTGGCGCCTCCACGTTGAGCACGGTTACTTTCCCGTCTTCTACTACCATAGCGTAGCGCTGTGAACGTATTCCCCCAAAGGCCGCTGTATTCATTTCAAGACCAACGGCTTGGCTAAACGATGCGTCACCATCGGCTAACATCATTATGTTTTCAGCGTTTTGACTATCCCCCCAAGCGTTCATCACAAACGAATCGTTTACCGCTAAGCAAATAATTTTGTCGACGCCCTTAGCGGTGAATTTATCAAAATTGACCACGTAGCCAGGCAAGTGTGTATTGGAGCAAGTAGGTGTGAAGGCTCCGGGTACTGCAAATAAGACGACTTTCTTACCGCTGAATAATTGCTCTGTGGTAAGGGTTTTAGGCCCTTCAGTGGTCATGTGCTGCAAGCTTGCTGGGGGGAGTGTGTCACCGACTTTTATCATAATTTGGGTCTTTTTAGTAATAGGATTGCATGGTATTTTTTCAAGATTCGTCAAGTGACAGCGCTTTCTACTGATATAGACTTGAACACTAAGTACTTGAGCCATGAGCTGCTCTACTTAAAACCATTTACGATATTAAATCTAGTAAATATGTATAAAGCTGGACTCGTTTTCCCATGAGCCCATAGGTTTATTTTTTTTTGTTTTAAATCGGTGGGGCAATGATGTTTATTGTTACGGTTCTCGTATTAAGCCGGATCGTCCAGTACAAGCAATGCAAAATCACCAAGCTGTGACGTCATGTGGACCACTAAAAATTGGTTAGCAGATTCAATTAATTTTGCCGTGTCTTTAGATGAATAGGGCACGGACCTGTCTAAATCACCATAATTTTCGTGCATATCTTCTAGTAATTGTCCTAATAGAATATTTAAAAATTCACCTAAGACATCTTCAGCTAATTTAATATTAATATCTTCTGGTTCCATGTCTATAAACGCGCAGGCAATATTGAGTAAACAACTTTCACTGCACGCTAGGGCGATTCTTATATTTTGTTGTGTATGAATTAATATGTGAGATGTGTGCTCAAAGGAGATGTCTTGCCTACTAGAGTCAATTAAATTTCTTACATGGCATTTAGATTGAAGGACTCTCATAAAAAGTGAATTACAAATATCTATAGTGTTAGAGAGTATAGATTTTAAAGGGTGTTGTGCCACCGTTGTTTGTAGGTGCAATAAAGCGTCGGTGCAATCCCGCTGATGAAGTTGCAATTGTGTCGTTAAGTTAGTTGGGCTCAATAAATTTCGATTAACCAGTATTTCACCAATACGCAGGTTTCGGGTCTTTTGAATTTTTAAAAGGGTGTTTAATTGCACAGGGGTGATTAACCCCATATCTACTGCTATATCTCCAAAACAATTGTTTTGACTGAGCTGTAATCGATTGATGTCCTTAACTTGCAAGGCATCTAATATGTTTTCTTCTATAGCCAGTTGACCTAATAATACATGATTGGCGTGTTGTACCTGTAGGGCCATTAAAAATTGTGAGCGACTAATAATTCCTTTGTTAATAAGGAATTGACCAAAAAAATTAGCTTGCATGGTGTAGACCTTATTCTGTAACAGGCATGAGAATAATTTGTCCCTGCCCGTAACCTTTAACACTGACCATGAAGTCCAATCTCTTTTCAGTGTTGCTAGTACTTAATTTATCAAGTCTATCAAAAGGTTTTGGAATCATATGTACGCCTTTTAAATCTAGCTCTTGTTCGGTGTTGGGGTCATAAAATAAAGCACTGATCATTTTTAATAAACGTTTATTATTATCAAGTAATTTTTTATCCAGTGATTTACGTTTAATAGCATCAGTGACCGTATTATCTGGGGCATTGTCAAATGCACAGCCTAATATGACGGCTGCGCGAATATCTAAGATACATAGTGCTTTTATCACGTCGCTTTGTTTGTCGGTGAAAAGCGCCATGAGATAGGGCAAGTGTTTATAATCAATGTTGCTTCTTTCTGCTTTAGTGACTTCTACCGTTTTAAGGGTGAAACCATCGAGTATTTTTCGTAAAGAGGGGATGTTTGGCAGCTTTAATTCGTAGTTTGTGTCGTCTTGGGTTTGATCGTGATCGGTTAGCAGCGCCTCGCCTTCAATTGAGCCTTGAACGATGGGCAATATGACCTTTTGAAACTTAACAAGGTCAAAGGGCTTGTGCAGTACAAATATAGCACCGGCTTCTCGGGCTTCTAGCACTTTTTTTGGGTTGGTTTCAGCGGTTACTAAGCCTACTTTAATGTCTAGCATTTGAGACTGAACTTCCTTTAGTAGCTCTAGTCCGTTCATATTGGGCATGTGCCAGTCGGTAATAACCAAATCAGGCTCCCAGTCACGAATAACCTCAAGTGCCTGTAAACCATCTCCTGCTACCTTAAACTCATTATTTTGATAGCCCGCTTTCTCTAAGGATCTCCTTACTATGGTTTGCATGGCAGCACTATCATCTACGATCAAAAACTTCATTTTGGTAAAACCGCTTACATGGACTTAAATTAAGTATAGAAGCTAAAATCATAAGGGGTAATATTCACTTGAAGGCGCATATCCCGTGACGACAGAGCACATGGTGATCATGGAGCTTGCGACTGTACTGATTATTATTATATTTATCAGTGTTGTGGTGTGGCGTGATAAAAACAGCCTAATTATTGAGTTAACCCTGATTAATGAAGGGTTATTAGCCCAAATTGGTGCGCTTGAAGCTCAAATTAAGGAGCATACACAAGCCGAAGCTGAAATAACTAGCGGGTTTGATGATATATCCAAGGATATAGATCAAGGCCTAAGCCATGCCTTAGACGATAGTCAGGAAAGTTGGATGCAAATGGAGTACATGCTGAATAAGCAAGACACCTTAGTAGAGGACCTGCAGGCCAAGCTCGATTCCCCCTTAGAATTAGATAAATCCTACCTTGATAAAGAGCTAAAAACCTTAAAGAAGTCGTTAGAAAACTCAAAACGCAAAGTACTGGTTCAGAAAAATGAACTAAAGACAGCTAAGCGCAACTTAAAAGGCTTGAAGGAAAAGGTACGTAATCTGTCTAAAAAAGTACTAAGCATGAGTGGATTAGAAATAAGAGAGAAGCGCTTATTAAGAGACAAGACGAAACTTAAAGAGAAGTTTGAAGAAGTAAAAGGTAAATATGAAAACAAGTTACTGTCGAATAAAAAATTAGAACTGGAATTACGTACTAGTTTTCGGGCCGAAGAAGTGCAATCAATAAAAGATGAGCTAAAAACCAGCGAAGAAGCGCTTGCACGAGCCATGAGTGAAAAGGAATTTATAGAACAAGAGTATTTGTCGTTAGATAAAAACTCGTCAAGTCAGCAAGAATTAAAAATGCAGCTGGAGCGAGCCACAAGAGAAATAGAACTTTTAGAAAGTACTGTGGTGGATATGGATAGGGAAGCTCAAAAATAATGGTAAAAGTAACTGTCAAACAACCAGAGAGGCGCATGGAGTCATTACCTATGCTATCAACGGTGGTGTCTCGGTTACTTGCTTTAAACTCTGACGATGAACATTACTTTGAACAAGTATTAAGCCTTTCTCAAGAGGACCCAGGCTTTGCCGTTCACTTAATTAAAATGAGCAATAGTGCAACTCTTGCTAGTGTAGAGCCTATAGTGAGTCTTAGAGATGCGGTAGTGCGCTTAGGTACACGTAATATATCCAGCCTTATTACGTCGTTGGCATTACTGAGAGTGTTTGAGCCAAGTAGTCAAAAAGTAAAGGAATTATGGCTGCATGCTATTCAAGTAGCCATCACAGCGAGGGTCATCGCTTGCACCACAACAGCCTTTAATGTTAACCCTGAGCACGCTTATTTATGCGGTTTACTGCATGATATAGGCCGATTTTCACAGGTGAGTGGTGGTAATGAAAAGAATAAATTAGACAGCGACACAGGGTATAACATTGAACAAGATAATGCTTTTGTTCATGCATCGCTAGGGGCGCGCATTTGCCAAACTTGGGCGTTGCCCGAAATATTATGCCACGTGGTTGAGTTTCATCACGACTATGAATTATCCAATGATCTTCAGCTCCAGCCTAAGACTCTGCATCTTATTAAAATCACACAGCAAGCTAATTTATTCAGCACTTTTATCACTGAACTTGAGATACCAGAACCAGACACCTTTAACGAGGATCTATCGGAACAAATAGAACAGGTTTGCAGCCCGCTCAGTCAACCCGCTCCAGTAGACGCTAATCAGCTAGAGATGCTGATGATGCCTATCTTGCAGGAAGCCCAATCGGTAGCTAAAGGCATGGGGATAGGGTGATGGGCAGTGATGGCCATAGCGTATTACAGCTTAAAAACCGTCTGTGCATTTTTATATAAAAAGCAATTTAGTTTTTTTGCTTTAACTGTAATTCATCCAACTGCTGCATGATCGTGATGGGTCATAACATGGGAAAGTTTGATCCATACATTACTTTTTTTGAACCATCTTTTTTCATGTATTCAATAAGTTCTATAGGGTGACGCTTAGGTAAATAGGCGCTGGTATCAATATGGCCATACAATCTTAAGTTCAGGGAAGTCTAGGGCAATGCGTTCTATGTGTGATGGTGCACCGGTACTGGATGTACACAAAGGGCTGGTAAGACCAAAGTGTAAACATACAGGGATATCTAACAACACGCATTCGGCTAAAAGCGGATAATACGGTGGGTCGCTACAAGGTTTTTCCCAGAGTCACTGCACTATGCGTAAACCTTTATCCGCGCTGAATGACATAGTTGCGCAGTGTCTTTATGGCGGCTACCGGGTCACGAATGTCGGCTGAGGCAAGGCCTACAAAAAGATCAGGGCATTGATCTATATAGCTCTTCTCTTCTTCGTTGCTAATTAAATCCCCCTGTGGGCCGTACCACTAGCTTTGCATTCCCGCCGCGGTAGCACTGAGGGTTGATAAATCGATTGGTGGGGTGCTGTGCCCAAACGTCTAAGATCATGGTTATGCCCTTCTTAAATATGTTGTTTTGGTTAAAGTGCTTTACCAAAATTAATGGGACTCAGCAGATGGCAGCATCTAATCCAACGCCTAAGGGGCAAGCGCTGCAGGACGTGGTGGCAGGCATTACGGGTTGCCTGCAGAGTTTACAGCGCCAAGGTCAGTAACCGTGCCAAAAATTGCAGAATTGAGGAACGAGAGTCGGCAGCGTATTCAAGTCATGGTGGATGATTATGCAGCTCAAGGGTACCTGGGTTTTTAAGTGACCCCCTCACATAAACGCTCTCAATTAGTAGAATTAACGAACTTGGGTAAGGCAGAGTTTAGTACGCTGTCAGTGTATTAAAAAAACTGCAGGGACTTCTGGATGAAGGCCGCGTTAACGAGGTTGCTGGTGTGGAATTAATGAGCACCATATGCAGACATTTCTTGAATAAAGCCTAGTAGCGGACTTTAATTAAGACATAGTGCGTCTTGTTTGGGTTGAATAATTGGACCCATAGTTGAGGAAATATGACGTTATTACCGTTGCTTACCGTCTTCACGCTTGTTTTATCCATATCGGCTTATGCCGCCCCCCAGCACTTAACCTTTGGTGTGATGAATGCTCATCCCTTTGTTATGTTAAAAGACGGCCAAATAGATTCGGCTGACCCGGGTATCTTTATAGAATATTTGCAAATGGTGGCAAAACGCACGGGTATCACCATAGATTACAAAATGTGCCCCCCGAAGCGTTGTTTTATCATGCTGGGGGAGGGTAAGTTGCATGGCATGCCCATAGGTAGCTACAGTAAGGAGCGCCACAATAAATACGCGGCTTATCCCATGAAAGACGGAAGGGTGGATGTGAGCCGTAAAACCGTAGAGGGTCAGTACAGTTTATACACATTAAAAAACTCAAGTATAAGCTGGGACGGTAAAACATTACGTGATGTGCATAAACCCATAGGAGTGAATTTAGGTTACTCCATCACCCATTTTTTTAAGAGCCGCAATATTGCCTTAGTAGAAAATGGCAGTGCTCGAGCCTGCATGGAAATGTTGGTACTGGGGCGAGTGTCTGGAGTGGCGACCTTTCCTGTGGTGGGAGACAATATTGTGGCCAGTCACAAAAAATTTGAATCCATCATTAGAATCCCCTTGCCGTTAATTACCAAAGCCTATTATTTACTTTTATCCCATCAATTTGTTGATGCCAATACTCTATTAGCCAATGAACTCTGGCAGGCGGCTGCCAACATAGGGGAAGAGGGGAAATACGGTGAGCTACTTAAGAAGTATATAAAGTAAGGGGTGGACTGGGCGGCCTAAATAGACCGCCTCATATTATTACATCTGTGACTGCAGGTAATTTTGTAAACCAATTTTATCAATTAAACCCAATTGCTTCTCTAGCCAGTAGGCGTGATCTTCTTCGGTGTCTTCCAGTTGCGTTACTAACATAGCGCGAGTTTCAAAATCCTGTTCAATCTCACATAAGGCAATGGCCGCCTTTAGATTTTTTACTACTGAGTATTCAATATTTAAATCACTTTGTAGCATTTCAGGAACGGTACTGCCCACATCCAGTGCATCACGTTTAGCAAGATTTGGTTTGCCTTCTAAAAACAAAATACGTTTGATCATAAGATCCGCATGACCGGTTTCATCTTCCATCTCATGGCCAATGCGTTCAAACAGTTTACTTAAACCCCAATCTTCATACATTCTAGAATGTATGAAATATTGATCCATGGCGGTTAATTCACCCGCTAACAAATCATTAAGAGTATCAATTACTTTTTGGCTGCCTTTCATTGTGATTCTCCTTATGCATTCATCATGGTTTGTAGATAGTTTTCGATGGAGATATTTTTGATGAGTGCTTGTTGAGTTTCAATCCAGTCAAAGTGATCTTCTTCAGACTCAAGGATACCTGCCAATAAATCGCGACTCACGTAATCGCTGGCGATTTCACAATAGGCAATAGTGGAACGTAAATCGTCTAACGTCAGAGTTTGCAAATTTAAGTCACACTGCAACATCTCTGCAGTATTTTCACCAATTTGAAGTTTTCCCAATTTTTGAAGGTTAGGGATGCCTTCTAAAAATAGTACACGCTCAATTATTTTGTCGGCGTGTTTCATATCTTTAATAGATTTTTTATATTCTTGTTTATCAAGGGCCTCTAAACCCCAATGTTTAAACATACGAGCATGAAGAAAATACTGGTTAATGGCGACTAACTCATTACCTAAACACTTATTGAGTAACTCAATGACTTTTTTGTCACCCTGCATGTGATTTCCTTAGTTTTATAAATTTTACGCAGGGTATCGTCAAAATATTCAATAAACAATGAATTTTGATTAATTCAATAAACAAAGTAATGCAATAAAAATCATTCTTATTTAGTAACGGTTTTAGTGGGTTTAATGAGACGTGTTTACAAGTGTGGCGCACTATTTCATAACAACATGAAACGATATTTTATTAAGGAAATTTTTATCATATATTTATATTGTATTTTTAGTCGTGTGAGGTTGCTTGATGTTTTTTTGATTGGCCACTGAGTGCACTGCTAATTGATAATGATTATTACTAACGCCTAGGTTAGAATGGTCTTATATTTTTTAAAGTATTTTCAGTGGGTGTTGCATGTCTGCATTGATTTTGTGGGGCGCTATTTTATTTACTCTGGCGTTGTTTTTTTATTCGGTGGGTATTTGGAGTGATTTTTTTGGTAAGCAATTAAAACGTTGGCATTTACTAATGTTTTCTTTGGGGGTGGTTACTGACAGTTTAGGCACATTGTGTATGTATTTACATGTGGGTCACCTTATTTTTACCGCGCACTCCATTTCTGGTTTCCTAGGTTTAGCCTTAATGGTATTTCATTCTGTTTGGGCATTTTTTGTATTGGCCAATAATAATCCTAAACGACAGTTTGTATTTCACCGATTTAGTATTGCAGTATGGTTTTTTTGGTTGCTGTCATATGTGTCGGGAGTGTACTTAGGGCTAAACAGCTCACAGATTGTTTGAAGCATAAAAAAACGGCCCGCAGGCCGTATATGGTTTTTCTTTTTTCTTAACCGTTAGTCTTCATAAGACTCAATGGCCGGGCACGAACATATTAAGTTTCTGTCGCCGTATACGTCATCAATACGGTTTACGGTAGGCCAGAACTTATGTGTGTAAATAGAGGGCACAGGGAAGGCCGCCTGTTCGCGGCTATAAGGACGATCCCAGTCACCTGCAATATCTTTCTGGGTGTGTGGCGCGTGCTTAAGAGGGTTGTTCTCTTCATCCAATTCACCAGACTTAATCGCGTTCACTTCCGCTTTAATGCACACCATTGCCTGCACAAAACGATCAAGTTCTACTTTAGACTCGGACTCGGTAGGCTCTATCATGAACGTACCCGGAACAGGGAAGCTCATGGTAGGTGAATGGAAACCGTAATCCATTAAGCGTTTGGCGATGTCTACTTCGGTAATACCGGTTTGTGCTTTAATAGGGCGTAAATCCACAATACATTCGTGGGCTACACGGCCGTTTTGACCGGAGTACAAAATAGGGTAGTGCTCGCCCAATTTAGTTGCCAAGTAGTTACCGTTTAAAAGTGCCATCTGGGTAGACTGACGTAAACCTTTGGCGCCTAACAGGCGAATGTACAGGTAAGAAATAGGTAAGATAGATGCGCTGCCGTAAGGTGCAGCACTAACAGCACTTTGACCTTTAGACTCATCATCAATTTCACGCACACTGTGATTGGCAACAAAAGGCGCTAAGTGTTTAGCAACACCAATAGGGCCCATACCTGGACCACCGCCACCGTGAGGAATAGCAAAGGTCTTGTGCAGGTTCATGTGGCTTACATCTGCACCTAAGTAGGCCGGAGAGGTAAGACCCACTTGTGCGTTTAAGTTGGCGCCATCCATATACACTTGGCCGCCGTTGTCATGAATCATTTGGCAAATTTCTTTGGCGCCTGCTTCATAAATACCGTGGGTGGATGGATAGGTCATCATCAAACACGATAAGCTGTCTTTTAACTCTTCTGCTTTCGCTTTTAAGTCTTCAAAGTCGACGTTGCCTTGATCATCACACTTAGTCACTACCACTCGCATACCGGCCATTTGGGCCGATGCTGGGTTAGTGCCGTGGGCAGAGCGGGGAATTAAACAAATGTTTCTGTGACCTTCGCCGCGGCTTTCGTGGTAATGGCGAATGGCCATTAAGCCGGCGTATTCACCTTGCGCGCCAGAGTTTGGCTGCATACATATGGCATCAAAACCGGTGATGTCACGTAGTAAAAGATCAAACTCGTTAAGCATTTTTGCATAACCCTGAGTCTGGCTTTCAGGGGCAAACGGATGCAGGGCGCTTATTTCGGGCCAAGTAACAGGAATCATTTGGGTGGTGGCGTTTAGCTTCATGGTGCACGACCCCAACGAGATCATACTGTGGTTCATGGCTAAATCTTTGTTTTCTAGGCGTTTCATGTAACGCAGCATTTCGTGTTCAGTATGGTAGCTGTTGAACACGGGGTGACTTAGAAAGTCACTGGTGCGTTTTAGATGCTCAGGAATAGAGCTTTCCACTTCTCCGTCTAACATATCAATGTCTAGATTTTCAGTGTTGGCGGCAAGGCCAGTAATTACTTCAAACAATACTTTAATGTCGGCGCGAGTAGTGGTTTCACTGATACTAAAACCGATGATGTTATCGACATCTAATCGACTTTGAGTACGCAGGTTAATGCGTGCTTTTTCGGCGCGTGCTAATACGGCTTCTTTGTTAGGGACTTCAATCGTTAAGGTGTCAAAGGCGCTTTGGTTAACAACTACTAGGCCTTCGATGGAAGCATCCGTTAAAGCTGCTGCCATGATTTCAGTGAAGCGGTGAATGCGCTTGGCAATACGCGTGATACCTTCTTTACCATGATAAACCGTGTAGAACGCCGCAAGGTTTGACAATAAAACCTGTGCAGTACAAATGTTTGACGTGGCTTTTTCGCGGCGTATATGTTGCTCACGTGTTTGTAGCGCCATGCGTAAAGCACGGTTGCCAGAAGCATCGATACTGACACCAATTAAGCGACCCGGCATGGCGCGCTTGTGTGCATCTTTTGTGGCAAAAAATGCCGCGTGTGGACCACCAAAGCCCATAGGAACACCAAAGCGTTGGCTGTTACCCACTGCTACATCTGCTCCCAGCTCTCCAGGCGACTTTAACAGCGCCAGCGCCATTAAATCGGTGGCCACGGCGCTTAGTGCATTTTGTTCGTGTAACACTTTAATGATTTCTTCAAGGTCTGTTACTGTGCCATCAACGGCTGGGTACTGAAATAACGCCCCAAAACATTCTACATTTAACGCGTCTACCGCGGGACCAATTTTTAAGTCCCAGCCAAAACCTTCAGCGCGTGTTTTTAATACGTCGATGGTTTGTGGTAATACGTTTTCATCAATAAAGAAGGTGTTACTTTTATTTTTACGTACTACACGTTTAATTAACGCCATGGCCTCGGCGGCAGCAGTAGCTTCATCTAGTAAAGATGCATTGGCCAGCTCCATACCGGTCATGTCCATAACCATGTGCTGGTAGTTAAGAATAGATTCTAAACGACCCTGAGCAATTTCTGGCTGGTAAGGCGTGTAGGCGGTGTACCAACCTGGGTTTTCTAAAACATTACGTAAAATTACGTTAGGCAGTGTGGTGTCGTGATAACCCATGCCAATGTAGCTGGTGAAAACTTGGTTCTCACTGGCCATGGCTTTAAGGTTGGCTAAGGCTTCACGTTCTGGAATGGCATCGCCCATTTTTAAAAAAGGGTCACGTAAGCTGGACTCAGGCACAATTTGCGTCGTTAAATCATCAAGTGAAGTTGCGCCTACAGCTTCAAGCAAAGCCGCTACATCGGATGGATTGGTATTTAGGTGACGTGATATAAATTCGTCACGATTTTCCAGTTCTGAAAGTGTAGCTTTGCTCATTATTCTGCCTTTGTAAGGGGTTAACGTTTAGTGCAGTGCGCGACGAGGGTGGGTCGGGACTCACCAAATGTTGAAAATAGTGGATTAAAAAAGGCAGCCTAGGCTACCTTTTTATCATCTATGCCTGTTACTGAGTGTGCAACAGGTTAGATAAACGCTAAGTCTTATTCACACTCAGCTTGGTATTCTTCGGCTGTTAATAAAGCTTCGTATTCGCTTGCTTCACTTAACTTAACTTTAAAGAACCATGCACCATCGTAAGGCTCTTCGTTGGCTCGTTCTGGAGAGTCCAATAAGTCTTCGTTGATTTCAATAATCTCGCCAGAAACAGGAGCGTAAATGTCAGACGCCGCTTTAACTGATTCAACAACCGCAATAGAATCTTCTTTATTTACTTCAGTGCCCACTTCAGGCAATTCAATAAATACGATATCACCTAGGGCTTCTTGTGCGAAGTCAGTGATACCCACTGTTACGATGCCATCACCTTCGTCGCGGATCCACTCGTGAGAAGCGATGTATTTTAGGTTAGCGGGTACTTGAGCCATTTTAATTTCCTTTTTATTTGCCCCGGTTTTAATAAAATCGAGGTTAAATATTTTGGGTGTTATCTAAAGTTGAATTCAGGTTGGCTTAAGTGTTAATACTTAAGCCAATTGATTAATTATTTGTAAACTTTCTCGCCATTACGCACAAATGGCATACTCACAACACGAACCGGTACCGCTTTGCCGCGCATATCAACTGCACACTCAATGCCGGCATCAGCTGGAATACGAGCCATAGCGATAGACTGTTGCAACGTAGGGCTAAAGGTTCCAGAGGTAATCTCACCCTGTTTGTCGCTGGCTGTGAAAATGATCTTTTGGTGGCTGCGCATAACGCCCCGTGTCTCTAACACTAGGCCTACCATTTTGTACTCAATACCTGCGGCTTTTTCTTCAATTAAAGCTGCTTTACCAATAAAGTCACGTTCGTCTTTAAGCGCAAGCGTCCAGCCCATGTTTGCTTGCCATGGAGAAATGGTTTCATCCATGTCATTGCCGTATAAATTCATACCGGCTTCTAGACGTAACGTGTCACGGGCACCTAGGCCAGCAGGTTTTACGCCCGCTTCTAATAAGTTATTCCAAACAGACATGACTTGGTCGGCGGGAATCATAATTTCTAGACCATCTTCTCCGGTATAACCCGTACGGCCAATGAACCAGCCTTCACTAGGCAGGCCTTGGAAAATAGACAAGCTTTCAATAACGGCTTTGGTATTGGCTGATACCGCTTTTTTGGCTTTTTCGATCGCGTTGGGACCTTGTACCGCAATCATAGCTAGACTAGGTTGCTCGGTAAGCGATACATCAAACTTGGCGGCTTGTTTGTCCATCCAGGCCAAATCTTTATCGCGCGTCGCGCAGTTCACTACCACACGATAACCGCCCAGTGCATCGGCACGGTATACGATTAAATCGTCTATGACGCCGCCTTGCTCATTCAACATGCCGGAGTAAAGGGCTTTGCCTTCCTGAGCAAGTTTGGCCACGTCGTTGGCTAATAGGTATTGCAAGTAGGCGGTGCTGTCGGTGCCGGTAACATCAACAACCGTCATGTGGCTAACATCAAACATGCCAGCATCTTCGCGCACTAGATTGTGTTCTTTAAGCTGAGAGCCGTAATGGATGGGCATGTCCCAGCCACCAAAGTCGACTATCTTGGCGTCGCAGGCTTTATGTGCGTCGTATAGTGCAGTGCGTTGGCCCATGGATCTCGGCTCCAGCTTAGGATTAAAAAATTAGGGTCGGCATTATACCTATGCCGCAGGTAAAGCGAAACGCATGTGATTCACTTCAATATGAAAATCACTGCACTAAAGTATTAATTGAATGTAATGGTGGAATTTTATGAGTAAAGAGGTGTTTTTTTGAGAGAGTGTCGTGCAGAGCGTGCTTAGTTATTCCAGCGGCCTACGCCACGGTCAATAAATTCAACTGCATAGCCGGCGGTGCCTGAACTTGTACCACTGATGGTTATGTTGTTATTGGTGGGGATATTCATGAAAAACCCCTTAGTAGCGGTTTGAGTGGATGAGCCATCACTTAGTAGCCAGTTGGTGGCTTCTTTCTGGAAAGATAAGAAAAAATCACCCGTACTGGCTGTGCCACCGCTGCCATCGTCCTTACCTACATCTAAACTTT
>JAPYOO010000025.1:7333-10257 GCA_029938135.1 Bermanella sp. | reverse complement strand
TCACCCGTACTGGCTGTGCCACCGCTGCCATCGTCCTTACCTACATCTAAACTTTGAATATTAGCCAAAGACACACAATCTGTGCCATCAGTACAGTTGCCGCTGTTAGTACCGATCATAGTAGCGCGATAATTGGACTGAGTGGCACCACCCGCGCCAACACCAGTGTAAAGACTAGAGGCTAGGCCGTTAATAGTCATGTCGATGTTGCCACTGAAACTGGTTAAGTCCATTTGCAGCATGCCTTTGGTTTCTTCTGCTCCTACTCGAAAACCAATCATATTATTGTTAATAGGGTCGGTGACCCATTCAAAATAGGGATTGGTGAATTCAAAAGGCACAATAGAATTGTCGGTGGTGTCTATGTAACCTAAAGATAGGTTAGTGGCGCTGAAATCGGTGCCGCTGTTGTAACCTTGCCCTAAAACCAAGCTATCAGCATTGGCTTGAACCTTAACGTCTTGGCCAAAGGTGATGCGGCTGAACTGCTTACCACTTAAGTCGGTGGTGCTGTCCATTACAATATATGCCTGGCCCACAGTCGCTGCTAGCGCCGTGTCGTTCATGGGCTTTAACTCTGCGGCCGCTTGATTATTAAGGGCTAGGGCAGATAAAAGCAGCAAACATTGATTGAAATATGGTTTGTTCATGGTTTTTATTGTTTTAGTCCATGGTCTGTTTAACGTGGCAAGTTGAGCCAAATTGTCAGTGGCAAGCAGAGTAGCCTATGGGCTTGAGTTGTCAAAGTGTTGCAGGGCTGTTTTTTTATGTAACTGTTTGTTACTGGTACTCTTGTCGAACAAATAATTCAAAGAGAGGTACGTTTGTACCGATAATTGTACGTGTAATAAACACAATTGGCACTTTAGGTGTGGTTTTGGTGCGAAGGGTGAAAGGGCGCAGGGTCTATTTATTCTTCCAGTGGTAGTAGAGAGGCCTGACTAATAGAAGCCAGTAGGGTCTTCATTGCAACGGGAAGAGCGGATAGCAATGCCTCAATATCGTGCTGTTCGTCCTTTAGTTTGCCATCTATATCTATACATAATTGGTATAGTTCGTTGGCGGCAAGGTTGCCTGTGACCCCTTTTAAAGCGTGGTTTATCTCGTAAACCGCCTTCCAGTCCTGCTCGTGGGCGGCGGCCAGTAGACGATCTATATCTTGTAGGTGTGAGTCTTCAAACATGCCCAATAAGCGCAGATACAATTTCTTTTTACCGCCAAGCTGACTCAGGGCAGTTTTGATATCTAAGCCAGGTAATTCGCTGGGCCACTCTGTCACTTTGAAGTCCTTTTCGTAAATTAGCCAAGAACGAGTTGGTGCTTTCAATTAAGTTTGGCTTTTAGGCTGAGGAAGTCAAATTTTGTCTGCCATTTTCTGGTGTTTAGGCCGTCCCTGTTAAATTCAGTGTCAATTGAATAATTGATTAAATCGGCTATTTAACTCGGCTATTTAACTTAGTATAAGCTGGTCTTTTATAGGCCCTTGTTTTCTAATGGAGGGCTGATTTATAGGCATGCTTTGAAGCTTTTCGTTCAAAGTTTATCGTTTACGCTTGTATTGTGCCGTTTTCCTCTTTGTATAAGGTGTTTGTGAGTATGTTTAACCTTTACCAGTCTAATAAAGTGGAGACCCTGTTTGCCCAATTAGTCCGTTTATTACTGCAACAAGACGCCAGCCCCTTAGAAACCCAAACAGTTGTCGTTGAAAATCCAGGCTTGGCACACTGGTTAAAAATGCAGCTGGCCAACAGTTTAGGTATCGCTGCTAACATCGAATTCCCTATGCCGTCGCGATTTTTTTGGCAAACTCAGCGTATAGTGTCGCCAGATCTTGCCCAAGAATCGGTTTACCAAAAAGATAATATGCGCTGGCTCATTTTTGAGTGTTTGCAAAACGAAGCCTTGTTGGATCGACCTGAATTTGTATTGCTGCAGCACTACATGAGCCAGGGGCCTAGTAATCGTGACGCCCACGCACTGCGACAGTACCGTTTGGCTATCACCATTAGTGATTTATATGACCAATATTTAGTGTATCGCCCAGATTGGATTCATAACTGGGAACATGAACGTTACGAACTAGATAACAAGCCCCTAGGTGATCAAGCTTGGCAAGGTATTTTGTGGTTTGAATTACGCAAGCTTATTCAAGCTAAAAACCTGCCCTTGGCGCACAGGGCCAATATGTTGGAAGACTTTTTAACCCATTTACAAAAGGGCCATGACAACTTACCCAAACAGGTTATATTTTTTGGTTTCACTACCTTGCCCAAGCATCAACTGGACAGTTTATCGGTATTAAGCCAAAACATGGATGTGCACCTACTAACGCCAAATCCCTGTGAACATTATTGGGGAGACGTATTAGATGAAACCACTCAAGCCAAGTTAAGGTTAAAAGGTAAGGATGTACTGCTTGCCCATGCGGGTAATGATTTACTGGCGTCTTTGGGACGTATGGGGCAAGACTATCAACGGTTGTTACTGGACGTGCCCAACATTCAAGAACAATCGCTCTTTTATGAAGACGAAGAAGCGGCACCTAGTTTACTGTCATCTATTCAACAGCAAATTCTACATTTACAAGCCGGTTCTCAAACCAAAATAGAAGCGACTGACACCAGTTTACAAGTGGTGGGCTGTCACAGCCCCATGCGAGAAGTGGAAGTCTTGCACGATCACTTATTAAGTCTACTGGATAAAGGTAAGTCGTTAAAACCACAAGATATTGTGGTGATGATTCCTGATGTAGCGGCCTACGCTCCGTTTATTGACGCGGTGTTTAATAGCAAGACTCGCGCGCAATCTATTCCTTATTCTATATCGGACCGTCCTTTACAAGCCGAACACCCATTATTAAATGCCTTTATATTGTTATTAAAAGTGCCCAACTCCCGTATGGGGTTAAGTGAAGTATTGGCACT
>JAPYOO010000025.1:0-7233 GCA_029938135.1 Bermanella sp. | reverse complement strand
CTTTACTGCCCATGCGCAGTATTCCGTTTAAAGTGGTGGCGGTGTTAGGTCTTAACGATCAAGATTACCCTCGATCGGTGACCCCTAGCAGTTTAGATTTAATGCACACTAGACGTAGGTTGGGTGACAGGAGCCGCCGTGATGAAGATCGATATTTATTTTTAGAGGCCATTTTGTCGGCACGTGAATCGTTGTGGTTAAGTTATCGCAGTAAAAGTCAGCAAAATGATGAACCGTTAACGCCATCCGTGGTGCTGGCTGAATTGTTAGATTACATTCAAGCTAATTTTTTGAGCACTAAAGGCTCTTCTGACAGTGACGCAGGACAGAGCCTTTTGACTCAACATCCACTACAGGCTTTTAACCCCATATACTTTCAAGCTGATTCAACCCTGTTTAGTTATAACAAGGACTGGTTGGCGGTACATACTCCATTAGAGGATGCACCTAAAGAGGTTGCAGCATCTGACTTTCAAGAGCTTGAAGACACCGTCAGTAATGAGATTTTAATGGAAGATTTCATTCAGTTTTTTATGCACCCGGCCAAGTATTATTTGAATAAAGTATTAAAGGTTAACCTGTTTTTTGAAAGCGACGTGCAAGATGATGACGAACCATTTGAATTAGATTACCTGCAGCAATATCAGGTTAAACAAAATGTCATAAAGCAGTTTTTAAACGAAAAGGGTGGGAAGGATGTATCTCACAGTGTCAGTGAAGGGTTGAATGCGTTTGGTGAGATTGGCGAACGCCAATGGAGGAAACTAAAAAGTACCATAGAGCCTGTTTTAGAGTGTTGTGAAGAATACATGCAAAACAAGATACAGGATCCAGTAGAAATAAATTTAACGTTTGATGATTTATCCGTAAGCCTAATGGGTTGGCAAAAAGATTTATATGGCGCTAACTTAGTGAAAGTGGTGCCCAGTAAGTTAAAAGCAAAAAGCATAATTCCAGCCATATTAGAACATGCTGCATTATGTGCCATGGGGAAAGGGCATACATGCGTGGTGATTTGTCAGGATCAAAAATTTAATCTTCAAATAATGGAACAAAAGCAAGCCAAGCAGTACTTACACGTGTTAGTTCAGGAGTTTCAGCAAGGTCAGCACACGCCTTTGGCCATGTTGCCACAATCCGCTTGGCAGCTGCATAACCCGGTGCATCTAAAAGAGAAAAAAGGCGAGCTGGTTGATAAACGTTTAGCTGAAGCTCAAAAAACGTTTTATGGCGCAAGTGGCCCCTTTGGACAACCAGGGGAGCGCGAGGATATAAATATACGCCGCTGTTTTGATGAGCTTGATGAAATTCCAGAGCCAACCCATAAATTAGCGAAAAGTTTTTACGCGCCCTGGCTTGAATCTAACTTGTTGTTTGTGTTGCCTTTGAATGAGGATGCATCATGAAGACACAAGAGCTAGTTGTACAATCTGTTCCGCTTAAGGGCATTCGGCTTATTGAAGCCAGTGCCGGTACAGGTAAAACATATACAATTACCAGTCTGTATGTGCGTTTAGTTTTGGGGCATGAATGTTCCCCCTTAAGCCCAGAAAAAATATTGGTAGTGACCTTTACTCGTGCTGCCACCGAAGAATTACGCGATAGAATTCGTAAGCGTCTTAAACAGGCATTGCATGCGTTAGAACATGACCTTTCACAAGACAGTTTAATAGAGTCTATTGCCAGTGATCTTGTTGATATTTCACAGTCAAAGCAGCGTTTAAAAGATGCCATACAAATTATGGATATGGCGGCCATATATACCATTCATGGTTTTGCACAGCGGTTATTGCGACAAAATGCCATGGAGTCCAGTGTCAGTGATGACTTTGAATTATCATTAGATGAAGCGGTAGTGGTGCAGCAAGCGGTACGCGATGTATGGCGTACACACGTTTATCCGTTACAAGGCAATGCACTCAACTTAATATTGCAAAATTGGCAAACACCTAACGACTTACAAAAAGCCTTAATGAGCATTTTACATAAGGATGTAGAATTTCATGTAGGGCCGGTAGGAGCTGATTACGATCAAGCGTGTGCAACGTTTGAACATGCTCATAAGCAGTTAGCGAATAAGTGGCGAGCTGTCGGTGGCCAATTTATCAGTAGCCTTCATGAAAATCCAAAATCAAGCGGCACCTTTACACGTTACCTTGATGCTCGTACTAAGCTTATTAATACTGTCTTAAAACAAGATGGAGGCATTAGTGTAAAAGACGCCACGGCATTTTCGTACTTCACCTTTGATGGCATTAAAAAATCGGTCAAAAAAGGCGGTTTTCCAAGTGACGCGGCAATAATAGATGACTTTACCCATTGGTGGGAAAGTTACCAGTTATTAGAGGCAAGCCGTAATTATGCCAGTAATGATGTGCTTATATCGTTGCTAAAACAAACACGGGTGCGCCTAAAACAATTAAAAGATACTCAGGGTATTTTAGCCCCTGATGATTTACTGGTGCTGCTTAATGATGCGATGGGCGCTAAAACGGGCCCGCAATTATTGGATCAAATTAGGCATCAGTACCCAGTGGCCATGGTGGATGAATTTCAAGATACCGATGCCTTGCAGTACAAAGTTTTTCATGCAATTTACCAAGCTGATTTAAGTGATATTGATTTGGCCATGTTCATGATTGGCGATCCTAAACAAGCCATATATAAATTTAGAGGCGCGGATATATTCACCTATATTCAAGCCAAACAAGCGGTGGATGGGGCGTACAGTTTAGATACTAATTATCGATCTACGCAGCCTATGGTCAGCGCGGTAAACGGTTTCTTTAGCCGTCATGATAGGCCTTTTATTTATGATAAGGATATTCCCTTTGTTAGCGTAAAAGCGAAAGGGGATGCATCCGCGTTAGTGGTTAACAATGAACGCAGCCCAGCATTAAGTTGGATGTTCAGTGATGGAATAGATAAAACCAGTAAACAAGATATAGCAAATGAATGCAGTGAAGGCTGCGCTCAACAAATTTGTGAGCTGCTTAATTTATCTCAGCAAGGCAATGCTACTTTAAATGCTCCCAGATCTGAATATGAGCCCTTAATAACGAAACCGTTATTAGCAAAAGATGTTGCCGTCTTGGTGCGTAGCGCCCGCCAAGCCAAGTGGATTAAACAGGCTTTAAGTAAACGC
This sequence comes from Bermanella sp., assembly GCA_029938135.1. Classification (GTDB taxonomy): domain Bacteria; phylum Pseudomonadota; class Gammaproteobacteria; order Pseudomonadales; family Oceanobacteraceae; genus Bermanella. The sequence continues at coordinate 4,088 of JAPYOO010000025.1, read as the reverse complement.
GGCATTGGCAGTGTGTATGTGGGGCGTGAAAGTATATTTCAATCAGATCAAGCCATGGCCATGTACTCATTACTACAAGCCATTCATATGCTGAGTGAGGCCCAATTTAGAAATGCCATTGCGCACCCTGTATGGTGTGTGTCGTTAGAGACGTTGCAACAATTTATTAACGGCGAATCCCTGTGGGAAGTTCAACTTGAGCAGTTATATGCCGCCCGTGATCTATGGGAAAAGAAAGGCGTAATGGCCATGTTTATGAATTGGTTGCATGTACGCGATTTACCCGCCGCTTGGCTTAGCAGTGATAGCATAGAGGGTGAACGCTGCCTTACAAACTTTTTACACTTGAGCGAGTTACTGCAAGATGCCAGCTCACAGGTGCAGGGATTTCAAGGTTTAATAAGTTGGTTAAGCCATAAAATCAGCATTAATTTAGGTCAAGAAGACCAACAAATGTTACGGCTTGAAAGCGACGCGAACCTAGTGCAAATAGTCACAATCCATAAATCTAAGGGATTAGAATACCCAGTGGTTTTTTTACCTTTTAGCTGGGATGGTAAAGAATCAAGTGACCCTTTGTTTTTTGATGAAGATAAAAACAAATTGGTATGTGATTTAGTGGGTGATTTTAAGGATCAACGCATAACCGAAGGGTTAGCCGAAGAAGTTAGGTTATTGTATGTGGCATTAACAAGGGCGTCGGCAAAGTGTTATGTGGCTATTCCTAAAAATGTAACCGATAAAAAATTGTTAAAAACGTTAAAGGTCAGTGCGCTCTATCATGTGTTGTCACAAGGTGAAGTGGAGGGTCTTACGGCGCAATTGCAAATCGAAGCTGGCCTGCCAGAAAATATTGATATTTACCAGACGATGGAAATGTCTAATGCGCAGGGGACGTTGGTCAGTACCGAAAAATTACAAAATTTGACGGTGCGCCAATTTACAGGCCGTATTAAACAAGATTGGTCTATGTCTAGTTTTTCATCGCTTATTCGGCATGTGCATGTGCCCATGAGTGCACGTTTGAATTTAGACGAAGAGACCGACGATTCAAACGAGATGGAAGCGAATGTAGACTTGCCTAGCAGTGATGTTAAACAAGAGCTGGCAGGCGCTTTTGCATTCCCCCGTGGTGCCCACGCGGGTAACTTTTTACATACGCTATTAGAAGAAATTGATTTCACTCAACTACCAGATGATATTGATGAATTGATAAGCGACTTATTAACGCGCTTCTCCATCGAGACTAAGTGGCTTGACGTGGTAAAGGAGTGGTTGAACGACATACTCAATGCGCCGCTGCTGCCAATAGCGCATCAAGGTCAAGAAACGTTAAGTCTATCGGCTCTGACACCTAGTAAAAAACTGGTAGAAATGGAATTTTATTTTCCGGTCAGTAAACTCAATGCGCAAGATTTTAACCATTTATTAAACCAATCCCCGTGTTTAGATGTACCGGTAAAACCCGCTGAATTTCGTCAATTAAAAGGCATGCTTAAAGGTTTTGTGGATTTAATATTTGAGTGGCAAGGGCAGTATTTTATTTTGGATTATAAATCCAATTACTTAGGTGAAAATGTCCAAGCCTACGACCAAATAGCCACTCATGTTGCCATGAGCGAACATCGCTACGATGTACAGCTAGTCATATACACACTGGCTCTGCATCGGTTATTGCAGTTACGTATTCGCGATTATGATTACGATCTTCATATCGGTGGGGCGTACTACTTATTTTTAAGAGGAATGAGTGCTAGTGATGACAAAGATCATTACGGACAGTATTTTCATAAACCGGATAAAAAGTTGATAGAGTCATTAGATCACTTGATTAAGGAGGAGTTAATCCATGAATAACGTGCCCTCCCTCAATGTGTTATTGCAAGATGTGGATCCTAAGTCTGTTCGGCCCATGGATGTGGCCTTTGCACAATTTATTCAAGAGTTAGATGAAAGCTGTGAAGCGCTTTCACCAGCGGCATACCTATTAAGTCAAACGTTGGGCAAGGGCAATGTGTGTTTGGATTTTAATAAACATCCGGGCCTCAGTTCAGCACAGCTAGACGAGTTGTTCATCGCTGTTTCAAAAAGCGCCATTGTTTGTGTTTTATCTGAGTCCCAAGAGATGCAAGACGATGTTAAGTTGCCTTTAGTCTTGCATGGCAAGCGTTTGTACTTACAACGCTATTGGCTGTATGAGAAGACGCTACATCAAAGCATGAAGGAGAAAATGAAATCGATGCCTTGGCCAGAACAAGGGCAGTCGCAAATAATAAAAACATTATTCCCTTTAGATAATGACGATACAGACTGGCAGGCAGTGGCTGCGTGTGTGGCGGCAAACAAACAGTTTTCAGTCATCACCGGTGGCCCAGGTACCGGAAAAACCACTACGGTTATTCGTTTGCTGGCCATATTAATTCATCAATACCAAGCACATTTTAATCGCCCGCCCATCATTAAATTGGCGGCTCCCACTGGCAAGGCGGCCATGCGTTTAACCGAATCTATTAACGGTGCAAAAAATGATCTATCGGTGAGCGAGAGTATAAAACAACATATCCCTGGGCAAGCCAGTACATTACATCGATTATTAAGTCGTAATCGACGTGGTGAATTTAAATACAATCGCCATAACCCACTTCACTTGGATGTATTAATAGTAGATGAGGCTTCCATGGTGGACTTACCCTTAATGAGTAAATTAATGAGTGCCTTGCCAAAGCATGGGCAAATTATTTTACTGGGTGATAAAGATCAGTTGGCCTCGGTGGAAGCGGGCAGTGTATTGGCCGATATTTGTGATAGTGAAATACAGCATGGTTATAGCGCGCAAAACGCGGCACTTATAAAGTCACTAAGCGGCGAAGACTTAACAAAAGCCGATCTTGAGCCAGAAGGTGCCTTATTGCGGGATCATATCTGCCAATTACGTAAAAGTTATCGCTTTGATGATGATAGTGGCATTGGCTTTTTAGCTCGTGCCGCCAATGGCGGAGATTATTTAAGGTGGAAAAAAACTGCACAAAAAGGCTTTGAAGACTTAAATTTAATCAACTTAACGCAGGATGCATTTGAGCAGTTCATTAAACTGGCGGGTCGAGAGTACCGTTCCTATTTGCAGCTAATAGATAAAACGGGCACCAGCGATGAATTGGCGTTAGCCATATACAGCGCCTTTAGTCAGTTCCAAGTGTTATGTGCGTTGCGTGAAGGTGCGCTGGGAGTGGCCGGTTTAAATGGATCCATTGAGCAAGCATTAGCCCAAAACCAGCTAATTGATGTGAATAGTCAGTGGTATCTGGGCCGACCTGTCATGATCATGGAGAACGATTACGGTTTAAACCTGTATAATGGGGATATAGGCATTATACTTCCACAGGCAGATGTAGGTGGTGTGGTAAGAGCAAAAGTGGCCTTTATAGGCAGTGACGGGGCGGTACGCTGGATTCAACCGTCACGCTTACCTAAACATGAAACTGTATTCGCCATGACCGTGCACAAGAGTCAGGGCTCAGAATTTAATCATTGTGCGTTGGTGTTGCCAGATTACCGCGCCAGCGTTGTCACCAAAGAATTAATATACACAGGTATTACTCGGGCTAAAAAGCAGCTCACCCTTATTGGGCGTGAAAGTGTTATTCAAAGTGGTTTAAAAAGTAAAGTGCAGCGATTTAGTGGTTTACGAGATCGTTTGTGGCATCAGGATAGTCTGACCACAACACCGCAGAGTCCAAGCGAGCACGGCGACACACAACCCGAACAAATTTCGTTATTTTAAATATTTTATAAGTGTTTTTTAAGCACTATTTTAAACAATAATTTAAGTTAGGACATTATGGATAAATCAGTACTAGTGGCAAAATCTGAGGCATTGCCTCATCGTGAAGAAAGTGTGTCGGTGACCAATAAACACACTGTGCTGGACAATCCTTTACAAGGCCCTTGGCCCACTCACGCGCAAAAAGCCTATTTTGCCATGGGTTGTTTTTGGGGGGTGGAAAAACTTTTCTGGCAGTTGCCAGGCGTTTACAGCACGGCGGTGGGTTACATGGGTGGCTTTACCAAAAATGCATCTTACGAAGATG
>JAPYOO010000627.1 GCA_029938135.1 Bermanella sp. | reverse complement strand
ACCTGTGGACGATAGTAGAAGCCCGTAACGACTTTTGTAATGGCATTAAAGTCAACTTACATCACAAAGAGTTGGGTAAAAACTTTGTGAACGAATTTAAAAATAAGCTATTGCCTTTTCAGCAAAATGGACGCCAAGTAGTGGTGGATTACACCGGTGCTAGTGCTCAAGCCCGTTTAACGTTAGGTAATGAGTTTTTGGTGGAGCCAAGCGATGATTTGTTGTATCGCTTACGAGACCAGTACGGAGTAGAGAACGTAGAATTTTTTTATGACTAATGTTTATGATTAACTTTTTATGATCAAAGAGGGGGCTAGCGACTAATGGATATTCAAACCTTGTGCGCCATTACTACAAGCCTTAATGAACAATTAAAGGCGGCCTGTCCACAGCGTGTGTTTGTGGCGTATTCGGGCGGGGTGGATTCAAGTGTATTACTGCATGCGGTGCACGCCTTAGCGTTAGACGTTCCGGTGTTTGCTATTCATATCCATCATGGTTTATCAAAACACAGTGATGAATGGTTAGAGCACTGCCAAGTCACCTGTAATCGCTACAAAATAGAACTGTTCGCTCACAAAGTAAATATTGTGACGCCTAAAACGGGGCAAGTATCAGGCATTGAATTGGCCGCCCGTAAAGCGCGCCTGCAGGTGTTTGAACAACACCTTAAGCCAGGTGATGTGTTGTTAATGGCGCATCACCAAGATGATCAAATTGAAACCTTTATGATGCGCCTTATGCGGGGGTCGGGTTTAACCGGGCTTACGGCTATGGATGAAAGCCGCAATTTTGGGCAAGGCAAAATATTGCGTCCCTTGTTAAATAATACTCGCCTGCAAATTGAAGAGTACGCGCAATCACATAACGTTGCGCATGTAGAAGACGATTCCAATACCAATACCCAGTTTGACCGTAATTGGTGGCGGCATTCATTATTGCCCATGATGAATGAACGGTTTGAGCAAAGCGCACAAAGCATTTTAAAAACCATCGAGGTATTACAAGCCGAACATTGTTTGTTAAATGATTTGCTTGAGCCTATTTATCAAACGCTAATAGACAAACATGGCTGCCTTATTAACGTTAAATTAAATGAGCAGCCTTTCAGTATTGCCTGCCAAATTATTCGTAAATGGCAAGAGCGTCATGATTGTTATCCGTTACTGGCCGACA
>JAPYOO010000626.1 GCA_029938135.1 Bermanella sp. | reverse complement strand
TAGGAGCTGGAATGGCTCAAGCAGGTGGCTTTGATCGTTCAGGTCAGGATACTTCGATCATTCTTAAAGATGGCAATTTGCTGGAAGTTACTTCAGTTTCGGTGAGTCCGTCAGTTACAGGCACTTATACTGCGGCCACTAGTGGCGGTGTGATTAGTGATGTGACTCCAGATTACAGCTTTACAACCTTAGCCTTCCGTACAGATATTTCAGATGATATGGCGTTAGCTATTATTCAAGATCAACCTTATGGGGCGAGTGTGAGCTGGACTGATGGCGTTACTCATAACCCTCTTCTTGGAGAAACTGGCCTCTCTTACAATGGTGTAAAAGCCACTATAACATCCAGTGCTACTACCGCTTTGGTGAGCTATGATTTGGCAGATAATATTACCGTCTATGGTGGTGTTAAGGAACAATCTGTTAGTGCGTCAGCCTCTAATCCTGTTGTTGGAAATTACACTATCTCATCTAATACAGATTCTAGCATGGGATATGTTTTGGGTGCTGCTTTTGAAAAGCCAGAAATTGCTATGCGGGTTGCTTTAACGTATCACTCCAAAGTTGGACATGACTTAGCTGTTGTAGAAGCCACCGCTGCTGGAGCGGCGCCATCAGCGACTTTGTCTTTCGATACACCAGAAGCATATAACCTAGACTTCCAAACAGGCGTTGCCGCAAATACGCTACTATTTGGAACTATACGACATGTAAAGTGGACTCAGTTTGCGCTTACTCCTAGCGTTTATAAAACTGCAACTGGTGTAGCTTTGAAAGACTTTTCCCAAAACCCAACTACCTATTCTATTGGTTTAGGTAGAAAACTAAATGACCAATGGTCTGCCGCTGTAACCTACGGTACAGAGCCTACCACAGGTGATGATGGAAGTGCTCTTGGCCCAACAGATGGTTATAACAAGATCGGTGTTGGTGTAACTTACACAGGTGAGAAAATGTCAGTAACCCTTGGTATCCAAAAGGTTAATATGGGTGATACTACAATCCCACAAAAATATACAGAAGCCCCATCCGCAGCAACGCCAACAGGGAGGTCTATAAGCAAGACCGAAATGAGTGGCAATAGCAGCCTAGTAACAGCAGTGAAGTTCAGTTATAAGTTCTAATAATAAGAAGGAGAAAAACAATGCCCCTCATCAAAAAACATGCAGTTCGGCT
>JAPYOO010000204.1 GCA_029938135.1 Bermanella sp. | reverse complement strand
TATTTAAACAAATAGCTGAGAGTGCTTTTTAAACCTTGCTCAAATTCGGTTGGTTTCCAGCCTAACTGCGATTGAGCTTTGCTACTCACCGGTATCGCCTGCCACTGTAAGAAATGCAGCTGCCCCTTTGGTATGAGAGGGGCTTTATTAATTAAATTAGCAATTACTTCACCTGTAAAAGACACTGCCTTGGCTATGAATAATGGCATTACAGGAGGGACTTTTTGCTTTGGGTTAATTTCGCAAAGTGCTGCTTTAGCAAGGTCGGTCAGTGAGAAGTAGGACTCACTCAAAATAAAGCGCTCGCCAGTGCTCGCTTTTTCAGCGGCCAAAATATGGCCTTCTCCAGCATCTGGACCAAAAACTAGGGGCAGACCTCCAGGTAATAAAACAGGGACTTCTTTATTTTTTAATTTTGCAAAAAAATCATTCATGCCAGGGGAATCGGTGGGTCCGGGGCCATATAAGCCAGCCGGGTGTAAAAATACAGCGGGTAATCCTTTGGTAAGGGCAGCGACCACTAGTTTGTCAGCTTCTTGCTTGGAGCGTTCATAGGGTGTGCCCTTGGGGTCGGGATCTATGATGGATTCATCATAATGCTGTCCATTGACTCCTAGAAATACATCTATTGTACTGGTATGCATAAAGCGCTCAACCTTGGCAGCTATTGCAGCCTCAATCATATTGGCGGTGCCCTGAACATTAACGGCTTGAAATGTATGGTTATCTTTCATCCACTGTTCGGGAAAACCTGCAGCGTGAAATACCCACTGACAGCCAATAAAAGCGTGAGTTAAGGATTTTCGGTCGCAAATGTCACCCACCACTAATTCACAGTCTTTAGGTAATAGCTTTTGGCCTTTCTCCAGGCTTCGAACCAGCGCTCTAACTTTGTAATTGCGCTTCAATAGACTTTGAATGATGTTAAAGCCCACCATGCCGGTGCCACCGGTTACTAATACAGTTTTCATTGTTGTTATTGCCGTATAGAAGATGCAAATGAATGATTCAGATATTAAGAGATGGCTGTGAGCTTGTATAGGTTGGAAAAGATAAAATAGACTGACATAAAAAATGCCCTAATGGGCATTGTAAAAATTAAACAGGATCAAAGTGAGCGGGTACGTAGCTCGCTAGGGGGTGAGTACGGTGTCATAAGCCACAGGTAATAAATCAGGGTGGCTTAATGAATAATGCAATCCGCGGCTTTCTTTTCTTAATATAGCGCAGCGAATAATAAGTTCGGCTACTTCCACAAGATTACGCAATTCCAATAGGTCACTGCTGACTTTATGGTAACTGTAAAAGTCGCTGATTTCTCTGCGTAATAATTCAACTCGGTGCTGTGCGCGCAAAAGGCGTTTATCGGTGCGTACTATGCCGACGTAATCCCACATAAAACGGCGCAATTCATCCCAGTTATGGCTCACCACGACATCTTCATCTGAGTCGGTTACCTTACTTTCATCCCAGTCAGGGGCGAAAGGCACGTCCTGCTTTTGTTTGATGACGCCTAAAATATGCTTAGCAGCGGACTGACCGTATACTATACATTCTAATAAAGAATTACTGGCTAAGCGATTAGCACCATGTAAACCAGTGTGGGCGCTTTCACCAATGGCATACAGATTGGGAATATCGGTACGCCCTGAAACATCAGTTACAATACCACCACAGGTATAATGGGCGGCGGGTACGATGGGAATTGGTTGTGTAGCCATATCGATGCCATAGCTTAAGCAGCGCTCATAAATAGTAGGGAAGTGCTCAATAATGAAGTCTTTGTCTTTATGACTAATGTCTAAATACAGGCAGTCGGCACCTAGACGCTTCATCTCGTGGTCAATGGCGCGCGCCACAATATCACGAGGGGCTAACTCTAGGCGCTCATCAAATTTATGCATGAAGCGTTCGCCATTTGGTAGTAGCAAGTGCCCTCCTTCACCGCGTACCGCTTCGGTAATAAGGAAGCTTTTGGCCTGTGGGTGATAAAGGCAAGTAGGATGGAATTGATTGAATTCCATATTGGCCACACGGCACCCAGCTCGCCAAGCCATAGCAACGCCATCGCCAGAAGTGCCATCAGGGTTACTGGTATATAAATACGCTTTACTGGCCCCGCCAGATGCAATAACGACGGTGCGGGCTCGAAATGTTTCCACGTGCCCGGTTTCATCATTTAAAACGTAGGCACCCACAACACCTTTTCCTGGCATTTTAAACTTTTCACAGGTAATCACATCCAATGCCATACGCTTTTCAAACAAAGAAATATTAGGATGATTTTGTGCTTGATTAATGAGCGCTTGGCTCACGGCAACACCGGTGGCATCGGTCGCGTGTATGATACGCCGGTGGCTATGACCGCCTTCTTTAGTAAGGTGGTATTCGTCGTGTTCATCTTTACTGAATTGAACCTGCTGTTCAATTAGCCATTTGATGGCCGCGCTGCTATTGGTTACTGTATGTTTAACGGCTTCATGATTACATAAACCCGCACCGGCATTTAGGGTGTCATTTACATGGGCTTGAACGCTGTCATCACTGTCCAGTACTGCGGCAATCCCCCCTTGTGCCCAGCGTGTACTGCCGCTACTTAGGGTATCTTTACTTAATACGGCGACCTTGGCATGATCGGCCACGTTTAACGCCACGGCGAGTCCAGCGGCACCGCTGCCGATGACGAGTACATCAAATACCTGTCGCTGATCCATATTCTGTCCTGCCATTTAGCAAAGTTCTCAATCAAAAAAGCGCGTCGACACTATACTGACAAGTGTGCCAATTAAGAAGTATATAGAGCCATACATAGGCCTATAAAAAGCTTAAAATGTCTTATTCGAGTAAATATCGCAGGTGAGTGAACTTTTTGGGCTAACTCACTTCTAATCCATACAGATTGCCACCATGGCACGTAAATAATCAGCCCAGTGAAGTTAAAATTATTAAACGGGCGCGGCCATGACTGCATTAGAAGCATTTGGGGGGGAAATGTCACAACAGGACACAGATCAACAGTTGGTACTTAGAGTGCAAAAGGGCGATAAACGCGCTTTTGACCTGTTAGTTATTAAATATCAGCACAAAGTAATGTCATTAGTATCCCGTTATATACGTGATCACAGTGAAGTTCAGGATATTGCCCAAGAAGCGTTCATCAAGGCATATCGGGCTTTGGCTAATTTCCGTGGCGACAGTCAGTTTTATACTTGGCTGTATCGTATAGCGGTGAATACCGCCAAGAATCATTTGGTCACTATGGGTCGTCGACCGCCAGCACAGGATATGGCGACAGAAGATGCGGAACATATTGGCCCATCTGGTTATCTAACTGATATAGCCAGTCCAGATAAATTACTGGCTCGGGATGAATTGAAGGCGGTGGTATTTGACGCCATTGAAAATTTGCCTAATGAGTTACGTACCGCGATCACGCTTAGAGAAATGGATGGCATGAGCTACGAAGAAATTGGAGAGGTGATGGAGTGTCCTATTGGTACCGTACGTTCACGGATCTTTAGAGCGAGAGAGTCCATTGACAAAGCTATGGCTCCATTGCTTGAAAATACATCAGATAAAAATGAACAGCAGACAAAACAGCCTAAAGGCTAGAGGTGATTATGAGTGATATTAAAAATGAAACCCTGTCAGTCTTAATGGATGGCGAACTTGATGAAATGTCTCTGAGAAGAGTATTGAATCAACTGGACGATGAACCTGAATTAAAAGAAACCTGGTCTCGCTTTCATTTGCAGCACGATGTGATTAAGGGCGACATATCTGAATTTAGTACCATAGATATAAGTGGTGCGATACATGATGCTATTGAAGATGAGGCCGCCCTTAAAAGCCAAGTGCAGCCTTCAAAAAACTGGTGGAAAGCGGTTGCCGGACTATCTGTGGCGGCATCGGTAACCTTTGCTGTGGTATTGGGTGCGCGCTTTAATCCTTTGGTTGAACATCAGGGTAGTGAGCAGTTTGCAGGTAAGACTCAGGTGCAAGTGGTGGTTCCTGAGATTACACGTGTAAAGACTCCAACTATGATTGCCCAAAGCAGTGGTAGCTTGAACGCTATAGATGAAGAGTCGTTACAGCAGGCGCAAAAACGTTTAAATACCTATCTTAAGCAGCACGCACAAGACAGTGCATTAGGCCAGGGTCGTAGTGCTATGCCTTTCGCTCGTGTTGTGAATTTCGAGACACCCGCTAGACAGGTTAAGGGGAACTAATGTTGTTTCGATTGTTTAGACGCGCCAGTGTTCTAAGTGCAGGATTAGCCTTAATGTTAAGTTCATCTTTAACATTGGCTAATCAATCACTGACGGCCCAGGGTTGGTATGAAAAAATGCTGGAAGAAGCACCTAAGGCTTCTTACGAAGGGATTTTTGTGCACCAATCGGGTAATCAGTTGCAAACAGTAGAAATTGTTCACGGCCAAAAAGAGGGTGAGATTTGGGAGCGTCTATTGCATTTAGATGGTCCTACCCAAGAAGTTATTCGCCGCGGTGATGATATGTACTGCATTCATCCAGATGCATCTGTCGAGCTATTACCACAAAAAGGCGGTTCGCCCTTCGGTAATAAGCTAATGGGAGCAAGTCGTCAGCTTACTAAGGCTTATCAGTTTCGCTTGTTAGGCAAACAAAGATTTGCTGGTCGCTTGGTTATGGGGCTGCAGCTAGTGCCTAAAGATGGCACACGGCATGCGTACCAATTATGGATTGATCAGCAAACCTCCGTGCCATTGCGTACTGAGCTGTTGACCATTAAAGGTCAGGTACTTGAACGTTATCAATTTAGTTACTTTAATGTTCAAAGTGATTTTAAAGAAGCGCGTTTTGCACCTAGAACGAAGGGTATAGAGCTAGACATAGCCAGTAGTGCGGATGTTCTGAAAACTCGAAATAGAGATGTTTTGGAGTGGCGATTGAATTGGATGCCGGTGGGTTTTGTGGATCAAACTGCCAGTGGTCATACCCCAAAAATGTCAGCTAGACGCATATACAGTGACGGTTTGGTGATGTTCTCGGTTTACGTTGAAAACGTTGATAAAGTGCAAGATGAGGGCACCATGCAAGCAGGGCCAACCGCGCTTACCGTGCAGCATAAGCAGTGGCAGGGGAAAACCCGTCGCATCACTGTGGTGGGAGAAGTGCCTCCGGCAATGGTTGCGCGTATTGCACAAAGTGTTGAGCTACTGTAAAACCTCAGCTTTATATTAAACGAACAGTCCGACATGGTTGAAGAGTCAGCACAGGTAATAAAAGTAACAGGCGATACCGTTTGGGTAATGGCCATTCAAAAGAGCGCCTGCGGTTCATGCGAGGCGCAAAAAGGGTGTGGTCATAGTCTGTTGGCTAAGGTGGGTCAAAAGCAAATAGAACTGCCCGTTGATCGAAATGGTTTAGACGTATCTGTGGATGATATGGTCGTTATAGGTGTCCCAGAACAAGCCATTTTGTACACCTCTCTACTTATGTACGGTCTACCTTTGGGGTTCATGATCAGTGTTGCTTTAATTGCTAAATGGCTAGCACTATCTGAAGGCTTAAGTGTTTTACTCGCTTTTGTATCGCTACTGTGTGGATTTGTTGTAGTGAACCTGCAAACTAAAAAATTAAATTTTGAAAAATACCAGCCGCGTTTAATGCGTAAGGTGGCTGTGGAGCAAAGTCTTATACCCATGTGCGAGACCTAGGTTGTTAAAGTATTTTAGTGTGTGGTTAGCTAAGAGCTCTAGGTTGATGAGGGTTGCAGGGGAATCGTTAAATTAAGTCGAATGGAGTGGTTAATGAATCGTTTTTTATGGCTATGCAGTTGTTTAGTTTGGGTATCTGCCAGCGCCTTTGCACAATTACCTGACTTTACTGAGCTGGTTGAAGATGCCGGCCCTGCAGTCGTAAACATAAGTACCACACAAAAACCCCAAGGTCGTATAGGGAACTTAGAAATACCTCAAGGTATCCCCGATATATTCCGTCATCTATTCCCCCAATCTCCACGCGGTAACTCACAAAACGAACCAAGAGGGCAATCTCAGCAACGCGCTTCTTTAGGGTCGGGTTTTATTGTCAGTTCCGACGGATTCATTCTTACCAATAACCATGTTATCGACGGGGCAGAGCATATCTATGTTCGACTTAATGATCGCCGTGAATTTGAAGCGAAGCTGGTTGGCAGTGATGCCAGCTCAGATTT
>JAPYOO010000625.1 GCA_029938135.1 Bermanella sp. | reverse complement strand
AACAACCGCCCAAGCCTACTGGCTTCGGCGGTTTTTTATGTACAGGATGTACGGTATAGCGCGGTGCCATGGATGGCAAAGAGCGCATTTAAGAGATAAAAAAATGGCGAAAGCTTACAGTCGAACCCAACGACTTGGGTCGCAGATTAAAAAGGATCTAGCTGAATTATTACAGTTTCAGGTAAAGGATCCCCGTTTGGGCATCGTTACCTTAAACGCGGTAAAAGTGGCTACCGATCTAGGTTACGTGGATATTTATTTCACAGTAATGAAATCGGGCATGGTAGATGCGGATGCTGAAACCATTACAGAGACCGAAAAAGTGCTTAACGATATGTCGGGTTATGTTCGCTCTGAACTGGCTCAAAGCATGAGTACACGTATTGTACCTATGCCACGTTTTCACTACGATATCTCGGTAGGCCGTGGTCACAAACTGACAAACCTTATTAATAAGGCGTTGAAAGAAGACCGTACGCACGAAGATTACGACAACCGCAAAGATCAAGAAGACAGTTAGTGGCAACAAATCGCGTTAAAAAAGGGCGTCTTATCAGTGGTATTTTGGTAATTGATAAGCCCCCAGGCATGAGCTCTAACCGAGTATTGCAAAAAGTGAAGCACTTGTATGGCGCGGCGAAAGCAGGTCATACCGGAGCGTTAGACCCCATTGCAACGGGTGTTTTGCCCATTTGTTTGGGAGGCGCGACTAAGTTTAGTCAGGGTCTGTTAGATAGCGATAAGCGCTATACCACGCGCGTTCAACTGGGTGAATCTCGGGATACCGCCGATATAGACGGCGCGGTAGTTGAAATTTGTGAGGTTCCTTCCTTTGATGCCGATCAAATTGAAACGGTATTAAGCACGCTGCGTGGTGTTATTACCCAAATTCCTCCTATGTACAGTGCCTTAAAGGTCGATGGTCGTAAGTTGTATGAGTTGGCCCGTAAAGGGGTGGAATACGACATCACTAAAAAAGCCCGAGATATTACCATTCATGATCTTACCCTGATTGATTTTGGGCCAGATTGGCTAGAACTGGATGTTACTTGCAGTAAAGGCACCTATATCCGTAGTTTGGCTGAAGATGTGGCGAAGGGGTTAGGCACGTTAGGCTATGTTGCCGTGCTGCGCCGCTTAGGTGCTGGCCCTTATGGCGAAGATATGATGATCAGCCTAG
>JAPYOO010000624.1 GCA_029938135.1 Bermanella sp. | reverse complement strand
TTTTTTTATGCATGTCAGAAACATCAAGGAATCGGTATTCCTGAGTGTAAGTCATACCATAAATCTAAAACCCGCTCATGTAGCAGATTTACTCGAAGCGCTCCCACCTTTCTCATGGCAATGCATTAGCTCTACCACGTCAATTATGATTGTTGGCCCGTTAGGCTCTTTGTATATGCGTTAACCAGAGTTATCATTTGTGCCCTTGCAAGGACCGCAAGCACAGTCATCAATCGATTCACAAAATTTGTACATCCACTGGACGGAATTACAATGACGCTGAAAACTCAAAATCTCAGATTTAAAAATTGGTTAGCAGTCATAGCCATTACCTTTGTGCCATTTACGTGTGTTCAAGCCAATAGCACTGAGGCTAGCCCTGTAGTTAAAACTGTCGCCAATGAAATGGCTCATGCCTTAGTCGCCCATGAATGCGGTATGTTAAGGCAGCCCAAAATGACCGCGGGTTATGAATCGGGTGTTTATATGTCTATGAATAAATTGTCCTTGCCTAAATCTAGAGTGACGCAAATATTAATGCAGGACAAAACAATGGTGCTAACAGATACTGTCTCTGCTCAATTGCTTAAGAAAATGGAACACGGCCTTACCAACTGTGAAGAAATCTACAAATATGTAGTGCAGGGTCTAATGCCAAAGTTGAATATTATTGGCAAACAATAGACTCTAGCAAAAATTGAATAAAAATAAGAAGGTCTAGTATGGCAGTAGTTTGGATTACGGGTGCGTCTTCCGGTATTGGTGAGGCGTTAGCCAAACAATATGTGCAGCAAGGGGCGCAATTAGTATTATCCGCTCGGCGTGAGAGTGAGTTGCAGCGGGTTAAAGACAACTGCATTGCCTTAGGCGCTAAAAGCGAGAATATTTTAGTGCTGCCCCTAGATTTACTAGAGCCTCATTTGATGGAAGAAAAGGTGGCGGCAGTATTAAAGTCGTTTAACACCATTGATGTGCTGATAAATAACGCGGGTATTAGCCAGCGTTCACTATGTTTAGAAACCAGTTTAAGCACGTATAAAACCCTATTAGATGTGGATGTATTTGGTCAAATCGCCATAACCAAAGCGGTATTACCGGTTATGGTCAAGCAAGGCTCTGGGCATATGGTGGTGACTTCCAGCGTCGCCGGTAAAATGGGTGTTAAATTACGCACCGGTTA
>JAPYOO010000623.1 GCA_029938135.1 Bermanella sp. | reverse complement strand
CCATCGCCACAGGATAAACCTTGTAAACCACCGCAAGCTTCAGGGTCATTGGAGGCGACTTCTTTAAAGGCATTAGAAATTAAGAATCGGCTTTGGCTTTTGTCTTGCTCAGTTGACAGTAGCCATTCACCAAATACCAAGGCGCCGTTATCCCAAATAGCATTCAAAACCTCACTGCTTTGTTCTTTGTTAAAGTCGCCGCTAAAATCATATGAAAATAAGGTTCTTTCTTTTTTGGTATTTAGCTTGGCAATGGCAGTCGTGGGGCAGGGTGTGGTAATGCACACGATACCCGTGTTGTAGATTAAGTTGTGACTGCCAAATACAGCGTTGGATGAAGAAAGGTAAGGAGCATAGGCGGCATTCACTACCAGTTGATAGTAGGTTCCCGGAAAGTCGAATTTTTCAACTTCAAATGTTCCATGCAACAGAGTTTCACCATCACTTAAATCGACCTCGGCACTCTTATCGGCAAGGGAGACGGAAGAAACATAACAGCTTTCCGCCCTTGTACCATCCGGACAAGCCATTTTTTTTACATTCACCGCTTTAATCCAGTAACCACCACACATGGGGGATACACACTTTCGATAATCGGGTGTTGCCGTGTAGTAGTCTTGAGTGGTTAGATTTGCATTGTTGGAAAATACATCGGCGGTAGCCCCTTGCATCAGTAATAGTCCAATACAAAAAGCCAAGCAAGGCAATCGGTACTTAATGAGTAAGTTTTGTAATTTCGTTGAAATATTATTCATGATCATTAACGTCCATTTAATGCATTTTTTCTCTGGTATAGAGAAGCTGAACCGTAAGGGTATGTATGAATATATTGAACTTCAAATGAACATTTTAATATATGTTAGTTACGCCCATAAAAACGCTGATTTCCAGAACAAAGCATTAATTTTTATAATCTAAACTCAGCTGTTTTTCTTACGTTTAAAGTTGTTTGACAGGAATTTGTTGCTCATCAGGAAAGCGAGAGGCGCAGGGCAGTGAGAGGGCGTGGGGTTAGGTCGTGATTTTTGGCTACACGCACATGGTAAAACCTAATAATTATATGGCAAGCCCCCAAACCACTGAAAAATGGCCGACCGTCCTTGGATATGTACTCTCCTTGGCATGACGCCATTTAAAGCAAAATGTCACCTATAGTTAATTGTTCAAATAAATTTAGTGCA
>JAPYOO010000203.1 GCA_029938135.1 Bermanella sp. | reverse complement strand
GCGCCGTTTTCGTCTAACGATAATGGCGCTGAAAAATGCACCGATACCCGACCCTTTTGACCTTTAATCCCTTTAATAATACTTAAAAAATCTTCATCTTTGGACTTTTCATAATGCCCTTGACGTTGCTGTTCATCTAACTCTCGAGCCTTATCTTCATCACAAGGGTCCCATTCATAACTGATGGATACCGGCACGACATTTAAAAAGTTCATGCTCTCCTTAAATTCCCATCCGGCCTTGCGACCCGCCATATGCAACATTTTTAAAACCGCTGTATCGGTCATATCATTTCCATCTTTAGCACGTCCCTCTTTTTGTGCAATCCAGATGCTTTGACCCGCTTTAATACTATGATGAATATAAGCCGACAGTTTTTTTACCGCTTCCAACTTATCTTTACGCGTGCCAGGCGAGCGTTGCACCACAAAGCTTTTATTTAAACGCATAAGCTTCGCTACAAACTGACGCTCTAATAAGTTATCCCCTATGGCGATTTTACATGTGGGGTGGCCGGCACTTAGTAAAGCGTAATTCACCAGCATAGGGTCCATAGCAATATCGCGATGGTTACTCATAAACACATACGATTTATTCTTTTCTAATTGCTCAAGTCCCGTTACTTTAAAGTTAGTCACAGTTTTATCCATAAGGGTGCCGACTATAGGCGCCAATTTATTTTGCATGGACTGAACGCTATGAACATTCTTAAATTGCTTCAACATGGTCTTTTTAATGCGACCCTGAATGAGCGCAGGGAAAATACGCTGTAGACGAGGAAAGCGTTGTAAGGCCAAAAACTGTAAAAACTCACTGTCTTTTAGTAAAGACAGTAAAACGTCGTTTACTTCGTGATCGGCATAATCACGTATATCATCAAAATTCTGTTTCATACTATTGCTTACTGCTTTTCATAAATTGCTCAGACCAATAATGTGCCAGCACCTTATCAACAGGGGCTCCCCACAAACCTTGACCATAAGCTTTTTTTAATCG
Source organism: Bermanella sp. (assembly GCA_029938135.1). Lineage (GTDB taxonomy): Bacteria > Pseudomonadota > Gammaproteobacteria > Pseudomonadales > Oceanobacteraceae > Bermanella. The sequence continues at coordinate 5,216 of JAPYOO010000203.1, read as the reverse complement.
TAAGGCAGCCACTACGTGACCCTGCTCGGCAGCCTGTGTATAAAGTGTCAATACTTCTTTTTCATTCGTAATTGGTATCAATAAAGATTCATCACATAAGGCTTCCGCCAGCATGAATGTGGCGTTTACCAATCCTTTACCTGATGCCTCACGCAAATATTCAACCCCTGCTAAACGGTTAGGGGCCGTCATTCCCCGATATTTTAATAACTGACCAAACAATAATAGGGCTTTAACATTCCCTGCATTGGCGGCTCGTTGTAAACATCGCATGGCAAAGTCATGAATACTTTGATGAAAACGTCCAATGCCACTTAAAAATAACATAGCCCCTAAGCGGTACATAACATAGGCCCAGCATGAGTTGATCAATGCCTTAATAAACATTTAGGTAAAGACTCCAATATATCCCCACAAAACACAGGTTTTTATCACTTCTTGCATATGGGACAATACGCGTAAATTATTAAACAACATCACCTTTATTTAACAAAGGGTTCTCAAATATGTCCGTGGATTCATGGCAACCAGTACACGCTCCCAAAAAATTGGAAGAGAGCGATCTAAATCAGTTAATGACTCTAGCGCATGACTTCAACGAAGACACTGACCTTACCGCACATTTGAGTTGGATTCAGCCATTAGCGCTGGCAGATAAAAATATTTGGGCCTTAAGTATACAAAGTATACCGCAAACAGCCTTAATTGAATTGATCCGCATGTTCACGATCATTGAGCAGCAGCAAGGTTGGAATTTGGGTGAGAAATCACCGGTCATTGCATTATTTAAACAACTACGCAAAATAGCCGGTATCGACAAACCGTTGGTTGGTTGGGTTAAAAACCACAGTGATAATAAGTTTTTACCTTTTGGGCCATTATTGTAGGGCTACTTCAGCCGCTAAAGCCTAAGGTCATATAATTAGGTTTAAGCGCTGCTTTGACGCTGATGTTGATCGCTGCCTAATAGAGTTTCAAGTGTGTTTTGCAGCTCCAAGCGATTAACCGGTTTGGTTAAAAAAGCATCCATCCCAGCTGCAAAACAGGCCTCTTCAATTTCTGTTTGAGCATTGGCCGTAAGAGCGATAATAGGCACATAACGCCCCTTTAACTGACGAATTTTACGGGTGGCCTCAATACCATCCATCACGGGCATTTGAACATCCATGATTATTCCATCAAACTCCTTTCGCTCAAAGGCTTCCAGCCCTTCTAATCCATTATTAGCAATGTCCACATGGTAATTCATTTTCTCTAAGGTTTTACGCACCACCAACTGATTTGTAAGATTGTCTTCCACCAATAATAAATGAGCTTGAGTGGCTTTTTGAAGCTCGCCATTGGGCTTATCTTGCGACAGTTGCTCATATTCCTGCAGGCGTTTGCACAAACCTTCGCGGCGCAAGGGCTTATTCAAACACACCCCCAAGCCATGAGTCATTTGATAATCATCTCCTAGCCACCATAACCACTTTTCATCTATATCGTTCACATAGTCACTGACCAATAAGCTATCCGCAGGCAAAGGTACATTTAATTTAAGTTTATGCACTTCAATATCCAGTGTTTGGAAAAAAACACAAAACCAATCACTCATTTCCTTATCTTTAATGGCTAAAAACACCCCTTTTTCCTGCCATAATGATAACCCAGCCACGGCCTCGGTGACTTTAAGGGGCAGCGTAAACCAAAACTCGGACCCCGCACCCGGCTCACTTTGTACACTGATCACTCCATCCATGACTTCCACAAGATTACGGCAAATAGATAATCCCAGCCCACTTCCACCATGAGAATGTGCCGTGCCGGCACTGGCTTGCCTAAACACGTCAAATATATGTGTTTGCTCTTGGGCAGTGATACCCACACCGGTATCGATAATCGCAACCTTTAGTAAACGCTGCTGTGAAATATGTTGAATGCTAATATCCACACTCACTGAGCCTTGCTCAGTAAACTTCACGGCATTACTCATAAGGTTGTATAACACTTGGCGCAAACGAAAAGCATCCACATGAATCATGCGAGGCACGTTACTTGACAATTTAATTTGTAAGTCGATATGTTTTTGAGCCATTTGTGGCCGATACAAAGCCTCTAAATCATCCATGATATGCCATAAACTAATGTCTAATTCGTCCAACTCAATTTTCCCCGCATCCGACTTAGATAAATCCAACGTGTCATCTACAATCTGCCTTAAATGATCCACACTGGATAATAATGGTGAGGTGTATTGATTAATTTCTTCAAGGTTGTCGGAATCATTTATAAGGTTAATTATTCCCTGGATACCATTAAGCGGGGTGCGAATCTCGTGACTCATATTGGCTAGAAAACGCGACTGCGCCCGTGCATTTTCTTCGGCCTGTTTTTTGGCTTGATTCAAAATACTCTGCGCTTCTTTATGATGGCTAATATCGGTGGTAATCACTAAGGCCTTAGGTGAGCCACCGTACACATCCGGTAGCGTAATTATGCGGTTACTTAAATAGCGACTGCCATCGGCTGTTGTTACGGTAAGTAAATAGTGGCTTTCACACCCGGTAGTGAAAGCGCTTTTTAGTTGATCACGAAAGACGTCGGCATCCGCTTCATCTAAATAATCAAAGCTACTGGTCCCCACTACGTCTGGTATGGACAAGTCCGGACTAATTATTTGATTTACGGCACAGATTTTTCCCTGTGCATCAACCTCGGTAAGAATATCAGGCACATGATCCCACAATACCTGCAGCCGATCCTTTGCTTGCACCAGTTGGCGGTTTTTATGCCATAACATCCCAATTACTAGGGAGAGTAAAACTAACAACATAACCGCCCCCCATAAAAGCCAAGTGGGTTGAGCGCTAGGCTGAATTTCGACCACCGAATAAGCCAGTGTGACACTTGGAAAGCATGCACACATAAATAATAAACACTTCATATAGTCTCCCCCTTATATGCCAGTATAGACAGCTTAAGCCAAATATCATGGTGACCTAGTCGGTAATAGCCAAAATCCCCGTATTAGCTTAAATCAATGGCTTATCGCCATGTAAGTACACCTTTAATGTAATAGACCGCTTTTACATGGACTATAGTTATTAACAACAAGGTAAATTGAAACCCTATGTCACGAATTCTGGTAGTAGACGATATCTCTGCCAATGTAGAGATCTTAAGCATTCATCTAACTGATGAAGGCTACGAGGTGCTTGAATCCCTAAGTGGCAAGCGGGCATTGGAAATTCTGCATGATTCCCTGCAAGATCCAGAACAAGAAATTGACCTGATCCTATTAGACGTCATGATGCCCATCATGAGTGGCCTTGAAGTACTCGCACACATAAAACAAGACAGCCAATTAAAAAATATCCCCATCATTTTAGTCACCGCCAATGCCGATGAAAAAAATGTCGCCGACGGTTTAGACATGGGAGCCTTTGATTACATTATCAAACCCTATAGCTTGCTGGTTTTACTGGCCAGAGTGCGCTCCGCTTTAAGGGAAAAGGAGCGCCAGGATTTACTTGAAAAATGGGCCACTACCGACCCGCTTACGGCTCTATTTAATCGTCGCCACTTTTTTGAAATGGCTCACCGCGAGCTCGACCGCAGTAACCGCCAAAACAGCCCACTGTCTTTTATCATGTTAGATATAGACAAGTTTAAGCTGGTGAACGATCAATTTGGTCACTTAACAGGCGATAATGTTCTAGTTATGCTGGCGAAGATATTAAAGCAACAGCTACGCAGCGTGGACTTATGTTGTCGCTACGGAGGTGAAGAATTTGTATTATGCCTACCCGACACCCACCTAGAAGGCGCCCAAGATCTGGCCGAACGTATTCGCTTGGCAGTATTAAGCGAATCCCTTACTTCGCATGATGAGCGCACATTCTCTATTAGCATCAGCCTTGGAGTGGCACAGAACCATCAAGATGAAAATGTAGAAGCCATTCTGAAGCGGGCCGATAGCGCCCTTTACCAGGCCAAAGATGGTGGGCGCAATCAAACTCGGATAGCCAACTAAGCCGGCACCACTGCCTACTACAAGCCCAGCTAAAATTTAGGTACAATAGATTGAATTTTTTTGCTAAACCCGAGTCTGAATCTTGAAGAAACAACAAGCTTATAACCGTATCGCCAAAGCCACCATTAAAGCACTTAAAGAACAAGCCGAAATGGGTAAGGTCAACGAGCTCACCACTGAGGCCGTGTACCTAGCCATAGATAAGGCTTTTAATAAAGAATATCGCACAATGTTTGCACGCCTTGAACAAGTGACCACAGCCCTTGAATTTGTGGCAACAGGCAAAGAGTTAGAAAAAGAACAATTAATCGCGTTGGCCCAACAAAGCCTTAGCCAAAAATAATCCGGCCCCTTAAAAAGGGGCTTAAGAATAAAAATTAGCATTAAGGATATGTATGCCCACTCGCAATCGCACGTTTTTTGTTGCCGTTATATTGGCGATTGTTTTTAGTTTTGCCCGCACAGTGATTCAGCCACAGCCTATCACCAGCAGCAATGATGAAAAACAATACAAATATTTGCAATTGAACAATCAGCTAAGGGTCTTACTCATATCAGACCCTAAAGCTGATCACGGTGCGGCCAGCCTTGATGTTAATGCCGGTAGCCTGCAAGACCCTGAATTACGCCCCGGTCTTGCCCACTTTTTAGAACACATGCTGTTTTTAGGCACCAAAAAATACCCTGTAGCCGGTGAATATCAATCATTTATTAGCCAACACGGTGGTAGCCATAACGCCTTTACCGCCAGCGAACATACCAATTACTTTTTTGAAATAGAGCACCAGCAATTACAAGGGGCGCTTGATCGCTTCAGTCGCTTTTTCCATGAACCACTTTTTACCGAAGATTATGTTCAGCGAGAAAAAGAAGCGGTTAACGGCGAATACAAATCTAAATATCAAGATGACTACCGCCGTATTCAATATGTATTGAAGTCCATCATGAATCCACAACACCCTGCCAGCCATTTTGCCACCGGTAACTTAAAAACCTTAAGCGACAACGACAGCAGCAAAGTGCGTGATGATTTATTGGCTTTTTATGACACCTTTTACAGCGCAAACCTAATGACCTTAACCGTGTACGGTTCTCAAGATTTAGACACCTTAGAAGAATGGGTTACCCCTTTATTTGAACCCATTAACAATCGTGAATCGATTATTGCTGACTACCCAAGTGAACTTATTCCCGCTTTACC
>JAPYOO010000202.1 GCA_029938135.1 Bermanella sp. | reverse complement strand
GCTGAGCTTCACCTATAGAGCCACAAGGATTTCGTTTATGAGACTGTTTATCTATGCTGGCGCTTTCTACCATTAAGAAAAAACCTTTGTCATTTTGCAGTCTTTTCAAAGCAAGCTGGGTTAAGTCTTTTAAATTTGGAGTACTTTTCTTAACAAACTCAGGATTACTTTCACATGTCATTACTTCAGGCAAGGTGACATAGCCCAAGTAGCGATGAAAAAAGTTTAAAAAACTATAAGACGATTTCTCGGCTATACGGCCATCGGTGCCCTGTAATCGTACCGGCAAATGACCTTTGGCAAATAACCCTAACAACTTTTTATGACTATTTAGCGCATCACTGTTATTTAGGTTGTCTATGTACTCAAAACCGTTCGTCTGTGCCTGAACCAATAAAGTTTGATTATTGGCTTCATTGTGGCGTTTAAAGTATTTTAAGCCCCCGCCTAATAATACATCTACCTGGCTGTCGGCCAATTGCTCGCTAATACTGCCCTTACCACCGCGCTGTTTAATGTCGTCACTACAATCAATAATACGATCACCATGATCTTCATAGGCCACCATATGTTTAACACTTTGACAGCCACGATCATTCACATGGGCAATAAAGGCCGCTGGGGTGGCATCGGTAATAGACGCGGTACTGACTAAACCCGTTTTAAGACCCGATTCTTGGGCTAATTCAATAATGGTCTTAAAGTCTAGGTTCTTGTTTGCCGACGTCCCTATACGCCCGCGACTGGTAATGCCCCCACTGGCCATGGCCGTTGCACTGTTGGCGCTGTCGGCCACGTACTTAACCAGGTTTGGATCTTGTTCATCCACCGTTAAAACTTGAACCGCCGAGCGAATCGGCAGGGTCGATAAAATACTGTGCCCCTGGGCTCCATATAAATAATTACGCGCCGCGCTAATTTGCTGGTCATCCATGCCATCACCAATGATTAAAATAACATTGCTGGCTTGGGCTTGAAAACAGACACACATAAAAGCGGTACTGATAATTTTCTTAAATAGGGTCATTGGACTACTCTTTTTTGTGGTGCAGTATACTAGGCTTTCTAGAACTGGCTAGATCTAACCAGACATATTGTATTCTTTGGCTACGTAAATATTGCAGTATGTAACGTCGCCATTTTACGTACAATTTATGCGATATAAAGCTCTTTAGACCCTGAATTTTTAATATATTCCCTTAATTATCAATAACTTACGAAAAACCTCAGTGATTAACGTAATACTCTGTGGCCCATTCTCACACCATAAATAGTAATTACTTCTATACTGCTTATTAGACTTGGCATAAACGCGCTATTAGCACAGTTGGTATTGATATGGCCCTAGCAAAACAGTTAATTGAATACGATAACCTCTCTATTTGTTTACTTTCAAAATTGGCACAAAATGCATTAAATAACATTTCAGAATCTGCCGGCAAAGTACTCGATGTCGCCTGTATATTCTTTGATAAAGATGTATCCAAAGCCATAGTCGATTTTCACAATTTGTACTCAGAACACAGTCATATTAACGATCATAAAGTTGCCGTTAATCAACAGGCCGATGATATTCTACTGGCAGCACAGGACCCAAACTTTTCACTTGAGCCCCCTAAACAAGACCAAGCCGTTCATGCCAGCGAGCAACTGGAGTTAGCAAAAATTCAAAAAAATCTTGAGGCACTCATTCAACAAGATGAACACATTAAGCAGCGTATGGTCCCGGTTATGCAATGCATGCAGTACGAAGACTTAATCAGTAATCGTATTCAGCGACTTATAAGCTGTTGGTCCTGCCTAGTCTCATTGCTCATTGATCCTGACAACGCCAATATACCCCACACCCTACAAACCCTAGACAGCTTTCAGTCAAGCATTGACGAACACAAAATGTTTTACCAGTACGTGTTACAGGCTAATTACCATGATTACATTGAATTAGAAGGCCATAACATCGCCACGATGCCACACAAAATTAGTGGTTTTGATGAACTACTGGAGCGCATGTTTGAGTTTTCGCAAAAATCGTTAGATCAATGCATAGAGCAAACCCAACAAGCATTTGATGAATTACTGACGTTACTAAATTTAGTTACCGGAGACTCAGACGATGTGGCCTATCTTTTTACGGACTCAGACGATTCATTTAACGATATAAAAGTGATTCTAGCCAAATATAAACAAGCCGATCATCAGGGTTACAATATCATCGACGAGATCGCCGCCACTCAAGAGCAACACACAGACGAGGCGGGTACACTTATTCAATCATTTATGATTGCACTGCAATCACAAGATATGATTCGTCAAAACATTGAGAATATTGGTCGCTTTCACTCAAGCTGGGCCACCTTTAGGACAAAAATTAAGGGCTACACCCAACATAATCCAAACTTAAACATAGAATTTGGCGAGCACCTCATGAGCATCATGACCTCCCACGCCGAGCGGGAAATCATTGCTAAAGATATAGAGGGCGTGAATATGACATCAGCGGATGAAGAGGGTGAATTATTTTAATGTGCAGCAGCCGCTACAAATACGCTTGCAAACGGTCTCGGCAGACTGGGCTTACCGTTATTTGCTGAATTTCGGCTTTTTCGTGATAACGGTCTAGGCGTAGTCGTTGCATTAAATACATCAGCAATGCCGCCCGTACTTTAATTATTTTCACAAAACCCCCATCTGCAACGTGCATGTCATAATCCATGGCGATAATACATTTTCGATTGTCATCAAGCCTTGCATCTGGCGTTATCTCTAAGTCTAAAATGTCATTCCATAACGTGTCTTGTTCGGCACTGTACTGCGCGTCCCCTGATATTGATGCACTGTCGCCATTAAATCGTGACAATACAAAATCTCGGTAAGCTTGGTTTTTTTCACAATAGGCTCGTACATGCCAACGCAAACCATCAAATACTAGATTATGGGGTTGAATCGTTCTGCTAGCATAATCGGGGTTAGATACCGATGCGTACTGAATACTTAAACGCTGTTTATCGCGTATAGACTTTAAAATGGGCCGAACCAATTTAGGGTCTAGTTTGCGTATAGGTGTGACCAGCATTTCAATTTGGGGATTTGAATCATTACTCAAGGCAATGTACTCATCTAAACTACCTAGGCAATGCTGCATAACAAAGCCATCGCTGGCCACATAATGCTCAAGCGCACCGTTAAAGGCTAAGTGTTCGGGGTATAGATTTTTGTATTTATTAATAACATGCCCAGCCAATTGCTGGCTAATTTCAAAATACTGCGCAATGGCGGTGGCCGCTATACTGCCTTCCCAAATAACCAGTAATTCCAAAAACTGAAAGCGTTTATGGTCAATCGTTGAGTTTTCTTGTTGTTGTTTAAGGTGACCAGACATGTTTTTACCCATAACGGACTAAATATGCAGCAATAAATTACAGTGCGCCCCGCTTTTTAACAAGAGTATTTAACAAGAGAGGGTCACACCGAGGTAAACTAACCGCTGTCAGGGCAATTAATGATGAACGTAGTACCCACTCCTTGCGTGGACTCAACCCGTATTTGGCCATGCAGCTTTTGCTTCACGATATTTTTCACAATACTTAGGCCCAGCCCACTGCCACCCTGACCACGTTTAGAGGTATAAAAGGGCTCAAACAACTTATCCTTCACCTCTTCAGACATGCCCACACCATTATCTTTTATGCTAAGGGTAAGTTCATGTTCTAATATTGTGGCGCTTAAATTTAACACCCCCTCTTCCCGCCCTTCAAATCCGTGAATCATGGCATTTAATATGAGGTTGGTGAATAGCTGATAAAAATCACCAGGAAAAGAATCCATCACCACATCTTTGCTAATATTATTTATAATTTCAACCGGATATTTTCTAGTTTCTGGATGCAAACTACTTAATAAAGACTCTACTAAGTCATGCAAATAAAACTTGGCTTTGTGGATATTAGTTTGATCTACCGCCACTTGTTTAAAGTTTTTAACCAAACTGACCGTTCTATTAAGGTTACTTTCTATCAAGGCGACAATATTATCTAGGTCCTTAAGCCCCTCCTTAAATACGGTTTGGGTTAGGGATTTATTTTCATGGTTTTTATGCAGCCCATTTAAACTGTCTTTAAATAGCGAAGCGGACGTAACCGCAATACCCAAAGGGGTATTAATCTCATGAGCAATGCCCGCAACCAAAGAGCCTAATGAAGCCATTTTTTCAGACTCAATTAATTGGTCTTGAGCTGCCTGAAGGTTTTTAGTGGAATATTTTAAATTTTTATAGCTTTCTTTCAACGCCACTTCATTGTTCTCACGCAGTAAAACCTCTCTTTTAAGCTCTAGCGTGCGGGTATTTACTTTTTGACTTAAGGCATCCCTGGCCATCTTTAAGCGTTCAGCCATTTCATTAAAACATTGGGCTAATAACTCAACCTCTTTAAAGCCCTGCACATTTACTGATAAATCCATATCCCCATGAGATATAGCTTGCGTGGCATGGGTCATTAACTGCAAAGGTTTAACCACCGAGCGTGCAAACCAAAGGGCAATAAATAAAGACGCCACCATCACCAATATTAATATCACCACGACTACCCAAAATAGCCGATCAAATACCATCATGGCTTCCACTAAGTCTTCCTTTAAAACCAACCCCCAGTTCATGGAAGGAATATAGCGTGTCGCCGCGATGACACTGACATCACGATAGTCTTGCTCTATTGAAATCCCCCGTTGACCACTCATGGCCTTAAGCAAGGGCTTAGGCACTCCCGACAAAGGCAATTCTTGGCCTACGATGATACTCTCATCATATTTCACTTGTGCTTGATATGAATAGACTCCCTCACCAAGAGAGGCCACCACCACTTCCTGACTTTGCATGGACCCACTTACATCTAACGTCACACGTTGAATAATATCGGTATTAATTTGTAACGCCACTACCCCAATTAGTTTTGAGTTTCTAAAAATAGGCGTGGCTATAAAGGCCGCAGCTTCAAAGCTGGGCCCGTAATATTCAAAAAATGAAACCGATGTTTGCAAAAAGTTTTTGGCGCGCCGACTCACCAAATTAAGACCGCTGTTGGCATATTCACCATGAAAAATATTGGTTGCAAAATCCGCTTCATGCTCAAGGCTAAAGAAAATCTCACCGCTGGGTGAAATTAAAAAAATATCGTAATAACCACGATCTTTAAATCGGTTAAAAAACACACGGTGTTTAGCTTCTTGCTTTAAATATGCGGCATTTTGTACCCTTTTTTTCTGATACAAGGGCAACAACGATTCAAGAGTTAATTGCGTTTCTAGCGCCCTTGATAGCACCAAGGCATCGCTTATGCGTTCATCAATATAAGACTCTACCTCTTTTACCTTTTTATCGGCTTGGTAAGATAAATGAGCTTTCTCTTGTTGCAAAAACTCAGCTTTAAATGTATTAAAATACATAACGGTTAAAGACACTAACGGGGTAAGCGTACAAAAAAAGAATAATATTGATAACTTTCTGGCTAATGAAAGGCTATTCATAAAGACGGCTCAAAGCTGTCAATGCGTTTTAACCATTGGCTTTTATCTAAGTATCGAGGATAAGGGGCTGGGCGAATTTGTGTTTTACTTTCCCATAGTATTTCAAACTGTCCATTGGCAAGCACTTTCCCTATGCGCAGTTTTTTCCATAAATTCTGGGTACTGCCATCTATACTCACCACGCCATTAGGGGCATCTAAACTCTGATAAGCCAGCACCGTTTGTACTCGAATCGGATCTTTTGTGCCCACCGCTTTGACGGCTTGAGACCACAAGTTAACCCCCACAAATGCAGCCTCCATTGGATCACTAATAACACGATTTTGGCCAAACTTTTGTTTAAAGGCATGAACAAATCGTTGGTTGCGATCGCTTTCAATACTTTGAAAGTAATTCAATGCAGAGTAATGCCCCCTCATTAAGTCACTACCAATGCTTTGCACTTCAGGCTCACCAATGCTGTATGACAACACTGGTATAGTATCAATGCCCTTTAAGGCTTTAAAAAAGGTCCGGTTACTGTCACCATTTAACGTATTAATAATTAACTGCGGCTTAACCCGTTTTAAATCTTGTATTATTTCATTAAAGTCAGCGCCTCCTAAAGCCACATACTTTTCACCCAAAGGTTTTATACCTTGATTTTTAAGCAAGTCTTTGATGATTAAATTGGCACTGCGTGGATAAATATAGTCTGA
>JAPYOO010000622.1 GCA_029938135.1 Bermanella sp. | reverse complement strand
CAACAAAGAATGGCTGAGATAAGAACTTCTCGATCTTACGAGCACGAGATACAGTAAGCTTATCTTCTTCAGACAATTCGTCCATACCAAGGATGGCGATAATGTCTTTCAGTTCTTTATAACGCTGTAATACAGTCTGAACGCCACGAGCGATGTCGTAGTGCTCTTGTCCAATGATCAATGGATCTAGCTGGCGAGAGGTAGAATCCAATGGATCGATCGCAGGGTAAATACCCTTAGAAGCGATTTCACGAGACAAAGATACGGTTGAGTCCAAGTGAGCAAATGTAGTTGCTGGGCTTGGATCCGTCATATCATCGGCAGGTACGTATACGGCCTGTACAGAAGTGATTGAACCCTTCTTAGTAGAGGTAATACGCTCTTGCAATACACCCATCTCTTCTGCAAGAGTTGGCTGGTAACCTACCGCTGAAGGCATACGACCTAGTAGAGCTGATACTTCAGTTCCGGCTAGTGTATAACGGTAAATGTTATCTACGAAAAGTAGAACGTCTTTACCTTCGTCACGGAATTTCTCAGCCATAGTAAGACCAGTCAACGCTACGCGTAGACGGTTACCTGGAGGCTCGTTCATCTGTCCGTACACCATGGCAACTTTAGACTTAGGTTTGTCTTCTAAGTTTACTACGCCGGATTCAGCCATTTCGTAGTAGAAATCGTTACCTTCACGAGTACGCTCACCAACACCAGCAAACACAGATAAACCTGAGTGTGCTTTGGCGATGTTGTTGATCAATTCCATCATGTTTACAGTTTTACCAACACCGGCACCACCGAACAAACCAACTTTACCACCCTTAGCGAATGGGCAAACTAGGTCGATTACTTTGATACCCGTCTCTAGCAAATCAGAAGACATGGATTGTTCTGCGAATGTAGGCGGCTTACGGTGGATAGAAGCAACTTCTTTCGCACCGATTTCACCACATTCATCAATTGGACGTCCAAGAACGTCCATGATGCGACCTAGCGTTTCAACACCAACTGGTACTTGAATAGGTGCATTTGTGTTTTCTGCTGTTAAGCCGCGCTTTAGGCCTTCTGTAGAACCCATGGCGATGGTACGAACGATACCGTCACCTAGCTGTTGTTGAACTTCAAGCGTAATAACTCCGCCTTCAACTTTAAGCGCGTCATATACTTTTGGTACGGCATTGCGTGGGAA
>JAPYOO010000621.1 GCA_029938135.1 Bermanella sp. | reverse complement strand
TTTTTATCCTTAATATTGAAAGCCTTAGAAGCTGCTTTCAAATCCTAAATTAAAACCAAATACACGTGGTGTGGTTGTGCCGTCTACTTCGATGGTGTCTAAGCTGTATCGAAGATCTAGGTTTACGTTGCCAAACAAGCTAAGGCCGGCATTCACTGTGGTAAGTTCACTGCCCACTTGGTTTTGGCTTAAACCAATTCGTGCGCCAATAAAGCGAGAAGATACGTAGGCTGCGGATGCTGTCATCCACTGGTATTCGTCACCTACGGGGTCGCGTACTGGCTGTAAATCGTATGAAGCCGCTAGACGCCAGCGTTTGTTTTCAGTATTTAACGCTACGTCAGCCGTGGCTTGACTGGTCATTACGTGCGTTTCTTCAAGGTTGATACGGCCTTGATCAGCAAAGTATAGGGCGGTAAAGCAGTTGCTAACGCTAGTATTGGTAGGATTGCCGGTACAGCCTTCACCCAGTGCGCCAAAATCAAACTCTGGCTCGTTAACATTGCGCCAAGTGAAACCTAAATGGTAGTTATCAGCTTCCCAGATAAGGCCTAAATCTACGCCCAGTGCTCGAGAAGAAGCTTGGTTGCCATCGAAATCATCAGAAATTACATCGCCCAGTTCATCGTCTTCGTCAATGTTCATCAAGCCAATAACCTGCTTGGACAGTTTCAGGTTATACATGTTTAAACGCACACCGCTTAATAAACGGCCTTCTACATGCTCGTTCACTTTGTCGATAACAATGTTATCTAACTCACGGCTGTAACCTAAACCTAGAGTGGTGTACTGAACACTTTTTAAATAAACGGCCGTATTGGTTTCAAATGAGGCTGTATTACTGTTCAAGCTCAGGTCGTCATCTAATATTGATAGCTTAGCGGTAACACCACCCACTAAATCCACAGACATTACGCCGCCTAAAATATCTGAGCGCATTAATAAAGGTGCTAATGGAGCAACAAACTGCACATCTATTTTCATGTAACCAGCATCGCCTAATTTGTGGCGCAGGTTATTGTTGTAGTTGTTGATGATGTCATTGGCGGTATCGGCACTAACATTCTCTAACTCTAAGTCGTCCATCAACTGATTTACATCATCGGCAAAGTTATCCACATCACCCACTTCAACAGAAACACCAGTCGAACCCAAGTAACCCCAACGGAAGCTATCATCTTCATGAA
>JAPYOO010000620.1 GCA_029938135.1 Bermanella sp. | reverse complement strand
GACCGTGCCGTAGTAACCTCGGCTTGAAAAACTGGTGCGCAGGGATTCAGGCATTTTCAGTTTTTCGGCGATTTCTCTAGGGGTCATGCCATCGTGTGCCATGTGCAGGGTTTGATCGTGAATGAACTTGTAGGTATCACGTTGTTTCTTCAGGAAATCCTGAATTTTGTCGTTGCCCCAAATAGGCCAATGGTGGCTGGCAAAATAAATGTCGGCATCTTTAAACTCGGTACGGGTTTTTTCAATGGCGTTGCTCCAGGCCAGAGCATCACGGACTTTGGCACCCCGCAAAGTGTACAGGTTGTGCATGTTGCGTGACGTGACTTCCGATCCACAAAACGCATTTGACTCAGGCAAATAGAACATTAATTCTGCGGGAGCTTCGGTGGCGGGCGCATTGTGGAAAACAAATTCCACGCCATCTACCGTCATGGGTTGCGGAGTTCGCGAAATAATATCAGTGGGCATTAATATACCCGTAGTGCCAAAACCAGGTTCTTTACCTAGGCCAGTGTCGATGTGGCCGCGTTCAGAGCGCGCAAGGTTCAGCCCATACATATAAGCCAGACGGCGAACCATAGTGGGGCCGGCCAACAGGTTTTCACTGGTGGACTCTTCCATGAAACCTTCAGGGGCAATTACTTGTACATTGGCTTGTTCTTCGGGGGTTAACACACCCAGCACGCCGCCAAAGTGGTCACCATGGCTGTGGGTAAAGATGATAGTAGACACCGGTTTATCACCTAAGTGTTTGCGCACCATCTTCATGCCGCGACGGGCAGTTTCTTCAGAGGTGAGCGGGTCAACCAGAATTAAACCCTTATCACCCATAATGATAGTCATGTTGGCTAGATCGTAGCCCCGTAATTGGTATACGCCTTCCGTGACCTTAAACAGGCCGTGAATGTTATTAAGCTTGGCTTGACGCCACAGGCTAGGGTTAACCGAGCCCGGTGCATCCCCTTTAATAAACTGGTAAGCATCCTGGTTCCAGGCAAATTCATTGGGCGACAGCGGTGAGGCTTTTACTTGCAGGCTGTCTTCCCTAGCAATCAACCCACGGTTGGCTTGCTCAAAGTCTTCCATGTTTTCAAACGGTAATTCGCCTAGTACACGCTGATTGGCGTCTATGGTGATTTGAGTAGGGGCGCTGTGGCCTTGGGCATCGGCGCCTGCTTGAGTCTCTAG
>JAPYOO010000619.1 GCA_029938135.1 Bermanella sp. | reverse complement strand
ATATTTACACGTTAAGTATGACGGTCTTGAATCGTTATTTAATTTAATTCGAAGACCGTTTAAAATATATTAGTGCAGTTCAACGAAAGGCAGGTTATCGCCCATTTCGATCACAGGGTTATCATCACTGTCTAAACCATCACCTAGCTCTTCACCGTAATACGCTGGGTGACCTGTTTCACCATAATCGCTGTAACCCCAACACTTAACTTCATTTTCTTGAGTTAGAGCGCACGTTTGGTAGTTGCCCCCGGCAATCTCAACGATTGTGATACCTGTTCCTATGTTTACAGTAGGCGCGTTAGCGGGTGTTTCACCAGACTCATCCCCCCAATTGCTTGTGGAATCTTGACCTAGCGCTTCGCCAGAACCAGAACATTTAACATCACCGTCATTGAATAATATACATGTGTAGTAGTTGTTCAGTTGTACATGCTTAATACCTGATGTGTTGCCTAACTCAATTTCGGGTAGAGTGTCACCCATTTCATTATCATAAATACCATTAGCATCGGTACCGTAGAAAACATTAAGTCCACCGAAGGTGCATCCCATTTCTTGGGGTTCAAAACCTTCCGTTTTTGCGATAGCTTGGAAATCTGTCTGGCTACATTGTTTATATGTATTGTTTAGTTCATCGTCTTGCAAAATTTCATCATCACTGGTGTCTAATCCAACTTGTATCAGTAGGCCGCCTTCATCGCAGCCTTGCTCGTCAATCGCAAGTGGTGTTATTGCTGAAATTTGTTTGACAGTCTCTGAATGACAATGATATTTCATTATGCCTTCGCCACCGTCTCCTATGCTGTTTTCTGCGCTTGCTTGAGCGAGTTGGCCGTTAGCATTGCTGCCCCAACATTTTAGTGCGTCATTATCTAAAATGGCACACGCTTTACGATAACCAATAAAAACTTTACTAGCGGTTCGGTTTGTTCCTAGATCGATTGCTGCTAGGTTGTTTCCCATTTCATCAATATCATCACCTATGTTTTCAATATGATCAGATCCCAGCTGACCAAAGCTACCATTGCCCCAACATTTTACACTTCCGTCATTTAACAACGCACAAGTTGATGAATGTGTTGCTGTAATTTGAGTCGCTGTATAATTGGTCCCCGCAGTATCTTTTCCTAAATCCACTGCTGGCCAATTATCTCCTAGGTCAGCTGCCAATAAGCCAAGTGAATCTGA
>JAPYOO010000201.1:4011-6296 GCA_029938135.1 Bermanella sp. | reverse complement strand
GAGATTTAATAGGCATAACCGGCTTAAAAATGATTTTGTACATGGTATTAACCGGTCGCGACCAGTTATCAAGAGAAAAGCGCCAAGGTTTTACTTTGGCCCGCGGTTTACTATTAAACGCAGGAGTATTTGGAATATTGTGGCTGTTAGGTTATGGAGAGTTGTTTGCGCTATGGGTGATTGCCCACTTTACCGTGTACATGATGATTATTCGCTGCCGCCAAATAGCCGAACACGCAGGGGTGCAGAATTTATTTGCCGACGAAGCTAAATACAATACTCGCTCGGTACCCCAGGGCATATTAGGTGCGTTATTTTTCTCGCCCACCCAAGGGTTAAGCTATCACTGCGAACACCATTTATTTATGGCGGTGCCCACCTATAATTTAAAAGCGTTGCATGAGTTGTTAAAAGAAAGAGGCTATTACTCGGACGTGCGATTGGCCAAGGGCTACTTGGATTTATTCCCTGAGATTATTAAAGCTTAGGTTTATAAAAGTTAATAAGTGGCATTCTTCAAACTGATTCATGCATAATTCCATGAATCAGTTTGAAATAAAATTAACGTTGCAGTACAAAGATTACAGCTTGCCCTGCGCAGCCAGATCACTCAAGGTTTGATGCATTATTTTCCATTGAAAGGCAAATACTTGGTTTTCATCCCTGCCCGTTTTCATTAAGTTCAGCAATTGATTATCTACCGGAAGGTAATCCGCGTTAGCTGCGCTATAGTGCCCAAGACCAAGATTATGAGCCAGCTCATGCATTAAGGTTGGAGCGATACAAGCCAAGTCTTGTGTGAAATGTACTGATTTAAAACCAATACGAGGTGCTGTATTCCCTTCAGACGAATACGAGCTACCTCCGCCATTACAACCACGAACGGTTTCATCATTTTTGTCGATACGAAACAAATACAAGTTCGTAAAATAATCTTCTGCATCGGGCAATACATTGTAAGTAAGCGGAGACATTACTTCATCACGGGATTCTGTATAACTTTTCCCATCGCCATTTAAATCCCAATCAAATTCAATAACACCATTATCATGCCAATTTAATTGAATATTAAGCGGTTTATACACAACTTCAAAATCAGACTTTATACGGTCAAAACTGGCCATTTTGTCATGCATGGTTTCTCCTGAGTAAGCAATATAGCTTAAGGACATATCTAACGTGTAAGGTTTGGTTGTTTGTAATTCAATGCGATCAATTAATTGTAGTTTATGATAAATATTTAGATAACTGGTGCCTAATTGAAGCCCTTGAAAACTAAGCAGATCTTGAGCATCGCTACTGCCCTTGCTGACCTTAAGGTTTACCAGATCGGGGTTACTGAGCTCATATCGTAAAGCAAGATTATCCACTTTTTTATCGACCAGAAGCTGCTCTGAATGTGAACTGCCGTTATTAATAGAAAGCATCTTGGCTTTAAGCGGTGTTGCCATACCAGCGTCATAGACCCATTGGTTATTCAAGTCACTGGTGATTGTGAGCGCGTCATATTCTAACCAATGTACTCCTGCTAAAGCTTTGAACCAGATATCTGCCTGTCCATTACTTTCACCATCAGCATAATCTTTTGTACTTAAATAAAGACTAAAATTATGTTCTGCTTTATTTACTTGAAATTGCATAACATAGGAATGGTTGATTTTAAGATCCAACGGTTTATCCAGTATCAAGGCATTAGTACCACCGGGTTTAATAATGGCGGAACGAGCATCGGTGGGACTCGTTTGATAGTTTTGCTGTATCAATACCGCTTGGTTAGCAGCATCAATAATTGAGAACGTAATATCAGAGTCTTGCCCCGTCCAAAAGTATTGCTTAAAAAACAAATGACTTAACTGAACGGTTTCCTCTATGGGGTTATCACTACGTAAGATAAAACTCTGTGTTAACGTTTCACCGACCTGTGTTTTAGTGTAATCCGTACTGGATAGACTGCGATTATCAATATCGATTAACCATTGATCGTTATACTCGCGAACACCTGTAGAAGTGAGATTTGCTAATTCATTGTCGATATTTTTATCTGTGTCAGTATCACTATTATTTTTACCCTCTTCGGATATTTGACTACCATCATCAGATGTTTCACTCACTTCAACGCAGCCGGAAATAAGAGCACTCATTAGAAGCACAGGAATTAGGGATGATTTAAGCATTGGAATCTCAACAAAAAAGGCATAACCGAATATACCTTCTCCTTGCTGACCTGAACATCTGACAAAGGTCCTAGGGGGACTAGGCCTTACGTTACACGTTTGGGCAGGTTT
>JAPYOO010000201.1:0-3911 GCA_029938135.1 Bermanella sp. | reverse complement strand
ACACCTTTCATTGCCCAAATAAGTACCTCTTACATTTTCTCTACTCGTTCATTGATGCATTCATACGATCCCATCTCAAACGCTTCGCACACCCATGGGCGGTTTTCATAGATAGTACACATCTTAGTATTGCGATCTAACGCTGAGCACCAGCCATCATCTAAGCGCAACATGGTTTCGCTACCATGTTCATCCACACTAATATGCTGATCTGGAACTCCGGTATCCGAAATGATCATTACCTCCAAACTACAGCAACAGGCCTGACAGTTTGAGCATAAGACCTCGGGGGCAAGTACATCGATTACTTTTATGGTCATGAACTACAACAGTGGATTAGTTATACACAGGATACGCTATCTTAGGGGATTTCTCGAGGTAAGTTAGATTAAAAGGGGACTACTAGGTAGAGCTAGAGTGTACCTAAGGCAGAACGCAGATTTATCGTGAGCTCTCTACCGCAACCAATCTTTACGGCATCATTTAACCGGGATGGCATAATACATAACGGAGTCTTCAGACAATGAATCATACTGGTGATCATACACTTCTAAATCTGGCCCTGATGTATGATGTTTACCTGAATTAAGAAGCCAACTTGAGTAAATATAGTTAACGGTACCATCTATTTTTTTGGCGTAGCCTTTATGAGTAAACTTTGCATAGTTAGACAAAGGGACCGTTAAACTCACCATACCCACAGGAATAACGTCCAATTTTTCAACTTCAATCGCCGCGTAATACTCTAGTAAGTCAGTATTATCCTTCACCTGCTTAACAACGCCATAACAAGGGCTTTTGGTGACTACATGTTCAATTTCATTAATGCGCTCTAAAAATTCACGCCACAATACAGGTAGCTTCTCACCAATATTATTTTTCTCGGAATCAACATTATAAAAACAGGTTTTTAAGCCCACAACTGTCATTTTATTTTGAGAATATATTTCAGGCTCTAATGAGATATTATGATTAATATGTTTTAAATATTCAGTATTGAATTCTAGTTTTTTTAAGAACACACCTTTATTGCCCTGCCTCCTATATGCATTGGGGGTAAGCTTAAATGAAGACTTAAAAGCACGTGTAAAACTTTCTTGAGATTCATATCCAGCTGACACCGCAATATCAATAATTCTTAACTTCGTAGAAACAAGTTTCTCTAACGAGTTTGAAAGTCTTCTAGAGCGAATATAGGTTTTTAACGTTTCGTTAGTAAGGGCTTTAAATATTCGTTGAAAATGCCATTGGCTCAGTCCAGCCTCGCGAGCCACATGAGACAATGAAATATCAAAGTCCAAATTAGACTCAATATAATTAATACCAATTTGCACGTTTTTTAGGTAGTTCACTTTTCAGTGTCCTTTAAGGTGCTTCAAAAAAACCTGTCATTGACATTAGCTTTCCACTTTCGTGATACTTCCCATAACTAATGCCTTCTCCAATTACTATGTGTTCACCGTTTTTCATGTCCCACTTTGCAATGCTTTGGTTATTATGAGCCATAAACAATTTGGTAACAAAATATCCACCCGGTACTTGTTTATGAAAATCTTGCATATAATTCACAAGTTCATCTCTGCTATGGGTTTTTGCATGTGGGTCATTATATACACATTTAGCCTCTAAACATTCCTGTAAGATGGCTTGCTTCTGCTTAGATGACTCGACCTTCCAAGACGATGTGTAGGCTTCCCATGTACTCTCTAAATTTTTGCTCATATTCCTCTCCTATTTGTTTTGAAGAGGCTATCTTGGGGCAAGCCAAATATTTTCTTTGATATTTTGTGCTTAAATATTTAAAGGGTGATAAACAATACAAGAAAGAGAAGCCCCAGAGTATTTCACAAATACCCGCAGGCTTAATGACAATATGTGTCGCCTCCTCTTTAAATCTGCTCGGCTAGATATAAGGATTTTTAATGATCACTTACACCAAGACTTGCCGTGTATTTGCAATGTAGTGATGGACCTGCTGTTCCGTTTTTGGATTAACCATGGTTTCAGGGCGGCGACCATTTGGGCAAGGCATGCGGGGTGTAGTGCCAAACAATCGGCAGATTAGTGGACGCTCACCGTACACAGTGCAACCCTTAGGCCCCAGATGCACACAGTCAAATTCATTCAATGCTGCGTCATGTTCGGCGTCCGTTTTCACTGGCAGGCGCGACATTTCTTCTGAAGACGTTGTTACCGGCCCGCAACAATCGTGACAACCCGGCACACATTCAAACGAAGGAATTTCCTCGCGAAGACGCGCGATAATATCTCGATTATTGTTCATTAACATCCAACTTGTGTGAAGATTACTACCAGTCTTATTCTATACCAAATTCATTAAAAACTGACATTTTCTTACATTGATCCGCATGTCATAACAATGCTATAGAGCGACCCTTCTGACCCTGAGTTCGCTTTAGACATGAGTATTAATCAAAGCTATATCTATTCTTGAATTGCAGCTTTTCTTATTGAGCTTATCGCCCAGACAATCCTTTTCAGTAACGGCCTTTCTTGTACTTCAATACTCTCATTGCTAACAACACATTTTTTGCTCCCCACCCGTCACACAAGCCCATTTTTTACCCCGCCCATTAACTTAAATGGTAAGGTGACACTAAGGCTCCTAAAAGAAGAATAAAATGAAAAAAATCCTAATGCTCATCGGTGGTTTATTGTTTTTCGTGTTGGTGGGCTTTTTAACGTTTGCTCCCGCCATACTCGAGCAACAACATAATCAAGTAATCGCTCATAAACCTTGGCCAGTAAGCGACAATGCCCAAGCCTTACACAACTCCTTACTGGTGGGTGACTGGCACAGCGATTCCCTTTTATGGGACCGCGATTTGTTGCAACGCAGTAATTATGGCCATGTGGATTTTCCGCGGTTAGTGGAGGGAAACGTGGCGTTTCAGGGGTTAACGGCGGTGACGAAAAGCCCCAGCGGACAAAATTATCAGTCTAACTCAGACGAGGCCCCCGATAACATTACCCCACTCGTCATGGCACAATCTTGGCCCATGGCCACTTGGACCAGTATTTTTGAACGTGCCTTGTATCAGGTTGAACGCTTAAAAGAATATGAAAAACGCGCGCCTAAGCAAGTACGTATTATTCGTAAAGCTTCTGACATTGACGACGTATTAACGCTGCGAGCCAGTGGCCAAAAAATAGTGGGCGCCATTATGGGTATGGAAGGCGCACACCCCTTAGAAGGCCAGCTTGAAAACCTAAACAAATTATATGATGCCGGTTACCGCATGATAGGTTTACAGCACTTTTTTGATAATAAACTGGGCGGCTCTTTGCACGGCGAATCTAACGCGGGTTTAACCGAATTTGGTAAACAGGCGGTGCAACTGGCCATTAGTAAAAATATGATCATTGATGTGGCTCATTCATCACCCGCCACTGTGCTGGATGTATTGGCGTTAACACAACGTCCTTTGTTATTAAGCCACAGCGGTATTTACAGTCACTGTCCGCATAAACGCAATATTCCCGATGCGTTAATGAAGCGCATTGCCAACAATGGCGGCGTAGTGGGTATAGGATACTGGAATGAAGCGGCCTGTGATGACACACCCGCCGGAATAGTAAAATCTATTCGTGCCGGTATTACTGCCATTGGGGTTGATCATATTTCACTGGGCTCTGATTACGACGGGTCGGTGCAAACCCAGTTTGATACCTCTGAGCTTGCCGCCCTTACCCACGAAATGTTACAACAAAACTTTAGTGAAACTGAAATACGCAAAGTCATGGGTGAAAACATGTTAAGAGTAATGCGAGTGTCCTTATCCCCTAAAACAATAGCGAAACAATAAACCGTGGCCTACGACCAAGGATTGGCTCATCGCCTACAAGAGCATTTCACTGATCGCGGTGATGTAGAAGCCAAAAAGATGTTT
>JAPYOO010000200.1:4241-6310 GCA_029938135.1 Bermanella sp. | reverse complement strand
CCTCTATATTTCGATAATGCAAAACTTAAACACTGTCCGAATTAGCGCACCCAGCATGCGAGCCTGTAAATGGCTTCGTAGGCAAACGGTCGTGTTTTCGGAATGAGTTAAGTTTTCGCTCACAGAATTTCAAAAACCGCGGCCCAGTCCGCGGTTTTTTACGTTCACTAGAACGAAATGCCACGGACTCAGAGATGAGGAGAGTGGCGACCCACTTTTTTAGTAGCCTCACTCACCGCCTTTTTTAAATTCCTTTTTGTTGGATTGTATTGTGCCTTGGCATCCGTGCCATTAAGACATTTGTACATCCATATATATCGTCGCGCTTTGGCATTAAGCCGTGCGACATACGTACATCCGTGTACATAAGGAGAAAAATCATGAGGCTTGCCTCTATATACGTAGCTGTGGTGTTAATTTGGTCCACAACTCCGTTAGGCATTCGTTTCAGTGTGGAATCATTGGACTTTATTCAGGCATTGGCCATTCGCATGGGGTTAAGCCTTGCGTTGTGTGTGGCGTTATTAAAACTATTTAACATTAAATTTATGGTCTCGCGTGCGGCATTTAACAGTTATGCATTAGGGGCCGTCGGTGTAAGCGGTGCCATGTTGTGTGTGTATTGGGCCACGCAAGTATTAAGCAGTGGGTTGGTTGCAGTGATGTGGGGGTTAACACCCTTGATTGTGAGTATTTATAGCCGTTTGTTATTACCGAACGTAATACTGGGGCTTAATCGGTTGCTGTGCATGGCACTGGCGGTAGTGGGTTTGTATACCATTTTTGCCCAGCAGGTAAATATTGGTCAGCACATGGTGATGGCACTAATTGTATTGTTGGTGGGCATTAACTTACACAGTGTCAGCTCGGTACTGTTACAAAAACTGCAAGTAACTAAAGACTACCAGCCGTTGCATCCGTTAGTGCAAACCACCGGCTCCCTTTTGTTATCTGTACCTGTGTATGGCGTGGCGTGGTATTTCTTTAGCGGGCCGTTGCCAGAACACATAAGTTGGACATCCATGGGGGCAATAGCGTACTTGGCGACTTTTGGATCGGTTGCGGGGTTTATAGGTTATTTTTATTTGCTGAATAATATGTCGGCGGATGATGTGTCGTTAATCACCTTGATCACGCCGGTGTTGGCATTGCTATTGGGTACGTACTTGGCAGGCGAGCAATTGCATATGAATACCTGGTTAGGCGCGATCATTATTATGATGGCTCTGTTAGTGAATCAACAGCAGCAGGTACGCCACGTAATATTAAGTATTGCAAAACTTAGTCTTAAAAAAGCCTAACTTAATGGTGAAACTGGCCGATACCTCTTTCAAGACATAGGAATAGTGCACCCGAAAAATTGAAAGGAGTATCGGTATGAAACAATGGACATGGTTGCTGGGTGTGAGTTTACTGGTCTTTTCACTTAGTGGTTGCAGCATGTTGGGCTTTGGTGACGATGAAGACGAGGTCGAAGATGTAGATTCGAAAGAATCAATGCTTAAGCCTATATCTACCCATGTGGACCCAGTGGCACCTCTTATTTTACGGGTGGTAGGTTATGGTGCGGTGAACCCAAAAGGCAAGTCCCAAGGACAAAGCAAAGTTCAACAGCGACTCATGGCGATTCGTGCCAGTCGGTTAGACGCATACCGCTCCATGGCCGAGCGAGTCTACGGCGCTAAAATCAGCGGTAGTTCTACGGTGCGAGATTTAGTGGTGCAAAATGATAGTTTCCGCAGCTACGTGGATACCTATATTCATGGTGCCCGAGTGGTGTCGGCCGATGTACAGCAAGATGGCAGTGTAGAAACCGTATTGGAGATGGTAATAGATGCCGGTTTCAGAAATTGCCTAACCACCGAAAACAGCATGCGCTTCAATTCAGATTGCCACCAACCCGTCATGATGAATGGCAAGGGCGGTATGCGCTCAAGTTCCTACCAAAACGTAAATCGTGTTCAAAGCCAATCCAGTATTCCAGAAACTAATCATTACTTTGTTGATTGACAGCTTTTTTGTCACCTAAGCCATAGGCATTGTTTATGGCTTAGGTGACCTTTTATTTA
>JAPYOO010000200.1:1995-4141 GCA_029938135.1 Bermanella sp. | reverse complement strand
CGGGGGAATCATGCGCCTAATTTTTATGGTGGTGTTATTAATAAGCTGCACGTTCAGTTGGGCTGTAGAAATAACCTCTGTGGGCGCAGCCGCCGTGGGGAAAGATTTAGAAGCGTCTCGCGATAAGGCCATTCGTGATGCGCTGCGTCAGGCATCGTTACAAATGGGCGGCTCTATTCATTCATCGCAAATGCTGGTGGATGGACTGGTGACACGTGATCAGGTGAGTTTAAAAAGTAACGGCCAGTTTAGGCATGTGCGTATTTTGCAGGAAAAAATCACACAAGGCATTTTAGAAGTTAAGATTCGTGTTGAATTTATTCAAGGGGGTCAGTGCGAGGTTAACCAAGGGAATGGGTATCGTAAGGCGGTAGCCGTAGCAGGGTTTGCCTTGCAAAACCCCAAGGAAGCAAGCATGGGGGGACTTAATAACATTGAGCAACGCCTGTCGGGTGTGATGGCCAATACCATTAACGGCCATCATCGTTTACATGCCATGGACAGTGGCCATGTATTATTATTTTCCAGTGTAGATCGCGCCCCGTCTTCGCAAAATAATGTGCAGCGTTTAAGTAATAGCGTAGAGCTGGCTAAGGAGTTGGGTGCGCAATTTGTGGTGAGTGGTGTTATTCGGGATTTAGCCATGATTAACCCAGACGCCTCTGAGCCACGGTCGTGGGATGCCCCTTTAGATTTTTTAGGCTTATCTCGTGAAAAGCGTCAGCGTAATTTTGTATTGGATGTCTATGTACATGATGGCATTAGTGGCTCACTGATGTTTCAAAACACCTATGCCACTGCTGGCGTGTGGCACTATGGCAACCATTACAATACTGGGTTTGCGACTCCTGAGTTTTGGAAGAGTGATTTTGGTGGCCAAGTAAAATCGTTATTGTCAGAAGTGGTAGGGGATTTAAATACTAATTTAGGGTGTCAGCCTTATATGGCCAAAATTATTGATACCCGTGGCAACTATATTCGCCTAGATACGGGTGGCAGTGTAGGCATGCGACCTGGGGATGAATTAACCGTATTTCGCACCAGCACCTTTTTTGATCTAGATCAGCAAGGGCTTATGCAATTACACGATACCAAGGTGAAGGCGACGGTGACACAAGTCCAACCCAGATTTGCGATCGCTAAACTCAATAAAACCCCCAGCCGATACGCTATTCAGCGCGAAGACGTGGTGGTGGCATGGTAATGCTGGCAGGGTCAATAACGGAACGTACTTCTCAATAATAAACTAGAAAAATAAATCTTCGCTTATTTCTCGGCAAGACCGAATGCGCCTTCTATACTTGAATAAGAATAAGTTGTTGCCGTGCGATGTTTGCATTGGTTATAACCTTTTTATCAGGCTCAAAGTGCATGCCTTGCCGGAGATCCCATGAACAAACACATAGCGGTTATAAATACCCCTAAATACAACCCCGATAAATATTTCGAGCGTTTTGCTTCACAAATCCGAGAAAATAAAGCCACCAAAAAAACGCCCATCGTGTTAATTAATACCGACTACCCTAATGGTCTGCCGTCGAGCTTAGTAAATCTTGGAGTACACTTAGTAGAAGGCCATGGTAATCATGAAACTGACTTTATTCAGGCTAATCTTGCTGAAGCTGAGCACATACTAGTGTTGGCGAAAGATGAGTTTGAAATGGACAGTGATAGCTTAACCTTTGATATATGTTATCGCATGAAAGAGCACGGTTTGGCCTATCGCACCATAGTTGAGTGTGTTGAAGATGAAAACCGCGATCGGCTTAAGCGCATTGGCATTAAATCGGTGATTCGCCCTATTCGTTCTTACCCAGAAATTTTAGTGCGTGCCATGGAAAGCCCTGGAGCCGAAGTGTTAATTGAAGACATGTTCACCCGCGCCGGAGATCACTTTTTACGTTTCCCTCTATGGCTAGAAGGGGATCAATGGCGGGATGTGGTGACGGCAATGATCTCTTCCAATATCGGTACGCCATTGGCCTATGTGAGCAAGGAAGGCAAGGTATGTAACCATCCTAAAGGGGACGATAAAGTATATGGGCAAAGTATTATTATGCTAGTGCGCACCGATTCAATTCCCTCCGAGGAAAAAGTAACCGAGGCATTTAGGACGTACCATAGCCATCAATTAAGTGCATAAATA
>JAPYOO010000200.1:0-1895 GCA_029938135.1 Bermanella sp. | reverse complement strand
CAGGTTTTAAATGCGGTTTATCGCGCACGGGGTGCGCTCGTACCTATCCTCCAATAAGCGTTATGTGTGTTCGTTCAGTTCCAATTGTTCATCATCCGCTTTACCTGTTTTTGAACAGGAATAAGACTTGAATACCTTACCTTCTTCATCCATTGAATGTAGATACACGTCAAACCCCCAAAGCGTACGTAAGTGTTTCATGACGTCGCTGCTGTCTTCAGATAATGGAATATTATTTTGACGGTGATGGTGCAGCGTTAACGAGCGATCCCCTTCAACATCGACCGAATACACTTGAATATTGGGTTCTCGGAAAGAGAGGTCATATTGTTTAGCCAGTTTTTCACGCACGTCTTTATAGCCACCCTCATCATGTATGGCGGTGATTTGAATGTGCATCTTACGATCGTCATCTAAAATTGAAAATAGTTTTAAATCGCGCATTAATTTAGGGGATAAATACTGCAATACAAAGCTTTCGTCTTTAAAGTTTTTCATGGCAAAGTGCAGGGTATCTAGCCAGTCACTGCCCGCAATATCGGGAAACCATTCACGGTCTTCGTCAGTGGGGTGTTCACAAATACGACGAATATCACTCATCATGTTAAAACCCAGTGTGTATGGGTTGATGCCGCTAAAATAGGGGCTATCAAAAGGCGGCTGATAAATGACATTGGTATGGCTATTTAAAAACTCCATCATAAAGCCGTCGGTCACTAAACCTTCATCATATAAACTATTGATAAGGGTGTAGTGCCAAAAAGTAGCCCAGCCTTCGTTCATGACTTGGGTTTGGCGTTGTGGGTAAAAATATTGTGCCAATTTTCGTACAATTCTTAATATTTCTCGCTGCCAGGGTTTTAATAATGGTGCATTCTTTTCTAAGAAATAAAGTATGTTTTCTTGGGGCTCTGTTGGGAATCGCTTTTCTTTTTTCTTAGTCGATTTTTCGTGGGTCGGTAGCGTTCGCCATAAATCATTTACTTGCTGCTGCAAAATTTCTTCACGATTTTTTTGTCTGTTTATCTCTTCGCTGGCACTAATGGGGCGCGGACGTTTGTAACGGTCGACGCCATAATTCATCAGTGCGTGAGCGGCATCCAGAATACTTTCTACTGCGTCTACGCCATGGCGTTCTTCACATTTTTTAATATAATTTTGTGAAAAGACCAGGTAATCGATAATGGCACTGGCATCTGTCCAGGTGGTGAATAAATAGTTACCCTTAAAAAAAGAATTATGACCATAACAGGCATGGGCAATGACCAAAGCCTGCATACACATAGTGTTTTCTTCCATTAGGTAGGCAATGCAGGGGTCTGAATTAATGACAATCTCATAGGCCAAACCCATTTGCCCTCTTTGATAACTGCCCTGGGTCTGTAAAAAGTGTTTGCCATAAGACCAGTGGTTATAAGAAATGGGCATGCCCGCAGAGGCATAGGCGTCCATCATTTGTTCAGCACTGATCACCTCAATTTGGTTGGGGTAAGTTTCTAAGCGAAAAGTTTTGGCAATGCGAGCAATTTCTTTGTCGTAGACTTCTAGTAGCTCAAAGGTCCACTCCGAGCCCGTAGACAGTGGCTGGCGTTTGTTGTTTGGTTTTTCATCGGTATCTTTTGTTTGTATATTCATACCGCTTCCTTTAAATTTTTTCTTGAAAAAAGGTCCCTGAATATGGGGTATATGTCGTCGCTTGAGCAAATCTGTTCCATGGCGAAGCGATCACCCAGTTCAGATTGGATATCTTCATACGCGTGCCAGAGTGCTTGGTGAGCATTAGGGGTAATTTCTATATAGGCGAAATATTGCAGCAGCGGCATTAATTTATGGCTTAAAATCTGTGCACATTGTGGGCTATCGTCATCCCAATTATCACCATCACTGGCTTGGGC
>JAPYOO010000024.1:30122-33008 GCA_029938135.1 Bermanella sp. | reverse complement strand
TGGGGGTACAAAAACGTGAAAATATGGAGCGCGACCTCAATGCCAGCAATCCAAGGGTTTACGTAATTGGCGGATTGATATTTGTGGCTCTTTTTATTGGCAGTATTTTAACGGTGGTGAACTTAGTTATGCCCAACTAGGTCTTAGTTAATGCCTGCTACTCACATACTCGTAGGCTCAAATGTGTGAGTAACAGCCACCCCCATTACACTTAATCAATAAACGCCACTAACCTCTGTTCTTTTTCTTAATGGCCTCAATCACGCGACTCACCTGCGTATTGGCCTGGCTATTAAATTGGCAAACCCCGTCGGGGAAAACCGCCTGCAATTCTGATAAATGGGGTTGCATATCCACATCCCCATAGACGCCCGACGCTATAGCCTTAGCCACAGGGACCTTTGTACACTTCAACGTATCCGTATAAATATTATCACCCGCCATTAAGCGTGAATGACTGTAACTTGGAAAACGCTGCATACATGTGCCCTTGGCTTCCCCATTCCAGGCGCCATCCCAGGTTGTAGCCCCACTGTCTATTACGTGTTTATCTGAGTCGTAACAGCGGTCATTGGCGGCCACCGGTTTATTTTGGGCCACTGATTTTTCTGGGAAGGTTTTAATATTAATCAGCCACTTATCCAATACACGTAAAGCGTCTTCAATGGGAAGGCTATTAAGTAAGTCTCGGCGCGAAACTGAATCATCTTTTTCCACCATCCAAATTAACTGATGGTCACTGTTGCCCATGGCATTTTGAATGCGCTTACGTGAGGTAAAGGAAGAGAGGCTATGATGCATATCTAACTTATGATCCAAGTAATGGCGCATATCAATAATGGGTAAATCCGATAACCCTAAATACACTAGACCGGATTTATAAGCCGCAGCAATTGCATCATCACTGCCCTCGCTGCGCCCAGCCACCACTTTGTCGCCACTATGGGTCATATTGTGATGCCCCCACAAAGACAGGCGTTGTAAAGACGAATCACCGCTAATATGCCAAAAACGCTCGTTTTCCATTTCAACCGGTTTCTTCCAGCCGCCAATATACTTATTGAGCTTAATAAATTCATCAATCGTTAACGTATCTTCCTGTAGGGAATTTAAGCCATATTGCACCCCTTGGTTATCCCAGAAGCGCTTACCAAATCCATCATTATGAGTGCCATAAAAATTGCTTAGGTTGCCCCAATGACTCCAATCCACCTTCAGTAGGGTTTCACGGCTCACTTGGTAATAGTTAGAGAAAAAGTAAGGGTTGTTAATGTGCTGAGATGGCCCACGCCAACCATTGGTACATTGCGACGCCCCTTTGGGCATCATAGTGAAATCCCCATTTAAAAAGCCTGCTATGCCCTGCAAGTTGCCATAACGGTTATTGAAATCCTGTAAGGCATTATTACCCTCCACTAGGCTGCGGTTAGGCCAGTGCTGCCAAATATCATTGTCACTGGTGACATCAAAATAATATTCCATTAATTCACAATCAAGTGCATAACTCACCTGTGTCACCATGTCAGGATAGGAATACAAGGGTATCGCCGCATCAATAATGCCAGGGTGGTTTTGTGATAATAGGTATTGCTGAATAGCACCGCCCGATCCGCCCATGCCTATAGTGTAAATAGGTTCACCATAACGGCTCGCAAATTGTTCTTTCACTCTTAAGGCGGTATCTTCACTTAACCAAATATCATAGTGATTACTGGTTTGTGTACCCGAGCTAAACGCAATGGCATATCCTTGGTTTAATTGACCCTCATGTTCGTATAACATTTTTGAGATGCCCACTCGTCCCTGTTTATGGCCAACGCCTACCCCCCCTTTAAAGCGATATATAAGCCGATTATTCCATTTTTCACCATTAAATTTCTCAGGTAAATCGGCGCGACTCACCGGCAACGCCAACATATAGATAAAACGGTTTATGGTACCGGTTTCTACTCTTATGAGCGTACTCACATCTTTGGCTAATAAAGACAGGTCCTCTACCTTTTTAAACCACTGCTCCTCTTCTACCTTTTCATAATATTGCACGGTAGTGGGTAAACTGCAGTCTTTACTGTAGCCCACCACTTCTTTGGTTTTATTGCCCTGTTCGTCTTCACCATAAACACTAATGCCAATTTTTTCTTGGTTATCCACTAAAGGCTGCCCAAGGCCGGAGCGATGAGTGGAGCATAAAAAAGGATATTCGTTTTCGCCCGCAAACAAACTATCAACAGGGCCCACTTCATTAAGGGCCACTGGAAAGTTAAAGGTTTCATCGGGTCGGGTAATAGCCGCGGGGTGCGGGCCGGAGTAACTTTCTTTAATGGCCTTAGGCCGGTAATCCACGGGCATATTTAAAATCAACAAGTCACTGCTTTTGGGCAGCATCTTTTGCTCTAGCTGATCGTAAAACACACCTAAACTGGTGGCACACAAACCTAGGATTAGGGTTATATAGAGGAGTTTCTTCACGCCGAATTCCTTTTTTTAACTCATTTACCTATTAAATCTAGTCCCAAAGACCTAAAGCTTGAAGACACACAAGGGATCGTTTTCTTCCTAAAAACTAGGGTTACATAACTAACTAATAGGTTGATTTTTAACTTTTTGTCCTCTTAATTTTTATCTTTACGAACAACGTTAAAAGACCGCAGGAAAGAAGCGCAACCATAGGAAGTGAGGACACACTAAGTTTGTGAGCCATTATTTTTTAACAACGAAAGGAAAGGAATATTTACGCAGTTATAACTAAAGGGTTTATTGAACCCTAAGACGACCGCGCCACTCGCTGGTGCAATCTGTATATTTATCGATCATAATTTTAGACGTTTATGGCAATGTACCAAGAACGCACAATCTTAGTGCTAATTATTTTGGGTAAAAACCAAA
>JAPYOO010000024.1:0-30022 GCA_029938135.1 Bermanella sp. | reverse complement strand
GCAATGTACCAAGAACGCACAATCTTAGTGCTAATTATTTTGGGTAAAAACCAAACGTAAAACGTTCGCGGCCAGCTAAATCCAAACCACTGCCGACTTTTTCATACCCTTGCTGGATTAAATACGCCTGCACTTGCTTAGCCTGTTGCCAGCCATGCTCCATCAATAAACAGCCGCCAGCTTGTAGGTACGTCTGCGCACTATTGGCAATATGAAACAAATCCGCAAAACCATTTTCTTTAGCCACTAAGGCTGAAGCAGGCTCAAAACGAACATCACCTTCACTAAGGTGAACATCGTCTTCGTCTATGTAAGGCGGGTTACTGATAATTAAATCAAACTCTTCACTGGCCAGCGCACTGAACCAATCGCTTTGATAAAACTGAGCATTTTGAATATTATTCAATGTCTTATTTTTTTGGGCAAGCAAAACGGCCTCTTTAACCAAATCCACCCCTATCACGTGCGCCGCTGGGAACTCATGGGCCAAGGCCAGTGCCAACGCGCCGGTACCCGTGCCTAAATCTAAAATATGTTTAGGCTGCCATGACTGCTCTAGTACCCAATCAATTAACGACTCGGTATCGCCGCGAGGAATCAACGTATGTGGGGCCACTGATAATTCTAAATCCCAAAAGCCCTGAGTGCCCAAAAGATACGCCACTGGCTCGCCTTTTTGACGCCTGTTAAGCAGCGCATTAAATTGCCCTTCTTGCTCAACCGATAACACTTGATCAGGGTGGGTAAATAAAATATTGCGGGAGGCGTCTAAGCAAAACAGTAACAGTAATTCGGCATCTAATTCTGCGGTGTCCGAGTGAGGTAGTTGCTCACTGCCAAATTTTAGGGCTTGCTGAATCGCTAATGGCATGGGGATTTCGCATCAATGATGAAGTGGCACTGGAGAATGTTAAAACTTAACAAACCCAACTCAAAAAATATTAGCTGGGTTTGTTAACGGGACTTGTTTACCAAGATTAAGTATCAGCACCCATAGACGCCAATAACTCAGCCTGATGCTCTTGAATTAACGGCTGCACAACCATATCCATGGCGCCTTCCATTAGTTCATCCAGTTTATAAACTGTCAGGTTAATTCGGTGATCACTCACTCGGCCCTGTGGATAGTTATAAGTACGTATACGCTCGGAACGATCTCCGCCACCCACTAAGCTCTTACGTTCGGCAGCTTGTTCGGCATCGGCTTTTTGTTGCACGGCATCGTTCATACGTGTCGCAAGAACCGACATGGCTTTGGCGCGGTTTTTATGTTGTGAACGTTCTTCCTGACACTCCACCACGAAACCAGTAGGGATGTGGGTAATACGAATGGCCGAATCGGTTTTGTTTACGTGCTGACCACCGGCACCGGATGCACGGAAGGTATCAATACGTAAATCCGATTTCTTGATATCTACATCTTCCTCGGCATCGGCTTCAGCCATAACGGCCACTGTACAAGCAGAGGTATGAATACGACCTTGAGATTCGGTAGCAGGTACACGCTGAACACGATGCACACCCGATTCAAACTTTAGCTGGCTATATACGTTGTCGCCCACAATACGCATAACCAATTCTTTATACCCGCCATGATCACCGTGATTGGCGTTCATGACTTCAAATTTCCAGCCACGTACCACCGCATACTTACTTAACATGCGAAATAAATCACCCGAGAAAATCGCGGCTTCATCGCCACCGGTGCCGGCACGAATTTCAACAATCACGTTTTTGCCGTCACGAGGATCTTTGGGCAATAACAACAGTTGTAATTCATCTTCTAAGCGGGCCACTTCAGCCTTAGCAGGCTTCAATTCTTCCTGACCCATCTCACGCATTTCAGGGTCACTGTCTTGGGTCAATGCTAATGCTTCGGCTAAATTCTCTTCAGCTGATGTATATTCACCAAAAGACTGAACCACCGGCTCAATCTCGGCGTACTCCATAGAGAGTTTACGGAATTTATTTTGATCGCTTATGATCTCGCTATTGGACAGCAAGTGGCCAATTTCTTCATAGCGTTCGCTTAATACTTCAAGCTTTAGTTTAACGGAATCTTTCATGAGTACACTTTGTAAAATATAAGTTAATTAGCCCTGTAATACAGGTGCCCTATGGCTGCACATCTTCATCTTTTAATTGATAAAGTTCCTGCACCCAGTCCATTACTTCTTTACGCCCCTCAGCACTGGCTTCGCGCATGCTGACGGTGGGGCGATGAATCAATTTATTGGTTAACATACTGGCCAATGTGGCCATCACTTTTTGCACATCATCGCCCTTTGAAAGACGCTTCATGGCTTTTTCTAATTCTGAATCACGAATACTCTCGGCATGCTGGCGAAAGGCCTTAAGCGTAGTCACCGCATCCAACGTGCGCAATTGACGCATAAAATCCGAACTGCCCGCTTCAATAATTTCTTGTGCATCTAATGCCGCGTCTTGACGGGCCCGCACATTTTCTTCAATGATGTCTTTTAAATCATCTAAATTATAAAGATACACATCATTAACCTCGGCTACTTCGGCTTCTATGTCTCGAGGCACTGCGATGTCCACCATAAACATAGGCGCATGTTTGCGCTTTTTCATGGCACGCTCTACCGCCCCTTTACCTAATATGGGCAAAGGGCTCGCGGTGGATGAAATAATCATATCGGCTTTAAAGAGCGCATCCGGAATATCCGACAGCAAGATAGCCTTTGCACCAAATTGTTCGGCCAAGGCTTCGGCTCGGGCTAGGGTGCGGTTGGCCACGGTAATATCGCTGACTCCGGCATCCACTAAGTGCTTGGCCACTAGGTCGATGGTTTCACCTGCACCGATTAACAAGGCGCGGCTCTTAGATAAATCAGAGAAAATACGTTGCGCTAGATTAACCGCCGCATACGCCACTGACACCGGGTTTTCACCGATGGCAGTATCGGTTCGTACCTTTTTGGCCACACTGAAGGTTTGCCTGAATAAACGCCCTAACTCAGGACCGATAGTGCCGGCCTCTTGTGCCACCGCATAGGCGCTTTTCATTTGCCCTAAAATTTGAGGTTCACCCAGGATTAAGCTGTCTAGACCGCTGGCAACACGAAACAAATGCTTCACGGCCTCTTCATCGCTTAAACAGTAATGACAATCAAGTAATTCTTGTTGAGACACACCGTGGGTTTGCTCAAGCCAAGCCAGTAACTGCTCAGGTTGAACGCCCTCTACCGTGCAATACAATTCGGTGCGGTTGCAGGTGGAAAGGATGACAATTTCCTGCATGCCACTAGCCGAATTGGCATCACGCAGCTGCGCCGGTAACAGGTCAGGGGCAAACGCAACCTTCTCTCGTACCGCCACAGGGGCTGTTTTATGATTGATACCTAATGCCAATAACGTCATGAACTACTTAATTTTCTACCCACTTAGATTGTTTAGTGCTTAAATTTATATATAAGTATGCCAATATTCCGGCCAATTATTTCTATATTGTTCAAAAGCGCCGTATTATATCCATATCTGCGCAAAAAAGTTGCACTGCTTGCAAATGAATTGGCTTACTCTAATGATACGCCTAGCGCACACAAGGGTTTTACACGATATGTTTAAGTTAATTTTAAGCTTAGCTCTGGTTTTTGGCACGGTTTATAGCCAGGCGGGCACCACAGCACCCGAAGATGAAGTCCAAGCAAAATCTCAGGATTACAGCGTGAATACGCTTTATGCCCTGTTAGTGGCTGAAATGGCGGGACAACGCCAATTATTTGATCTGGCCCTAGGCAACTATTTGTTAGAGGCACACCGCACCCAAGACCCAGGTGTCGCCGGCCGCGCCACCCAAATTGCCCAATACATCGGCGCCGACCAAGCTGCCCTTGATGCCGCCACTTTGTGGGTTAAGCTCGACGCCGCCAATCCGCTTGCTCAACAAGCCCTATACCTTGAATTAGTGAAAGCGGCCCGCTTCAGCGAATCCGCCCTACATTTACAAACCGCCCTGGATTTAGACCCCAAATTGAATTTAAGTTTTATTGCGATTCAAGGGGAGGGTATGTCTGAAGGCTCACGGGAATTATGGCTGCAAACACTCACGCCGCTGCTACCGCGCTATCAAAAGAACTTTGAGCTGCTGTTTAATGTAGCCAACTTGCATAAACAACAGAAAAACAATCAGGTGGCGCTCGATTTAGTTGATCAACTACTTGAAGAAAATGAAGAGTTTTATCCAGCCTGGACCCTAAAGGCTCGCCTACACGCCACCCAAGGAGATGTAAAAACCGCCCTAAGTGCCACCCTTGAAGCCCTTGAGTTATTCCCAGACGACAAAGCCTTCACCATTTTAAAAGCACGATTGCTCATCAAACAGAAAAAAGTCGCCAAGGCCCGCGACGTATTCCAATCACTGGTTAACCTACACCCCCGTGACAGCCACATTTTACTGCCGCTGGCTTTAACCCAATTAGAGCTACAAGACCTTGATGCTGCGCAAGCCAGCTTAGAAAAACTACTGGCCCTAGGCGCCATGACAGATGAAGCGCACTATTATTTAGGCCGCATTGCGCAAGTGAAAGAGGAACCTGAAAAATCACTGGAGCACTACCTTGCCATGCGCGGTGGTCGCGAATACCTAGCCGCACAAAGCGGCGTGGTGCAGGTGTATTTAAAAATGGGGCAAACCGACAAAGCCCTGCTACACATTCAAAAGCAAAGAGAGCAAGACATTCAAAATAGTCAGGCCTATTTTTTAATGGAGGTAGAACTGCTTAACCGCACCGGCCAATATGAAGCGTCTTTGGCCGTACTCAATGACGCACTCAAGGCCTATAACAACAATACCGATCTTAGATATAGCCGCGCTATGGTGGCAGAAAAACTAGGGGATATTGTTCAGCTGGAAGAAGACCTAGCGTTTATCATTGATAAAAACCCTAAAAATGCCACCGCCTTAAATGCCCTAGGGTACACACTGGCCGACCGCACTAAACGCTTAGACGAAGCCCTTAAACTCATTCAGCAAGCCCGCACCATTTCACCCACCGACCCTGCCATAATGGACAGCTTGGGTTGGGTGTATTTTCGCCTAGGACGCATGCAAGAATCCTTAGAGCTGCTAAAAAAAGCCTATGTGGATTTTCCAGATGCAGAAGTCGCCGCACACTTAGGGGAAGTATTGTGGGCCATGGGCCTAAACAAAGAAGCCAAAGAAATCTGGGCACAAGGCATTAAGAAACAGCCTAACAGCCCCATTTTACTAGAAACCTTAAGCCGCTTGGAAATAAAACTGTAAATGCGTTTTTTATTATTATTTGTTTTGGTCAGTCAATTACTGGCCTGCTCCTCCCTTATCCCACAATCAAACGTTGACCAAGACAACTGGACATTAAGTGGCAAGATTGGCGTCACTACGCCCAAAGAAAGTGTGGCCGGATTTATTCGCTGGCAGCAACAACAGGATAACTTTGATATTTACGTCAGTGGCCCGCTGGGGCAAGGCAGCACCCGTATTCAGGGCAACCCCGATCAAGCTACCCTAACCCAAGGGGGTAAAACCACTAAAGGCGTTAACCCTCAGCAACTCATTTATGAACAGCTAGGTTGGTTTTTCCCCTTGGCAAACTTGCCTTACTGGCTACAGGGTAAACAAGCCCCCTATAGTCCAGCCTCTACCACCAGCAAAGACGGCCGCTTAAGTCAGATCCAACAAGACCTGTGGACCGTTAATTACCTGCGCTATCATGGCTACTACCAATTACCTGAGCGCATTAAAATTCAACAAGGTGAATGGAAGTTTGTGATCGTAGTAAAAAATTGGTCCATGGACTAACACCACACAGCTCAAAACCCTATCCCCCATAATAAATGTTTTACTAAATAGCCATTAATACCCTTATGACCACACTAACATTGCCCAGCCCGGCCAAATTAAATTTGTTTCTACACATCACCGGCCAGCGTGCGGACGGTTATCATGAATTACAAAGCATCTTTCAATTCATTGATATGTGCGACTACTTAACTTTTTCAAGTAATGACGACGGCCAAATACGCATTACCCCAGAAATTACCGGTGTGCCCTTGCAAGACAATCTTATTTATAAAGCCGCGCGTCTTTTACAACAAAAAACGGGCTGCCAAAAAGGCGCAGACATTCAACTTGAAAAGATTTTACCCATGGGTGGCGGCTTAGGAGGCGGCAGTTCAAATGCCGCCACCACCTTAGTCGGTTTAAATCATCTTTGGAAAACGGGATTAAGCATAGAAGCGTTAGCTGAGCTAGGCTTAGTTCTTGGGGCCGATGTGCCTATCTTTGTGCACGGCAAAGCCGCTTGGGCTGAGGGTGTAGGCGAGGTCATCACCCCCATGGATGATTTAGAAGAAAACTGGTTTGTACTGGTGGTGCCCGATTGTCATGTGAACACTAAAGATGTTTTTTCACATAAAGAATTGACAAGGGACACACCAAAGTGCAGAATGAGCGCCGCTCTACGGGGCACCGGTCGAAACGACTGTGAATCAGTAGTTACCAAGCTTCATAAAAAGGTTGCTAACTCATTGAATTTACTAGATAATTTCGGCCAAGCTAGAATGACAGGAACAGGATCTTGTGTGTTTTTGGAAGTCTCTTCCGAACACCAAACCCAACGTGTTCTAGCAGCGCTACCAACTGATTACACAGCTTTTGCGGTGAAAGGTTTAAACCAATCGCCTCTTCACAAAGCAGTAAACAGTTAGCAAGTTTTAGGGGTGTAGCCAAGCGGTAAGGCAACTGGTTTTGATCCAGTCATGCGTAGGTTCGAATCCTGCCACCCCTGCCATCTTTTCTAAACTCCATCATTGAAATATCACTCTAATTAGCACCAGGAGCTTCTGTCGTGTCTAAATTAATGGTTTTTACCGGTAACGCTAACCCAGAATTAGCTCAGCTAATTGTTGATCGCTTAGATATGCCTTTAGGTGAAGCGAAAGTTAGCAAATTCAGTGATGGTGAGATCGCCATTGAGATTAATGAAAATGTGCGTGGTAAAGACATTTTTATTATCCAATCTACCTGCGTACCCACAAACGACAACCTAATGGAGCTTTGCTTCTTAGTAGATGCACTACGTCGTTCGTCAGCTGGTCGTATTACCGCTGTGGTGCCTTACTACGGTTACGCTCGCCAAGATCGCCGCGTTCGCTCTGCACGTGTGCCTATCAGTGCAAAAGTGGTGGCCGACATGCTGCAATCTGCCGGTGTTGACCGCGTATTAACGGTTGATTTACACGCCGACCAAATCCAGGGTTTCTTTAACGTGCCCATGGATAACATTTACGGCTCACCTATATTGCTTGATGACATCGAAAAGCAGCAATATGAAGATCTTATTGTCGTGAGCCCAGACGTAGGTGGTGTAGTACGTGCCCGTGCCATTGCCAAGCAACTAAATGATGCCGATCTTGCGATTATCGACAAACGTCGTCCGCAAGCGAACGAAGCACAAGTTATGCACATTATTGGTGACGTTCAAGATCGTACCTGCATCATCGTAGACGACATGGTAGATACAGCCGGAACCTTATGTAAAGCCGCCGACGCCCTTAAGCAGTTTGGCGCGAAAAAAGTTGTAGCCTACTGTACACATCCTGTACTATCCGGGCGCGCGATTGAAAACATCATGAACTCCCAGTTAGACGAATTAGTGGTTACTGACACAATTCCTCTTTCAGATGCATCTAAAGCATGCTCTAAGATTCGCCAACTAACCCTTGCCGGTCTTCTGGCTGAGTCAATTCGCAGAGTCAACAACGAAGAATCTATCAGCGCTATGTTCCGTTAAGAAACACAGCACTGGTGACTTTAGCGACAATTACGTCGCTAAATAAAAATAGCTCTAATCCTGGTCGCGGGGTTGGAGCTGATTACATTTAAAGGTATTAAAATGTCTAACTTTGAAATTCAAGCCGAACTACGCGAACTTACAGGTACGAGTGCGAGCCGCCGCCTGCGTCGCGAACAAGGCCTTACTCCTGGTATCGTTTACGGTGCTGGTAAAGAAGTAGCTCAGGTTACTATGTTACTTAAAGACTTGAACAAGTCTTTCGAAAACGAATCTATGTTCAGCCACATCATCAAGCTAAACATTGCTGGTAAAGTTGAAGACGTAATGATCAAAGACGTTCAACGTCACCCGTTCCGTCCAATTGTATTACACGTTGATTTCTTGCGCGTAAACAACGACACCATCATCAAGCAGCACATCCCTCTACACTTCACCAACGAAGAAGCATGTAAAGGCGTTAAGCTACAAGGTGGTAAGATCACTCACGTAGTCTCTGACGTTGAAGTAATTTGTGCGGCTGGTGTACTTCCTGAGTTCATCGAAGTTGACATGCTTGACGCTGAAGTTGGTACTATCCTTCACCTTTCTGACCTTAAATTGCCAGAAGGCGTTAAGATTCTTGCCCTTACACACGGTGCTGACCACGATGCATCTGTTGTAAACGTTGCGATTCCTAAGGGCGCGACTGAAGATGACGAAGCCGCTGCTGAGTCTGAAGGCGAAGCTGCTCCAGCTGCTGAGTAATCAGCTCTAGAGTCTGTAACAAGAAGTCAGTAAAAAAGGCACCGGCGTGAAGGATAAGATTAAACTGATAGTGGGCCTGGGTAATCCAGGTTCTGAATATCAAAATACCCGTCACAATGCTGGTGTTGATTTACTGCACGAGCTGGCACGTTTTTATAACGTGTCACTCAAACCCGATAAAAAGTTTCACGGCCTTGTGGGTAAAACCCAAATCAAAGGTCAAGAAGTGTGGTTCGTTTTCCCCACCACCTTTATGAATTTAAGCGGCCAAGCCGTTCAAGCCTTATCAAATTTCTATAAAATCCCTGTTAATGAAATCCTAGTGATTCACGATGAACTGGACTTGCCTGTGGGCACTGCCAAATTTAAATTAGGCGGCGGTCATGGTGGGCAAAATGGTCTGCGTGACATTATTAATAAGATGGGGAATGACAAAAACTTTTATCGCTTAAGGATTGGCATTGGCCATCCAGGTGATAAGAGTCGTGTGACGGGCCATGTATTGGGCCGCGCCAACAAAGACGAACAGCAAAAAACCCGTCAAGTGATTGATGAAGCTATTCGCGAGATAGACAGCGTTGTAAGTGGTGATTGGCCGGGGGCCATGAACCGTTTACACAGTTTTAAAGCTTAATAAAGCTAGCTACGTTGCCACTGCTGCGTTAAAAACTTTTTTAACTTCGTAATTTAAAAATTCGACGTCAAACGTCAGGCATTAATAAAAGGTAAACATCATGGGTTTTAAATGTGGCATCGTTGGATTACCAAACGTTGGTAAATCTACTTTATTCAACGCACTTACCAAGTCGGGTATCAGTGCTGAAAACTTTCCTTTTTGTACTATTGAGCCTAACTCGGGCATCGTAGCTATGCCTGACGCACGCCTTGATGCGCTAGCGGCGATTGTGGTTCCACAAAAAACCATTCCTACCTCTATGGAATTTGTAGATATAGCAGGCCTAGTAAAGGGCGCGTCTACAGGTGAAGGCTTGGGTAACAAATTTTTAGCTAACATTCGCGAGACCGATGCCATCGCGCACGTAGTACGTTGTTTTGAAGATGAAAACGTTATTCACGTTGAAAACAAAATAAACCCACAAGACGACATTGAAGTTATTAACCTTGAGTTAATCTTTGCCGACCTTGAAAGTGTTGAAAAACAGTTGCAGCGTGTTACCCGTACCGCACGCAGCGGCGACAAAGACGCAGTCGCTGACAAGGCATTACTTGAAAAAATGCAAACACACCTAGAAGACAATCAGCCAGTACGCTCTATGGATCTGGATGAAGACGAAAGTGCACGTGTTCAATCGTTTCACATGATCACCGTTAAACCAACCATGTACATTGCTAACGTGGCCGAAGACGGTTTTGAAAACAACCCGTTCCTAGATGTTGTACGTGACATTGCTGCCAAAGAAAACGCGGTAGTGGTACCTGTATGTAACAAGATTGAACAGGAAATATCTGAATTAGATGAGCCTGAAGACGTTGAAATGTTCCTTGAAGAAATGGGCCAGTCCGAGCCAGGTCTTAACCGCGTTATTCGTGGCGGTTATGAATTGCTAGGTTTACAAACTTACTTTACCGCGGGTGTTAAAGAAGTGCGTGCCTGGACTGTAAAACAAGGTGCTACCGCTCCTCAAGCAGCCGCGGTTATTCACACCGACTTTGAAAAAGGTTTTATTCGTGCCGAGTGCACTAGTTTTGATGACTTCATTGAATTCAAAGGTGAAGCGGGTGCAAAAGACGCCGGACGTTTCCGTGTTGAAGGTAAAGATTACATAGTTAAAGACGGCGACATTTTACACTTCCGTTTTAACGTTTAACCCCTTTAAAACATAGCTTTCAGTAAACAACCGTATGCCCAAAAGCATGCGGTTTTTTTATGTTCAGGACGAACGGTATAGCGCGGTGGCACGAATGCCAAAGAGCGCATATGTTCGCAATTTTTAATTGCGTACCCGCGTACAATTTAAGCCACTTTTTTTATCATGTTTTAAGACACCTTAATCACCTAAAAAGACACCCTTCGACAAAGCTCGCCACAATATAAAAAGTTAACGTTTTTCATTTTTAGTTTCTATATAGTCCACTGGACTTTGAATTATAGAGCACTTCTATTAAGTCACTACTACTCACCTAAAAAAATAATAATAGGAACAAATAGTGAAGTTAAAAAACCTAAGCATGATATTTGCTTTTTCTGTGTGTGCACTAATGGCTTCGTTTTCAAGCCAGGCAGACACCTCAGGAAAAACGCAACATCCAATAGTATTGGTGCATGGCCACGCAGGCTTCGACAGCATTTTAGCTGATTACTTTTACGGTGTTAAAAACGCATTAAATGGCGTGGGCGCAGTTGCCTACACACCACAAGTACCCGGTTGGAATACTGATGAAGTTCGCGGTGAAGTATTATTGGCGTACATTGAAGATTTATTGGCAACCTTAGGCGCCAGTAAAGTTAATTTAATTGGACACTCACAAGGCGGCAGTACTTCACGCTATGTGGCAGCGGTACGTCCTGATTTAGTGGCATCCATCACCACGATTGCAACGCCTCACTTTGGCTCACCGGTTGCGGATCAAATTAAAGACTCGCCATTGGAAGGTTTTGCCGTGACGCTAGGCAATGCTATCGCTACTTTTGAAGCGATCCTTGCAGGAGAGCCTAATCAAGCAGTAGACACCTTAGGGACTATTCGTGCCCTGAACACTCAGGACGCGCTACTTTACAATGCTAAGTACCCGCAAGGTGTACGCAGCACTACCTGTAAAACAGTGCCTAGTGTCAACGTGGGACGCTGGTGGTGGCCGAAGTACGTGAAAGACTACTCGGTTAACGACGGCGCTCACAGCTCTAACGGCATTCAGTATTACTCATGGTCTGCTAACTACAGCCCACTGTTTAATTCAAATGTATTAGACCCGGCTGATGCGGTAATGGCTATTACCTCTTTAATGGCCGGTAGCGACAACGATGGTTTAGTACCGCGTTGCTCTACTCACTTTGGTAAAGTCATCCGTGATGACTACACCGGCAACCATGCTGATGAAATTAACGGCATGTTTGGATTACGTGGTTTATGGACCACTAGCCCAGTGCCCTTGTATGTTGAACATGCTCGTCGCCTAAAGAACGCCGGTCTGTAATTTTTTAAGTTAACCGAAATGGGTTTGTAATGTTTACAAACCCATTTTTACATTACCAAATGTGTAGGGTGTTTCATGAATAAACTGATAATAAGTGTAAGTGTTGTATGCACCGTATTAGTATGCACAAGTTTGCTTTACCAACAAAACCCGCCCACCCCACTAGATTTAAACCTTGCACCCTCCCCCCATATGCAAAAGCCGGTGGAACTTGAAAAAACCGTATCTCAAAAAAGCATCAGTGAACTTTTTAATACATCTGAGTTAACGCCTGAACAGGCCGCCATTTTCCATTCCAGCTTGCCTCAGTCATTATCCGACAGCCCACTGCCCAGTCGTTTAGATATTAATGAACAGGGCAAGCTCATCATCAACATGAAAGTAAAACGCTTATTTGAATTTTACTTATCCGCTATGGGTGAAGACACCTTAGCAGAATGCATTCTGCGGATTCGCCATGACTTAA
The DNA here is from genome assembly GCA_029938135.1 of Bermanella sp. Classification (GTDB taxonomy): domain Bacteria; phylum Pseudomonadota; class Gammaproteobacteria; order Pseudomonadales; family Oceanobacteraceae; genus Bermanella. Next base: position 17,854 of record JAPYOO010000024.1, on the reverse strand, counting down.
GTCAACAGCTTCAAGCTGACGCGCTAAACAGTGCGCTTAATCTGTTAGAAGGGTTTTTACAGTATCAAAATCACATGGGTGATATTAAAAATGATTTTTTAGCCCGTTACCAAGACCAATCATACAAGCTGGAACGTGTAACCGAAATGAAACAAAGTGTGCGTCAATCTCGTAGTTTATTTTTTTCAGATCAAGCCAACAGCGCCTTCTTTAAACAAGAAGATGAATACGACGATTACATGCTAAAAAAGATGGCCATTAAAAGCGACCGTAGCCTCACAACAGATCAAAAGCGAGCACAATTCCAATTACTAGACAGTGACTCGCCACAATGGATATCACAACAAGAACACCAAGCAAGCTTAGTAAGCCGTATTCAGGAAAAAGAGCAAGCACTACGAGAAAGCGGCGGCGATGAAATGGCCATTCGACAACTACGAGTGGACAATTATGGTGAGCAAGCGGCACAAAACCTAGCAGTGCTTGATCAACAACGGGCTCAATGGTCGCAAAGAGTGGATCAATACAGATTAGACAGCCAACAGATATTGGTGGGTTCGAGTTACACACAAGAGGAAAAAAATCAGTTATTACACGATATTCGACAGCAGCATTTTTCGGGAAGTGAGTTAGTGCGTATTAGTGCACTGGATAAAATTGAAGCCGATTAAATTAAGTAGGATTAATCATTCTTAAATTGAGCATAATCAAGCACACAAAAATAAGATTATTTTGCCAACAACTCATTTAATAGCTGTTCGTTTTGCTGGCCGGCCAGCTTTAACGCTTGATCCTTCTGGGCGAGCATTTCTTCCATATGACGAATTTTATCTTTTAACACACTGTACTCTTGCTCCCAGTAATGAGACTGGCTAGATAGATCCGGCGTAGCGGTTGCGCCGACTACGTCCGTTAACATTACCGGTAAGTCTTCAGCGTCAAAACTTTCAAGTGCATTCAGTAAAATGTCATTTTCTACTTGTAGCTCTTTAACCTGACCCTTAAGGCTGGCCGATAATAACGTTTGGCTTTCAAGGTTACCTTCAAGACCTAACACTTCCGACAACAACTGCTGGTTTTCCAAGGCCAAATCGTCCTGATTGTCTTGCAACATGTTCCTAGCAAGATCCAGTGTTTCATCAGCTAATAAATAGTCTTGAAATTGAATAATCTTAGTCATGATGCTTGCCTCCAGGTTGTATCGATTTGATAACACTATTATGCCGTTTGATCGTTTTTTGCCCATCTTGCTAGGGGACTATTGGCCTATGACTTAAGTTATAAATATTTCAAAGTGGGCAGTAATAGCTCAAAAACAGCCCCAATGAGGCAGTGCAGGACAGTAAGTACATCCCAAATTGCAATGGCCCAAAGCCCATTAAAAGCACCCTAGAGCGCCTATGGTGGCTTGCCTAGGCGCATAAATACGCACTTAGATCACCTTGAGAGCCCCTAATAGTGACCTATACTAAAACCACGTATCGCCAAAAGACCAATATAGCCCGTGAAAATCAATGCTCTGTGGTGGCTGCTACTGTCCTCTATGGCCAGTGCGCAGGTCGACAATTTATCGCTCAGTGGCTTTGGTACTCTGGGCTTAATGTCGTCTGACTCCAGTAGATACGGCTCACGCCTGGATATATCACAAGATGATGGCTCTTTTAATAACCACATAGACTATAAAAACAGCACGGTATTTGGCCTGCAACTGGATTACCCCTTCAACAACAACACCCATTTTGTATTTCAAAGTGTTTATAACAACCGGCCCAACTTAGACCTAGACACCACAACTCGCTTGGCTTTTGCGCAGTTCACCCCTGCTGCTGATTGGTCTGTGCGCTTAGGACGCATAGCCATAGACCTGTTTTTACTGACGCAATTTCGCGACGTAGGTTTTGGTTATACTTGGGCACACGCCCCCACAGAAGTGTATGGGTTAGTGCCTTTTCGCCACTTAGATGGAGCTGACATCACCTACCAAACCAGACTATTTGGTCATAGTTTTGTATCTAGTATCTATATGGGTAAAGGTCGCGCCCCCATCGCCAGTTATGACTTTACAGCGAACATCCACTTACACGAAGTGTATGGGTTATCGTTTAACCTAAATGCCTATAATTGGAGCCTGCAATGGCGTTATACGAACGCAAGCCTCAATACCGATAACGTGTCTTATAATGAGCTTATTGAAGGTTTAACTGCCATATCGCAAGCACCTGGGTTTAGCAGTATCTGGCCAAACCATGAAGTAACATTGGTTAACCTTGAAAATACTAACTCAAAAATAGATTACATCAGTTTTGCCGGACAGTACGACTGGCAGCACTGGAGCTATCTAGTAGAAGCGTCAACCTTACAACCCAAACAAGACATCATATCCGATACAATTGCTGCCTACGCAAGCCTGATTTATCATGATGACAATACAAGTTACTACGGGATCTATTCCGTAGTTCGCTCCGACGGCATTAATATAGACAATCAAAATGTAGATCTAGCTGCCTTATCAAATATTCCTGGTGGGATAGATATTTATGAAGGGGTTGAGATCGCCTTTAGTTTTTATTCATCTAGTCAATCTACCTTATCACTGGGCTGGCGCTGGAATATATCCAGTAACCTTGCCTTAAAATTTCAGTGGGATCATACTCAAATAAACGACCGTGGCGCGGCCATATGGCTTAACAAAGATATATCCACAAGCCCTAAAGCCACGGTTAATACTTGGTTTAGTAACGTGAGTTTTATATTCTAATGACTCACTTAAAATATTTATTCACACTTATTATTTTTCAGGGGCTATGTGTTTACAGTCAGGCCGCAGATCACGATATGGTGGTGGTGGTAAATATTAACAATCCCACAAAAACCATGACCAAAAGCCAAGTCATTGATTTATTTATGGGGCGCTACATCGCCTTTCCTAATGGCCAGCAAGCTATACCTATAGAGTTAATAGGCGAAGCTGAGACAAAAAAGATTTTTTATAAAGATCTTGTGGGCATGTCACTGGCACGTGTAAACGCCTACTGGTCCAGAATTAAATATAGCGGCCGTGTTAAAGCCTCTAAAAAGGTTAGGTCTGCAAAAAAGGTGATTGGCCTGCTGGCTGCCTCACCAATATCCATCAGTTATATGTTACGCAAAGATGTCACCAAAGATTTAAAAGTGGTGTATGCCCTCAATGAATAAAAGCAGCCTATTAGTACGCCTAGCCGTGGTCATGATATTTTCGTCACTTGCGGTGGGATTTATATCGTCCCAGCTATTTTATCGTTTAACTTACTTACATGAGGTCGATAATTCAAAAAAACAAATTTCAGAATTATATGAAACTGTATCCGCCACCGCCACCATTGCCGCCTATTTATTAGACCGAGAACTCGCTCAAGAAGTCGTTGATGGCTTGGCCACTAATGGGGTTGTACATGGAGCGATTTTAGAATTTGATGAGGAGGTAATTTCTACCAACATCACCATAATAGAAAAGCCTATTAAATTTCCGTTACATTCACCATTTGAACAAGACCGCATCGTGGGTTATATAAGTATGATCCCCGACCCTCACCACATTCAAACACGGGCAACCGATATTGGTCGCGACAATGCTAAGGCCTTAATTGCTCAAGCTGCTATTGCCACCTTTATCGCGATATTTATTTGCTATGTATTAATTACCCAACCTATGGTGTACATAAGTCGCACGTTACACAAAACCACAGCGGGCACCGATACCCGCTTATCTATTCCCGACTTCCATAACAAAAGTGAACTGGGGGATTTGGTTCGCGACATAAATAATTTACTTAACAACACCCAATTACAAATAACCGCCGAACAAAAACTTAAAGATGAGTTAGAAATCATTGAAAAGCGTTTTAGAATGTTATTTGAAAGTTCACAATCGCCTATTATATTAATGGAGCCAAGAGGTAGCATATTATTATTCAACCAAGCTTTTACTGAATTATTGAAAAAACTGAACACTCAACTTAAGAAAAACTTTGGCGCCTTATTACAAGAGTTATTCACCGACCCTGATACTCTGCTTAGAAAATCAAAATATGCCTTCGCTAATGATGAGATATTCACAGGTGAATTTGAGCTGCTAGCCCATCAAAGTGATCGACCTATTTGGGTACAGGTGGTTATTAGCTCTATTGTCTCAGATGATATGAAAGAGTATTACCAGGTCACCCTGCACGACATATCTAAACGAAAAAGAGAGCTAGACAAACTAAACAAGCGTGCAAATTACGATCAAATGACTCAGTTACTTAATCGTCATGCCACTGAGAAAAACATTCAAGATCTAATACTTAACAAAGTCAGTTTTGTAGTGATATTAATGGATTTAAACGGCTTCAAAGAAATTAACGATGTACATGGTCACGACTGTGGCGACGAAATATTAATAAACGTGGCTAAAGTTCTTAAGAACAGTGTGCGCCAGGATGACTTCCCTTGCCGCTGGGGTGGCGATGAATTTGTAATCATATTAAAAGAGGTAAACCAAGAGCGAGTACGTGCCATCGTAAAGAACTTACTTATAAGTATTAAACAGCCGTATCAACTATCACAATACCATGAGTTAGTATCCGTGGGGGCCAGCATAGGTGCAGCCTTTTTCCCAGAGGATAACATTGATATGCAAGGTTTAATTAAAATGGCTGATAAAGCCATGTACCAAACTAAAAGTAGCCTTGCAGATGGGCAAGATATTGACATTACATTTGCGAATGAAATTAATGACTAAAACACAAGAGAATACCCGTGAAGTATTTTAGAGACCAACAAGGCCTTGCGGAACTGGTATTCCAGGATACTGGAAAACAAGTTCAGCAACTGAAAATCATTCTTATATTTTTTTCCATAATACTATTTCTTATAAGCCTTAATAGTTTTGTGTTTCTTGATAATTCAATAAATCTTGAACCACTAGGTGTAATGGTTGTATTACTAATGCTGCATAGGTTTGTAAGCAGTGACACCACCAATATTGTCGCTGGCATGTTATTGTGGAGCCTTACCATTTTTGCGTCACAACAAGCTTTTGGGTCAAACGGAATACACGCCACCGCCATAGTTGCTTTTCCAAGTCTAATGATTTTTGCCAACTTATTAAGTGGCCGACTATTGGTTTACTCATTAGCAGGATACATGCTAAGTGTATTTTATTTTTTAGCTTACGCCGAACATATTGGATTTATAGAAGCTTCCACAAGCAATACCGATTCACTTTTTAAAAAAGCGAATATCCTTGCTATTTTTATCATAGCTTCAACATTTGGAATTGGCGTTGCTACTAAGCATATCAAACAATTAGTCCACAGGCTTAGAGAGAGCATAAAAAAACATGACGACATTAAAACAGAAGTAAACAAATTAGTGTTATTTGACAAGCTAACAGAGCTTCCAAATGAAATTCAGTGCAGTGACGATTTAAAGTATTTACTGACCACACCTCAACAAATAAACGGCATAACCGGATTCATTATTCTTGAGTTTACTAACTTTGAATGGATTTATTCATCACTAGGAGAGCAAATTGCTAATCGTATAATTTGTTATTTGGCCGATCGACTGCATATGCTTGAATCCGATCACGCTAGTTTATATAGAAGTACAAGCACCGAATTTATTTTTGTTATTTCCGCCAATGATTATGAAGAATTAACCGAATACTGCCAACAGATTCAGCAAGCCATTGCTAGGCCTTTTCCGGTTGAAAGCTTTGACATTGAAATGACCAGCGCCATGGGCGTATCTATATTGTCAGTTGACGGTGAAAACTTTGAGACCCTTAAACAAAAAGCTCATACCGCGCTTATTTTGGCCAAAAACAGTAAAGCCAATAGTTTTAAAATTTTTGAAAAAGGAATGGAAACGTCAATTAATAACCGTGTAAAAATGGTTCAAGAATTAAAAAAAGCCATAATTTTGCATGAGTTCGAATTATTCTACCAGCCTAAAGTGTGCATGCATGATCAATCAATAATGGGCGCTGAGGCATTAATTCGATGGAACAAACCGGGCGAAGGCATAATTTCACCACTGGACTTTATTCACATCGCGGAAGAATCTGGCTTGATTAACGAAATTGGAAAATGGGCATTAGAGAAAGCGTGCCAAGACTGTAAACATTGGCACACACTTGGGCTAAGTAACTTATCGGTGGCAGTGAATTTATCGCCCATTCAATTCCAACGCGGAAACTTGCCTAATATAGTATTTAGATCACTATTTAAAGCAGATTTACAACCAATGTTTTTAGAGCTTGAAATAACAGAATCATTATTTATAGATGATACTGATTTTATCAAAGACCAGGTATGCCAAATTTCGACCAAGGGGGTTGATATCGCCATCGATGATTTTGGCACCGGCTATTCTAATTTAAACTACCTCACTAAGTTTTATGCCAAAAGTTTAAAAGTAGATATGTCGTTTGTAAAAGACATGTTGGAATCAATACAAAAAGAGAATTTAGTGGCGGCTATTATAAAGATGAGTTCCATGATGGAGTTGGAAAATATAGCCGAAGGCATTGAAGACTATACAACCTATATAAAATTAAAAGAGATGGGCTGCCAATACGGTCAGGGTTATTATTGGAGTAAACCATTACCCAATGACGAATTCATAAAAAAGGTGACACACTGGCAACCACCAGGCAAAGATAATTAAGCTATTCTCTAAGGCTCAATTTCATTTACAGTACAAAATAAAATAAGATCATTTAAATTTATGGGCATACTAAAATACGCCCCCTGATACTGGTCACAGCCTAGCTCTTTCAGTAAGTTAAATTGATCTTCAGTTTCAACCCATTCAGCCACTAAGTTCACACCCATGGAGCAAGACAAACTGCCCATGCTGCGAATAATATCCTGCACCGCCGAGCTAGTGGTGACATCCGTAATAATACTGCCATCCAGTTTTATGGTATCCACATGAAAAGACTTTAAATACCGCAAAGACATATACCCCATGCCAAAATCATCCAGCGCAATTCTAAAACCCGCCTTAGAAAGGGAGTCTATACCCGCCAGTAATTCATCACTTAACATCAATTTCTGCCCTTCGGTAATCTCTAATTCTATTAAATGTTCTGACACCGGATATTTGGCCACTGTGGCTTGAATGTTTTTAAAAAAGTCGGGATTATGTAATTGCTTAGGGGATACGTTAATAGCCACTTTAAGCAACGGTAACGCCGCTTTTTGCAGGTGGGTCATGTCACGTAGGCAGCGCTCTAAGACCCAGTCGCCTAGTTCAACAATGGCACCACTGGCTTCAGCCAAGTTAACAAACAAACCTGGGGGAATATCACCATAAACTGGGTGATGCCAGCGTGCTAATGCCTCAACCGAACTGACTTTTTTACTGCCACTCATCTTAGGCTGATAATGCATTTCAAAATGATCATCATTAAGTTGCAACAACATATCTTTATTTAGGCGTCGGCAAAATTGTCCTAGGCTATTACGCTGATTCAGCACCAGTTTCATGTCAAATTCGGGATGCATCATAGTGGCCATCATGGCACTGACTTTTTTTCTCTCACGCGCTTCAAGTGCCTGGTCATAACGATGAAGAAACGGGGCATATAATAACGCCGAGACAATTACCCCTAAAAACTGCACCAAAGCGCCCGAGATATTGCCGCCACTTAAGTAACCCGATAACAAAACAGGTGTGCTCCAAGCTGTATCAATGCCGTTCATGTTTATCAGGCCCCCTTCCATGGCCATGCGGGCTAAACTCATAGTCAAAATGGGCGCTAAAATAAAGGGAATAAAAAGATAACGGTTTAATACGATGGGTAAACCAAAAATGAGTAATTCATTGATGTTAAATAGCCCGGGCAATAAGGCGTATTTAGCCAACTGTCGATTATCTGATTTTTTTGAAAACAGTAAGGCAACAATTAACCCTAACGTGCACCCCGCGCCCCCCATGTGGGCATAGGTATCAAAAAATTGGCGTGCAAAGGGCACCGACTCCCCTTGCATAAAGATGGCATCAGCACTTACTTCAATCATGGCTGAACCGTGAATGCCCACAAACCACAACAGCTGGTTCACCACAATTAATATAAGCCCTTGCATATAGCCAAGTCCGTTTTCTTCACTTACGGCGCCAATTAAATAGGGCAATATCGGCTTAATGAGCTGTAAATCTTTTAGAAAATAGGCATAAAACAGCACCAGAACAAACGGCACCACAATCGCCGGCAACATAGCACGCATGCTTAGGTGCATATTGTCATCAACTTCGTGGCGCAAATACGTGAAGTGAAATAAACGCCGTTGATATAAAAACAAAAATGCTTCCGTAAATACCAGCGCACATACCAGCGCTTTAAATACACTCTGTACACCAAATTGAGTGGTGCTGTCTGCAGAGAAATCAATATAAATCACAGCCACAAGGGTGACCATGGCTAATAGGGCGACAATTAATGGGTTGATGACTAACTTAAGTTGGTTTTGATAACTTAACGTTAAACGATAACTTACTGCCATCACTATGGTCAGCGCCATAATGCCGTAGCTTGCCTGCCACAGCCAAGTAGAGACCTGCAATAGGTCGTCATTAATGGGGTTAACGCTAAAATAATGTGGAATTTGCAATATGGTAAGAGCAAATGCCCCCAGCATCACCACCGGCAAGGTAAAGACAAACCCATGCTGAATGGCTTCAAGCCATAATCGAGCTTTATTCATTAATAACATCTATTTTTGGCATCCAAAGTATTGCCTCATATTAATATCGCGCTGTATTAAGCCTAGCAAAAATTACCTTAAGGATTGACCATATCAGCGTCAATCAGGCGTTTATTGCCCAACATAATAAACTATTTGTGCACAGTACATCTGTTTACCCCGAAACATTCATGGCTTTTGTGGGACGAGCGCCAGCATTATTATCTATTTTACAAAACCATGGCATTAAAGTGCACCAAGAACAGCACCTGCTCATTCAAATTCTCGCAACAACAACAAATAGTTAAATTTTAACGACAAAATACGCCAGCCTTTGGGCTAATTTACTCAAGCGGGCTAGGCTTAACAGATGAAAGGACTCATCCGTTAATGAACACGTTTATGGATCAGTACCAAAAGTTGGTTGAGCTTGCCCCAGCAGGCATTTTTTACACCGACTTAAACGGTCTGTGCACGTACACTAATAGGGCTTGGCAGGATATATTCCAGCTAAGTTTTAAGGATGCCTTGCAAAGCGGTTGGACCCATAGGCTGCACCCAGATGAAGCCAAGACGCTCATGAGCAGCTGGCATGTCATCATTAAAGACCAAGACCCTATTCGCTCACAATGCCGCTTAGTGATGCCCGACGGCCAAATACGTTACATCCAAACCAATGGCAACGTGGTTCGCAACGATGCCGGCGTGGCACAGGGTTATATTGGTTTTGTACTGGATGTAAGCCGCAGTAAACGAGCCGAACAAAAATTACGCGAAAGTGAAGGGCGCGCCCAAGCGATCATAGAGCAATCTAGAATTCCCTACGCAGTACGCGGTGACCAAGACGAAATCGCCTACCTTAATCCCGCGTTCACCAACACATTTGGCTACACCCTAAAAGACATTCCTACCTCCCATGAATGGTTTTTAAAGGCCTACCCCAATGAGGTCTACCGCCAACAGGTATTAGACCGTTGGCAAAAAAAACTGGATAAACTAAAACACATCGATGACCAAATTGAACCTATGGAAGTGCACGTAAATTGCAAAGACGGCAGCATAAAAATAGTGCAGCTGTCACCCACCCGCCTGCATGGCAGTAAAGGCAATAAATACTCAATAAGCCTTTATGACATTACCGAGTTTAAAGAGATTGAGCAGTCGTTAAAAGAAAGTGAAGAGCGTTTTAGCCTAGCCGTTAATGGCAGTAGTGTGGGTATTTGGGATTGGGATTTACGCACCGGTAACGTTTTTTATGCCAAAGAATTAAAAATGGAAATGGGCTACAAGGATGATGAATTCCCCAACACCGGTGAAGCCTTTTATAATCACATGCACCCAGATGACACCGAAGGCGTTAAAAATGCAGTGGCACTGCATTTTAACAGTGACATTATCCCGTATCGTGTGCAATACCGTATGCGCCAAAAAAGTGGTGAGTACCAATGGTACCAAGCCGAGGGCAAAGCACTAAAAGATGTTAACGGCCATGCTTATCGCATGGCGGGTAGCCAAATAAATATTACCGAACAAATGCACACCCACGAACGCCTTAATTTAGCCAATACGGTGTTTGAACAAAGCAGTGAAGCCATTTTGGTAACCGACAGCCTTGGAAAAATAGAAGCGGTAAACCCCGCATTTTGTTTATTAACCGGCCACGAACAAGACGGCGTAATCGGTAAAAGCTACTTACTGTTAAACAGTAAAAGAAATGAACGAACACTTGTAAATAACATCCAACAGGCGCTTATAAAAAATACGTGCTGGGCGGGTGAAATATGGAGCCGTAAAAAAACCGGCGAAGACTTTGCCGAATCTATCATGATTAACGCGGTGAAAGATGATAACAACGTCACCGTGCGGTACATCGCGTTATTTACCGATATAACCGATCAAAAACAAACCCAAGAACTTATTTGGAAACAAGCCCATTACGACAACTTAACGCAGCTGCTTAATCGCCACAGTTTTACCCAATATTTACAACAAGCGGTTAAAAGCCAGTTACCGTTTTCATTACTGTTTATAGACCTTGATCACTTTAAACAAATTAACGACACCCTAGGACATAAAACCGGCGACGAACTACTCATACAAGCGGCCGCACGCATTAAGCACTGTGTACGGGCCTCAGATATTGTGGCGCGTTTTGGCGGCGATGAGTTCACCGTAATTCTTACCGGCATTAAAAACATCAGTAGCATTAAACGCATTAGCCACGAGATTATAAGGCACTTGGCTGAACCGTTTAAACTGAACGATGAAAATGCCTACATCAGTGCCAGCATTGGTATTACCCAATTCCCTATCGACAGTGAACTAGTAGAAGATTTATACAAGTACGCCGACCAAGCCATGTACGACGCCAAACGATCGGGCCGTAACCGCTTTGCATTTTTTACTCAAAAAATGCAAGAAAACGCCAACAAACAGCGTAAAATTGGTGCCGACCTGCGCATCGCTCTTGAGCAAAATCAATTTAAAGTGTTGTACCAACCTATTGTTAATTTAAAAAGCGGGCAAATATATAAAGCCGAGGCCCTTATACGTTGGCACCACCCAGAAAAGGGCGTGATTAGTCCCGCCGACTTTATTCCCATTGCTGAAGATACTGGCCTTATTATTGAGATAGGTGACTGGGTATTTAAGCAAGCCGCCATGCAAGCTAAGATTTGGCGTAAACGTTACCGTGACGATTTTCAGGTAAGCATTAACAAAAGCCCCGTACAGTTTTATAACAACAATGTAGATCACGAACACGACTGGAGCCAATTTTTAGACACCATAAATTTAGACGGTAACGGCATAACGGTTGAGATTACCGAAGGATTATTGCTAGACAGTGTAAACGTAGTGAAAGACAAAATTGATGACTACCATAAGGCGGGCATGCAAATTAGCCTGGATGACTTTGGTACTGGCTACAGCGCACTAAGCTACTTAAAGAAATTTCAAATAGATTTTATTAAAATTGATCAAAGCTTTGTTAAAAATATAGAATCCGACCACTACGATAAAATATTATGTGAGACCATTATTAGCATGGCCCACAAGTTAGGCAAACAAGTCATTGCCGAGGGCATAGAAACCCAACAGCAAAAAGACTTTTTAATAGGCGCTAACTGTGACTATGGTCAGGGTTACTTGTTTAGCAGGCCCATCAGCAGTGATGAGCTTACCCAGTTACTAAAGGAGCAGCTTAAAAACAGCTAAAAGAGCAGTTTAAAAAGCCGTTAACTGCATGGGCAAAACACAATCTAGTATTTTTTCATCAAATACTGCGCCCACCAGTAAACGGTTGCCTTTTACGGCGCCCACACTAGAGGCCGACAATAACGCGCCACTGTCTAATAATACTTCTTGTACTTTATACACCCCATCACTCACCGACACTTTAAGCACCTGCGAAGGCGCTAATTTTTCACGATCTTTAGCATGCCCCACAAACGCCAACAGTTTAGGATGTGCGCCTATCCATAAGTCACCGTTTTCATCCAGCTCTATGTTGTCTACCCCTGTGCCGCTGTCTATGGACTGCATAAGCGATAATTCATTATTGCTTTGGCGAGCATAAATATTCACTAGCCCTTGGGTAAGTGCACTTAAATATACCGTTTTGCCATCCGTGCTTACGTTGATGCCGTTGGCATAACCAATACCACTTAATATATTTTTAGAATCTTGCCCATCAAAATAGACCACGCTGGATAATTTAAGTGACAAGTAATCTTCTAACAGGCGCATAACCCCGGCCAAGTACTTGTGATCATTGCTCACGTAAAATTGCTCGGGCCCCACCGCCACCAAATCATTGGGAGAAATTAAGCCCGGGCCTTTAATGGTTTTAAACAACTCCAGTTTATCGTCTATTAGGTCAAAGATATTAACCGCGTGGCCGCCTTGGCTGTGGTTAATAACAAAGACACGGGGTTGCCCATTGGGCATTTGATAAAGGCTAATACCGTGTGGCCTAAAATCGGCAAGCGGCGGCGAGATTTTAGTAAATTTTTTGTTTTCAAGGTTATACGCAAAAATGCCACCGTTAACATCTTGCCCCTGTTGGGTGATACGGCGGTCATAGCCAGACACCAGCGCGATGCTGCTGCCCGGTACAAAGCTAATATCTTCGGCCCCCACTACCCCTGGGATAATGTCGCATTGCCCAGCAAAGTGCGGATTAATGTCTTTAAATTGGCCGGCGTCGTGTAAAAATCCCACAAGCCAAACACTAAGGCCCACAAAAGCGGCCAAGGCGATTAATTTTTTCATTATTATTATTCTCAATACATTAGATGTAACTAAACACTAATGTAAAACGGGTTGGCTAGCCAGTTTCTTTTGCGGGTAGGTAATCCACATAACCTTGTGGTCCTGGTGTATAAAACCGTGTGCTGTCGGCATCACTTAACGATACGTTGTTTTTAAAGCGGGCCACTAAATCTGGGTTAGCTATAAAGGGTAAACCAAAACTCACCGCATCAGCCAATCCTTGTTTAAGCGCATCGCTTGCCCGTTGCTGGTTGTATCCGGCGTTGGCCAATAACAATCCATTATAATTTTTGCGCAATAACGGCGTAAGGTATTGCATGTTAGAGCCGTCGCTTGGAAGCGGCTCTAATACATGCACATACGCCAAATTAAATTCGTTTAGCTGGTTCACTGCGGTCGTGAACGTTTGCGAGTACTGGCTATCGGATATTCCCCATGTATTATTGGTAGGCGATAGACGTATGCCCACTTTGTGACTGCCAATTTCTTTGCACACCCCTGCCACCACTTCGCGCATAAAACGTAAGCGCTTATGAATACTGCCGCCGTATTCATCCGTTCGTTGATTGCTGCTGTCGCGGGTAAATTGGTCAATTAAAAAACCATTGGCCGCATGAATTTCTACACCATCCAAACCTGCATCTATAGCCCGGCGTGCAGCACTCACAAAGTTTTGTACCTGTAAGGTAATTTCAGTTGGGGTGAGGGCACGGGCGGCTTCAAATTTTTTATCACGGCCCAAGGGTGTAGCCAGGGTACCGTTAAGCGTAATGTTAGATGCCGATACCGCCTGCTGGCCTTGTACAAAATCGGGGTGCACGGTGGCCCCCATGTGCCAAAGCTGTACAAATATTTTGCCCTCATTGCGATGTACGGCTTGTGCTATTTTTTGCCAGCCTTGTTGCTGCTGTGTTGTGTATAAACCGGGTGAATTTAACCAGCCCCGACCGTCGGCACTTACGGCCGTAGCCTCGGCGATAATTAAGCCGGCAGTGGCCCGCTGGCTATAATATTGCGCCATTAACTCACTAGGCACACCATCCGCACCTGCCCGCCCACGTGTTAACGGCGCCATGATAATTCTATTTTTAAGTAACAGCTGCCCCAATTCTAAGGGCGTAAATAATGTGCTCATGCCAACTCCAAGCTTAAAATACTAAAGATAAAACAGAATGGGGCAGTGCCCCACTTTTGTTAGTGCGTGCGTTAAACGCCAAATTCTTCTTGGTATAACGCGCCGATAGTGTCCTGTTGATACATGCGCTTTTGGTAAGCAGATAAGTGCGCATATTTGTCGGTAAGCGGAACTTGTAGGGCCCCTTGCCAATGAATAGACACCATTAAATACAAGTCAGCCAGTGTGAGTGCGTCGCCTACTAGATAGGCGTGGCTTTCCAGTTGCGCATCAATAAGGGCATACAGTTTGTGTATCTCGGTCTCGGCTGCATCCCGAATACTGGTGGCGTTGTTGCCATAGCGTTCGGGGAAAAACACGCGGCCCCAGTGAGGATGAACCGTGGCATACAACATTTGCATCCATTTAAGGGCCAAACCATAGGCTGCGGTATTGCCAGCGGGCATTAACTGGGCGTGGGGGAATGCGCGGTCTAAGTACAACAAAATAGCCGAGCCTTCGGTAATAACCGGCGAATTGGCTTGGGAGTCCAGTTGCAAGGCCGGTACTTTGCCCAAAGGGCTAATGCTTAAAAAAGGCTCGGATAAGTGTTCACCTGCCTGCATATTCACAATTTGCGTATTAAACGCGGTACCGGTTAACGTCAATGCCGCTTTAACCGCCAATGAACAAGTGCCTGGGCCGTGATGAAGAGTAAACATAGTGTGTGTCCTTGTGGATGAGTTCGACAAGGATTTTAAGAAGGTTTAGACTAATGATAAATTCGCAATAACTGCAAACCAGCCGTGCATAAACGCACAGTCATTTATAATGAATAAGAGTAACGCTATCGCCATGAGTAACTGGGACGACTTCCGATTCTTTTTAGCCGTGGCCCGCCAGGGCAGTTTGTCGGGAGCCGCTAAAACACTGGGAGTAAATCATTCAACCGTGTCTAGGCGCATAACCGCCCTTGAAAAAAATCACGGGGTACGCCTGTTTAATCGAGTGCGCGACGGTTACGCCATGAACGACGCCGCCTTTAGTATTTATGAACAAGCCATATTGCTAGAAACCCAAAGCCTGCAAATATCCCGCAGCCTATTTGCACAAGACACCCGCCTAGTGGGCCCCATAAATATTACAATGCCCCACGATGTGTTTGAGTACTGCCTAGCAGACGAGCTGGCCCAATTTACGCGCCTGCATCCACAGATAGAATTAAACCTATTAGTCAGTAAACAGATTCGTAACCTAGCCAGCCTAGAAGCCGATTTGGCCATACGGTTAACCAGCACGCCGCCTGAATATTTAGTGGGTAAAAAAGTGGCGCAACTGCAACACGCTATTTATGCCCCCAAGCAATTAAACCTAAACGAAAACGTAGGGTTAGTGGTGTGGCAAGGTGAAAGCCAATTACCTAGCTGGGCACTTACACATTTTCCCAATGCGCATATAGCCCTAAAAGTAGATGACTTAACGGCTATGTATGCCGCCGTTAAAGCCGGCTTTGGCATTGCCCGCATGCCCTGTTATTTACCCGACAGCATCATGGATAAAACCGTTACCCGCTTAGATATAAAACTTGCGCAATCTAATTGGGGACTATGGGTACTTAACCATGTGGACTTACGTAAAACGGCAAGGGTGCAACAACTAAGAGCATTTTTAATAAGCGCGTTACAAAAAAAACAGGGGCTGTTTGAAGGGGCTATTAAAGGGACTCTTTAAATCTATTACTTCCAATCGGTTAAACCATAACGGGCCAAAATAACTTTAAGCTGGCCGCTTTGATTAAAACGCACAAAAAAAGCCGCTATATAAGCGGCTTTTAATGGTTTATTTAACGGCAAACCTTATTGGCAAAATACACAAACTATTCAAACAAAATAACCGGCTTAAGTGCATTGCCCATTTCAGGTTCAGGGGAGCCATCACCAATGTACTGATCTAAATACTCAGGAATGCCTAACGTAGAGTAATCGTTATCATAGCCCCAGCATTTAATTTGATCATTATTTAACAGCGCACAATTAAAATCGTATGACCCCGCTATTGCCACTGCATGAAGATCGTCGCCTAAATCAACAGAGGTTTGCGCCGCAATGATTTCATTGGCGCCATTAGAGTAGCTGCTAATATCACTATCTATCCCCAACTGGGCAGAAGAATTATCGCCCCAACATTTTAACGTGCTGTCTGCCAACAAAGCACACGTATGGCTGTCGCCTTGTGTTACACCTACAACGGTAGAGCTTGATGCAAAATCCACGGCTAACAACGTATCACCCATAAAGTTTTGAGTGCCATTAGATAACTGGCCATCGGCATCATTATCAAAATCGCTTATAATTTCATATCCGCCCGACATACCACACGACAATGCCTCACTGGCAGCCAGCGGCTGAACATCAATTAAAATATTCATATCTTGGGCATGACAAAAGGTTTTAGGGTCAACTTCTTCACCCGCATCCGCCGTGCCATTATCGTTTATATCCAGTGAAATATTAAAGCCAATACCCCCGTAAACGCAACGCTCACTAGGCGCTATAGTGATACGTTCATAAAGCAACTGCTGTACGCCATTGTGACACATGGATGTTTGACTAAACGGCACATTATTACCCACAACATCATCACCACTGGCCACACCTACTTTACCTTTACTGTTTGAGCCCCAGCATTTTAAATCATCGTTATCTAAAATCGCACAGGTGTGAATGTAATAATTAAATACCTGCTTAACCGTGCGATTAGAGCCTAGATCCACAAACGGCAGGTTGGCACCCATTTCATCAGGTTCATCACCGCGCGCATTAAAGTCACCATAACCCGCTTGAGCGTAATGATTGGCCCCCCAACACTTAAGGCCGCCATTCATTAAAATGGCACACGTACGATCGTAGCCCGCTTCTACTCGCCTAACTTTAAGTGGTTGGCCTTGATCATCGTCACCCAAATCTACAAATAGTAAGTTATCAGCCATCTCACCCGCGGCATCGCCACGACTGTCTGTATCGCCATAACCCAGCTTGCCATTAGTATTGCTGCCCCAGCACTTTAAACGATCATTATTTAAAATGGCGCACACATGGCTATCGCCCAAACTGATTTGCTTGGCCGTTAAGTCAGCACCCAAATTGATAACCGGCAAATTATTCCCCAGCTCTTCGGCCACATCACCCACAAAATTACTGCTATCAGCAGCAGGATCATCAAGCCCAATATAAGCTTTAGCGCCCCAGCATTTCACCGCTCCGCCTTCATACAAGGCACAGCCAAAATACACATTGGCCATGGCATAAATAATAGGAGTATCCCCCAACTGCGCCGCTAAAATGCCCGCGCCCGTTTCTTCAACGTCATCACCCACAAGCCCACTTAAGCCGTTTGCAAAATTATAATTACTGCCGTCACCAAAACACTTCAATACACCGCTGTTGGTTTGCGCGCACGTGGTATAGGCCGTGGCGGTGAAATGTGAAAATCGGCTATTATCAAAACCGGTTAAAGGCGGCTGCGCCTTATCACTGCTGCTGCCGCACGCTGAGATCAAAAATACACAGGCGCCTAATATCAGTAGGCGATACAGTTTAAAGATCATGGAATGGATTCCTTTATAAGACTAAAGCATGATACCAGCATTATAAAAGCTTCGCATTTTTGGCTAACCGTAATGAGTAAGGAATCACACGTAAACGTAATTAATGCAAACAACAGCGTTTGTATTTTTTACCACTGCCGCAAGGGCAGG
>JAPYOO010000199.1 GCA_029938135.1 Bermanella sp. | reverse complement strand
CATAACTCAAACCCCATTGGGAAGCTGAAGAAGTACCATCCGATGACAAAGTTACAATTAACTGACCACTACTATTGGTGGTGACAACCTCATCAAACTCAGAAATATTTTCATGGGATCGGCTAGAATCATACTGCCCAGTGATTCCATTAACATCAACCGTCACTAAGTTAGTGGCATCCACCACGTATCGCCCAGCCATATTAATGCGATAGCGTGTACTACTTGATAAACCATTAATGGAAAAAGAGACGGTACTGCCCCTAGGTGCCGCCGATAATGAATTATACAACTCAGGATAAGGGCCGTAATCACTAACCACAGGGCTGTCATTGGCGCCATATCCCGGCCCAGATAAATTACCTGATGTAAGAGCGGTGACCGACCCTATCCCTACTCCCTGCGTGTCTTGAAGATTTCCCTGGGTAGTCTGAGCATTAAAACCACGTATGCCATTAATTACCTTACCGCCTGATGTAACTTGATGGTTATAAAGGTTGGCTGAAGAGCCAAAAGATGACCAATCACCGCCACCAAAACCAATTATTATTTCTTGCTTTTCAACAAGTGCCTCGCTGGTCACTGTTATGCTTATTTCAATATCAATGCTTTGATCTTGGGTATCGATATACGTTACTACAACGATAGTATCCCCTGTAAAGCTATTGGAAGGGGTAAGTCGCAATTGGTGTTGATTCAGTTCAATATTAGAGAAGTGGCTATTATCAAAGGATTTAAGTGTAAAGTTATCTAACACAATGGCGGCATCATCGAGTAAATTAGATTCCATTGAGGTATTTATAATGGTATCTAAACCGTGATACGTACTGAATGAAAAATTATTGGCGATCGGTTCCGCGCCGTCTTCCAACCCTGTCATTAATGATTCAATCTGTATGTTATCAACTGTTTGGATAATGTCGTTAATAAAGGTTTGTGACATTCCATATTGATCTCCAGCAGCCCCACCGGATGGAATAACAAAGGCATTGTTAACGGCCGATATTCCCGTTAAACACTTAAAGGTTGCCAATGCATTAGCATACGCCATGGCATAAGAGCCGTGGAAGTTATCACTGGTATCACCGCTAAATAAGTGCTGTACCGGAGGAACATACTTGCCACCAGGTGAATTACTATTAGTTGTATAGCTGCTATTTAACTGGCTTAAGGCCTCTACTACTTCGCCCGTTCGTACAATCAATATTCCTAATTTTTCTTGTAATGCATCACTATTAATTTTTGCATTATGGAATGACCCCTGCGTATCTGAGCCACCCCATGCCTGAAACATGATAGGGGTAATACCGCGTGATTGAGCCGTTTGTGCTGCAGTAACCATTTTATTAATCCAACCATCAGCCGCGTCTGCATTACTAGGTTCTTGTAGAATTCCGGATTGCCCCCCATAAGTAGAAAGTACAATGACGCTGGCCGATGTTGTATTTATATTATTTAACGCATCCGGCCCATCGATAAAGTTAGACCCTTGAGGTAAAAAAGAAAAATCGCTGCTATAACCGGTTAATCCATTAGCTTTATACATTTCACCCACTAAATTAAATAACGACGGGTCATGACTTGCACTGGGTGACTCTGAACTTTCGGTATTTTGACCGCTCAAGCTATTATGCATAGTGGACCAACCATTATAGGCAATGGTTTTAGGAATTTCTTTGTTAGGCTCTGAATCGCCTGTTCCTGAATCGCCGGTGCCTGAATCATCTGTGCCTGAACCGCCGCCCCCTGAAGTATCTTGTTCTGAGTTACCGGGCTGTTTTCCTTGTTGATTACCGTCAACGTCTTCGCCCTTTTCCGTTGTGTCAATACAGGACGCCTGTAGTCCAATTAAAAAAACGAGAGCCAATCGAGTCAAGAGTAATCGCAACATCACAAATCCTTATACGATATTAATTTGAATACTAAAATTTAATGCATTTTATTTTAATGCTAGCCTACAGACTAACAATTTAAATACTGTGAACTATTTAATAACCCGTTTAATTTTATGTAATTAAACGTAATAAAACGTTTTATCTTAAGTGGTTTTTGTTTGTTTTAACAATAAACGAGGTACAGCCAATGATATTTATCATTATCATTTGATGTGAGATCAGTTCAGCGGATTTTTCTTACCTTAATTTAAGCCAAAAGCATGAGGTAAGTTTAATTACTGCATATATCCACCGCCTTAATGTAGATCATTAAGATCTACCCTGCGGTAACCTTAAGTGTACCTGCAGGAGTTATGTCTTTTTAATTATTACAGGGAAGGGTTGACCTATACCTGGCCAGGCACAGAGCAGGAATATTCAAAACTCTTAATTTTTTTGTACGCGCTGCGGGTATACAGAAAATTACAACTTATATTGCCATGGCGCCATGCCCAGTTATGCTGTGCATTGTTTATCTTAGGCTTACCAAACCCCAATGACTTCATGCGTGAAATAATCTGTTGGTTCGTTAGGTTTAAGAACTTGTGATTTTCTTTCCCTTTAACATTCAGGGCATAACTTACCGAGAAACGATTTTCGGCCTGTCCCTGTCTCACATCTACAAGATAATTAATTTGTTCGTAATGGGGTCGTGTGTTTTTGAACTGAATGTCTTTTTGTGACAACAAATATGAAATTTTCAAACCGTGAAAATAGTTTCTTTGCAGACCTTTCAATACATGGCTCATGTTGTTAAAGGATAGGCTCTCGGCGAAATCATTAAACCCCTGTTGATCCTTAATAATCACCTTTTTAATGGCGGTGTTTTTAAGTTGATTATCGGTGCTGGATGTCTTTCCCAATGAACCCAGAGAAGCCGCAGCCGTTTCGCAGGGCTCACCACTGAAACTCATGTTGCCGCTGGCATCTTCACACTTATAAATTGAGCCGGCATTTACGCTAAGTGATACCGTGGCCAGGATTGTTGCCAGAGCTAGTTTCATTTGTATGTCCATATAACTGATGTTTAAAGCCAAAAACACTTTAAAAATAGCAAAGCCAAAGCGGCCCACTAAATGGTTAAGTCATTAAAATGTTAGGTTGAGCGAAGAAAAAAGAAAGGTAAATTCTTCAAATTTGGCATCCATGTCCAATTTGAGTGTTTATTAAACGACTTGAATTGAGCATGTGAATTTTGTCACACTTTCTGATTTATCTCTACTAGAAAGGTATGGTACTTGATGAATGCTAATGCCGAAGATGCACTGTCTATATGGTCAGTTATTGTATTGTACGCCTAGGTAGCAACCTTTCCCAAATGCTCTTACTTATCCCAAAGATCAACCGTTAAGCTAATAAATGATCTTTACTTATTTTTTACACATGATATTGCCGTTGTGAGTATTCAGCATCGCTATATAACAACTTTTATTCAGCACCCACAAACCGCCACTGCAATAAAATTTTGGGTCCTCCAATCCATGAGAGATTTGCCCTTCACAACTGCTCATGACCGGTTTAAGCTTTTTATTATCACAATAAATAGCCAAGTGCCGATCACCCTCCCGCTTCACCGTACAATGACCTTGTACATCGTGCAGACTAAACTCGTAACCTTTTAGATTTTTAAGATTAAGGTCGTTAGACAGCTCACAGGCGCTACAAAAGATGGCGATTGATACTAAAAGGGTTAATTTAATCATGGCCGTAATGTCATATTCAGTACTGTTAAGTATAGAACATATTGCAGGGTGTAGATTCTACTTACCCAAACGCCATAATCCTCAACCGTGATGATGTTCTTGAGCAGTGGAATATGAAATCAGGGCATACGCCGTGTATTCACAAAAAGAAAGAAAAAGGCATTGGCATCACCTTTCATATTTGGTAAACGACGTAGTGTATTATTTTGTGTACTGGTGAGGTCTTGGCCGCACTGGCTGCCAGGATCCACGCCAATCTGGCCTAGGGAATCAATGGTGACACCGCCGTTCAATAACACAATCGCATCATCACCGTTAAACCAACTGGCATTTGATATAAGGTTGGCATTTGTTATTAGGCTTTCTTGCGCGCTGCCGTGTACCAACACATGAACGCCCCTTGAGCCAAGCTTCCCGACAAAGGTAATGTAAGATTGGCGTTGTCACCTCCATTAAAATACATCTGCACCTCATAGGCCGACAGATCGACACTGGCACCAGTATGGTTATAAATTTTCAAGGCCTTGTTGTTGCTTGAGCCCTGCAGACACACAGCCTAATAAACAAGCTAATCCTAGTTGCTTTTTCATACCCATTCTCCTGAGTTAATCCTAAGTTAATCTATAGCCGGTCCGAGAAGAGACTCTAAAGAGCAAAAGTGACAACGGCCTACACAGGGGTGAGAACTAGGTGACTGATTTGTGAAATTGCACGTAGCCTATTAATCTTCCTGACAATCAATACAACTAAAAGGCTTGGATTAGGCTGTTATATTTCACCAAAAACCGCTTAAAAAGACCCTGCGTTTAAAAAAGCATATAATTTATTCAAGGACACAGGGATAATGTTCAGAATCACTATAATTAATCACGCTTCAAACAATATGAATCTAATTAAATGAGTCAAAAAAGACAGCAACATTTAAACAGCCAAACACCCTTTGTACTTTGGTTTACGGGTTTCAGTGGTGCCGGAAAGTCCACAATAGCCAATGCGATTGCACAAAGGATAACTCAGCTAGGTGGAAGCGTTCATTTATTAGATGGTGATGTGGTTCGTAAAGGTTTGTGTGTCGATTTAACATTTACCGATACTGACCGTGATGAGAATATTAGAAGGGTCTCTGAAGTTGCCAAGCTAGTACTGGATTCAGGGGCTATCGTAATAGCGGCTTTAATATCCCCTAAACAGGCTCACCGACAGCTGGCTAGAGATACATTTAAAGAGGGTGAATTTATAGAGGTGTTTATTGATACTTCTTTTGATGAATGCGAAAGAAGAGATGTGAAAGGCCTTTACAAAAAAGCCCGCGATGGTGTGATTAAAAATTTCACAGGCATTGATTCAGAATATGAGATCCCAAGTGAGCCTGAAATTCATGTTAAAACCGAACATAAAACCTTAACGAAATGTGTGAGTCAGGTATTTGATTATCTGTTTGTTAACGGGTATCTACAAGACACTACGCCAAAAAAATGATCCAACAGAATCTCATTTAACACACCACCCCAGGTATATCCAACCACCTAGTGGTATAGGCAGGGCTAAGCATATTTTGATTCATCGCCCAGCGCCCCCCCATTCCTTGCGCCGCGACATGTGTGCTGTTCCTTCCAAACTTTGAGTTAATGTTATCCATGCACATCATCAGTGCTTCTGACTTTAGGCTTTGACCGGGGTTAAAAAAATCATTTTGTTTGTGACTACGGTCTTGCAATTCAACGATACCAACTCCGGCCTTCGCGTATGAATAACCGGCACGATACAGCTTAGCAACAGCGGCTTTTACCTTGGCCTCTATTTTGCGAGTATCATTGGTGGGGTAATCTAGTTTGACTGTTTTAGAATTAAAATACGTATCGGCGGCATGATGACTGGTATTAATAAACACATGTAACGTGACCGCCAATGAATCTTGCGCTCTTAGTTTTTCGGCGGCACGGGCTGCGTACAAACAAGCCGCTTGTTGTAATTCGCTTAAGTCATAAATTCGTTGTCCAAATGATCGTGTACAGTAAATTTGTTTTTTAGGTGCAGGCGCTTCCTCAAGTGGCATACAGGATTCACCATTTAGCTCTCGAATAGTGCGCTCCATATTCACACTAAACAAATACCCTAACTGTTTTGGATCCGCGGCCGCTAGATCGGCGGCGGTCATTATGCCCTGCTCTACCAAGCGTTTACTTAAGCGTGAGCCGATACCCCATATTTTATTAACCGGCATTCTCTTTTGTAACCACTGCCATTTTTTGGGAGCATCCAACACACATACGCCATTTGTTTGCGGGATTTTTTTGGCGGCGTGATTAGCAAGTTTGGCCAGTGTCTTGGTAGGTGCTATTCCCACCCCAACGGGCATACGCACATTTTGCCAAAGACTTTTTTTCATCTGTTGGCCGTAATCGTTTAAATCTAATTTAAAACCATCTAACTGCAAAAACATTTCATCAATGGAGTACACCTCAACTTCAGGAGAATAGTGCCTCAGGGTTTCCATTACTCTATTGGATGTATCTCCATACAAAGGGTAATTACTCGAGAAAACATGTACACCTAATTTTTTTAACATGGGTTTTAATTTAAAATAGGGTTCAAGGTCAGGAATCCCTAACGCCTTGGCTTCTGCATTCCTAGCCACAATACAACCATCGTTATTACTTAACACAATCACCGGTTGGCC
>JAPYOO010000198.1:1763-6317 GCA_029938135.1 Bermanella sp. | reverse complement strand
GCCTATGACGTAAGTTCTAAGCCACCGGCGACTATTGAGTGGGAATAAGCTTGTCATAGTTTATTACTGATCTTTGAAAGCCGATGCGATGCATCGGCTTTTTTGTGTGCGCTCTCAAACGCTAAAGGGAATTTATGAAATGTGTATATGAGGCTCCAAACGCATTGGAAGCCAGAATGATTGCTGATGTAATTGAGCGGTCTGGAATATCGTGTCGTATTGATGGTGAGTATTTACAGGGTGGGGTTGGTGAATTGTTCGCGGGCGATTTCATAAGGGTTCTTGTGGATGATGAAGGCTATGCTGCCGGTAGGTCTATTATTAGTGATTGGGAGGCAGCTGAGGTTGTTAAGGAGCCACATAGGGAACCTGAATCTAAAAAAAATCTAGTTTTTAGTGTTTTCTTAAGTCTGTTGGTAGGCGTAATAGTGGGTGTTGGTTGTACTAATTTTTACTTTAATACGTCGCTCACTTATGGCGGAATGGATCATAATGGTGATGGAATTAAAGATGAAGTGTGGACTTATGTTAGAGGGCGAATACATAAAACAGAAATGGATAGGAATTTCGATGGAAAGTTTGATGAGGTTTATACGTATACTTTAAGAAGAGGCATAAACTATTCAGAGTCTGACTTAAACTTTGATGGTGTATTTGAAACTTTTACGATGTTTGAAAATAATATGGGCTACTTATCTAAGCAAGATACAACCATGGATGGGTTTAAAGATCTGCATACTCATTATAGTTTAGGTGCGGTGGATACTGTTGAATTTTATGATTCAGCTACGGGTCGCTTAATTAAGTCACAGAAATTTAATGGGTTTAAATTGGTTTCATCGAGGTTTGATTCAAATAATGATGGAACTTTAGATGTTGTTGTTGAATATGATCAATATGAAGAAATTAAATAGATCGTAGAGTTGAATTTGGAGTTCTCTAGATTAGGAATAGACGCCCATCATTGATTTCAAAGGTCGCCGCTTTATAAATGGACTGTACCTGTGAAATGACGAGAAAGAGTAATGGGGTAGTCGAGCGGTTATTAAACTTCCCCCTTACAAGCTAATACCTTAAAATACCCGCTTTTTTACACCCCAGAGTCGAAAATTTGCACACCTTACAGCAGTTAAAATCAGGCGAACTTGCATCTACAGAGCCCGCCATTACTCGCCTGCAGCTGGCTGAGAGCTTGACCCAGTTCCCCACTGAGATCTTTGATCTGGCGGATTCACTGGAAGTGCTGGATTTGTCTGGCAATAAATTAAGCAGTTTGCCTGCCGATTTTGGCCGTTTAAAACATCTTAGGATTTTATTTTTATCCAATAATCAGTTTTCTCATCTGCCTGAAGTGCTGGCTGAATGCCCTAAATTGGAAATGATTGGCTTTAAGGCCAATCAGATTACAACCGTGGCGGAAGATGCTCTACCCGTTCAAACCCGCTGGTTAATTCTTACCGATAATAAAATTGAAAAACTCCCTGATTCCATGGGGCAGTTATACCGTCTACAGAAGTTAGCGCTGGCGGGCAATAAGCTGACTGAGCTGCCAAGTTCTATGGCCAATTGCCGCAATTTAGAGTTGGCGCGACTATCGGCTAATAATTTAACCGCGTTACCTGATTGGTTATTTCAGCTGCCTAAAATGTCGTGGTTGGCATTTGCGGGCAACGCCTTCAATAAAAATGTAATCGATGCGCCCATGATAAAGGTCAACATGGCCAGTATTCAGTTAAATCACCAAATAGGTGAAGGTGCTTCGGGTGTGATTCATCATGCTAGCTGGGTAAAACAGCCTGCTAGCCTTAAGGGTGTGGATGCTGAAATAGCCGTTAAGTTGTTTAAAGGGGCCGTGACCAGCGATGGTTACCCACAGGATGAATTAAATTGTTGTTTGTCGGCAGGTGATCACCCTAATTTAATTAAAGTGGTGGCAAAGATTGATCAAAAGAATCAGCTTGGATTGGTAATGAAGCTGATACCGGAGTCGTTTTATAATTTAGGGTTGCCGCCGTCATTGGTGAGTTGTACCCGCGACACTTTTAACGAAGGCACTGCATTTACCCCAGAACAAATTACTAAAATAGCGTTTAGCATGGCGGATATTCTTGCGCATTTACATGGTAGGCAAGTGAGCCATGGTGATGTATATGCTCACAATACGATGATTGATGATCAGGCGTCGGTTTTGTTTGGTGATTTTGGTGCAGCCTCTGATTTGTCTGTTTTGCCACAGATGCAACGTGAAGCCATGGAAAGTGTAGAGGTAAGGGCGTTTGCCTGCTTATTAGAGGATCTATTGGACTTGAATAGCGAGCAGTATGATTCAAGCTTAATGAGCGCGTTAACGGACCTTAAAAACACCTGCATGCACGAAGACACAGTGTTTCGTCCAAGGTTAATTGAGATCAAAAACAAGCTGCAATCGTTACTGGTTCAGCCTGAGTTAGAATTCTTATTTTAATAGTATTTAAGCAGCGTCTTAACAAAAGGGTTTATCTGTGTCATTTTTTGAAAGTGTTGATGAAAATGTAATCTGCATTGCGCGTAATAGCGAAGGAAACCTTTCAAGTTTTGCGCTTAATGGCTTTGAATTAGAGGGTAAGGTTTGGCCCAGTATTGAGCATTACTTTCAGGGCATGAAGTTCCCTGAAGGGGAATATCAAGAATCAATACGCCTAGCTAAAACCGCACAAATTGCCCGGAAACTTGGCCGAACTCGCTTTAAAAAAATTAGAAAAGACTGGTCAGCGGTGCGTGAAACCGTCATGACACGTGCCGTTTATACACTCTGCAGAACACACCCCGCTCTTGCCGCGGAATTGCTGGCCACCCAGAACGAGACCCTAGTGGATAACTCTCAATACGATTATTTTTGGGGCTGCGGTCGAGATCGCCGTGGTCATAACGCTTACGGTAAAATACTGATGAATGTACGCGCAAAATTACTGGAAGAGCAAACAGCCTAACTTAAAGGCACCTCTATACTAATTATTGATTGCGCGACTTTCCTACAGTCACTAAGCTGCTTGCACCTAATCAATAATAAAAAAATCTCACCATGAAACTATTTAAAACTATCGTACTGTTATCGCTCTTGACGGGTTGTGCCAGCTTTGAAAATTCTGTTTTTGATCTTGGTCTGGGCGTTGAACGCTCAATGGCGGGTTTTGAAAAGCACCAAATACAATTATCAGATCATAACTGGGTGTATCTAGAAGCAGGTAACCCACAGGACCCAACCGTTGTACTGCTGCATGGTTTTGCTGCCGATAAAGATAATTGGACACGCATGGTGCAAAAGTTGGAAGGATTTCATGTGATAGCGCCTGATTTACCCGGTCATGGTGACAGCAGTTTTAACAACAACCTGCAATATGGTTTTGATAAACAAAGTCTACGCTTGGCTGAGTTTGTAGATGCGCTAGGGCTTAAGCGTTTTCACTTGGCCGGTAACAGTATGGGCGGGGCTATTGCAGGCTTGTACGCCTATCGCCACCCTGCAAGAGTTCAATCATTGGCCTTGTTAGATGCGGCAGGTTTTTATAGTGAGCAACCTAGCGAGTTGCAGTTATTAATTGAGAATAAACAAAAAAATCCATTGATCGTGCGCAGTCCTGAAGATATGGAATTTTTAATGAGCTTTGCCATGGAGCAAGTGCCATTTTTGCCTTGGCCTGCAACGAATGTTTTAGCGCGACGTGCCATGGCCAAAGAAGCGGCTAACGATCATATTTTTAAACACATGATGACAGAAGCCGAAGCGGCAAAACTTTCTGGTGGTTTCACTCATGTATTTAGCAAGCTCACGGTGCCAAGTTTGGTCTTGTGGGGTGAGGAAGATCGCATACTGCATGTATCCAGTGTGGATAAGTTTTTTGAAACTATGCCAAATGTGCAAACAGAAATATTACCGAATGTGGGACATGCCCCCATGTTAGAAGTGCCTGAACTAACGGCCAAATTACTGGTTGAATTTTGGCAGCAAGATACGCAGCTGACGCTAGCGGGAACAAATAAATAAGATGACTGTGCAATGACCGAACCTAACAACACTCACGAGTTTTTTATGCGTCAGGCCATACTTGAGGCCAAGAAAGCGTACGCCCTTGGCGAAGTGCCAGTGGGGGCGGTGGTGGTATTGAATGGTGAGGTGATTGGGCGTGGTTTTAACCAGCCCATTACCAGCCATGACCCGTGCGCGCATGCCGAGGTGATGGCGTTACGCGATGCCGCTAAAAATATTAGTAATTACCGCTTAGTCGATGCTGATCTTTATGTAACGATTGAGCCTTGCACTATGTGCAGTGGTGCCGTGGTGCATGCTCGAATTAAGCGGGTAATCTTTGCAGCACTAGAGCCTAAGTCGGGTGTGGTGTGTTCGCAAATGACGGTGTTTAAACAACCTTACTTTAATCATGAGGTGGAGGTTGTGGCGGGTGTGCTGGCGCAAGATTGTAGTGAGTTGATGCAGGACTTTTTTAAAATGCGCCGTGAGCAGAAAAAGCAGGCAAAGCTGTTGGCTCGTGAGAATAAGGAGGAGTGATTTCTTTG
>JAPYOO010000198.1:0-1663 GCA_029938135.1 Bermanella sp. | reverse complement strand
ACCAATAAATCATAAAATTTACGAATATTTTGTACGTAATGCACGGGTTCATAACCACGGGCATAACCGTATTGCGTTTTCTTGTAATATTTCTTTTTGCTTAATAATGGCAAACGATCTTTCACGTCCATCCAGCGCTCAGGGTCGCCCCCTTGTTGCTCGGTCAATTTTTGCGCGTCTCTTACATGTCCAGCGCCTACGTTATACGAGGCAAGCGATAACCAAGTGCGGTCTGGCTCACTAATATGTTTATAACGTTTTTTCAATTTGGCAAAATACGCGCTACCACCAACAATACTTTGTTGTGGGTCAAGGCGGTCAGTCACACCCATTTCTTTGGCAGTGGTGCGAGTTAACATCATCAAACCGCGTACACCAGTACGTGAGCGTGCTTTAGAGCGCCAGTGGCTTTCTTGATAACCAATGGCGGCGAGTAAACGCCAGTCAACATCATACTGTTGTGCGGTTTTTTCAAACAGTGTCTGATACTTATTTAAACGTTCATCGGCTTGGCGTAAAAAGGTTAACGTACCCACGTTATTAAGTTGATTCTGGTGACCATAATAACGTTCTTGAAGTTGTGCCAATAAACCGGTTTCGCGCATTAAGTGAAAAAAGTCGCGAGCTTCAGTTAACAGCTTGTTGTCACTAAATTTAGCAAAAGCCCAAGCAAGGTCTTGAGATTGGCTGACATCAAAGGCGGTGCGTACTTTAGGGTAGAAACCCGATAGTGCTTGGAATTCATTACTGTCGACTATGGTGAAATCAATTTCGCCGTTTTCGACCATTTGCACCAATTCACTCACTTCAGCGTCGTCACGCTCTATCCAGGTTAACTCAGGCATAGAGGTCTTTTGTAATTGGCGTAATTGATGCGCATGACTTGAATGTGCCGTGACCACTAACGTGCCTTCTAACATGCTTTGCATGCTCTTAGGGCGCTTGCGATCGGTACGATAAATAAGTTGCTGGGTGACGTTCATATAACTGTCAGCAAAGGTAACATGTTCGCTGCGTGCATCTGTTACTGTTAAACCTGCAGCGGCAAAAGCCACGTTACCGGACTCTACTTCGGTTATTAAATCATCAAGACTGTCGGCCACTTCAACCTGTAATGTCACGCCTAGATATTCTGCAAATTTTAGGGCAAGCTCGTATTCAAAGCCCGAGCTTTGGTCTCGGTCTTGAAAATAAGTGGTGGGGCTGTTGCGGGTAATGATTTTAAGAACACCGCTTTCAACAACATCTTTATATTGATGCTGGTTTCCCGAGTTAACGGCAATAAACACTATTACGGCGATTAAACTTAGAGTAAACCAGAATTTAATGAGCCATTGTTGCTTTGTTATGTGAGCTTGCTGCATCTATCCCCCCTAAGAATTGGCAGTAAAAGTGTGAACTGAGTCATATTTTATTAGCTGAAGACCAAAGTGCCAAATCAATTTGTAGGACAACTGTGGCCACAATTCACAGAATCGCCTTTCAGACCCCGTGGTTGTTGAGCGGCCTGATTTTAGATCATTTAGTTATATAGGTAAAATATCTTAATAATGATTAAGAATTAGGCGGGTTACTTCTATGTGTCCGAGGGATAACGGAATGAGGTAGCTTTCTTTGGTTGGTGATGGCTGGCTATACAAAGCATTGTCTCAGAGTCTTGTGT
>JAPYOO010000618.1 GCA_029938135.1 Bermanella sp. | reverse complement strand
CCTTTTATATAGCAATGGATAGAACCCATTGAGCACGGATTAGACTGTTGCAAAAAACTATACTACTTTACTAGCCCAAGCTCAGCATTTTGGGTTTGTGTTTTAAAGGTGAACGTATTAATCGCGATTTTTCTGGCAACATATTAATTCGTTTTTTTATATTTTTGGCATATTTATCAAAAAGCGCTAATAGGGATGCCTTCATTTTCTCTACGTTAATATTCCCCGTTAGTAATTCGCTTATAATTTCATTCTGTGCTTTTAAATACGTTTTTGCATTAACCCCTTCGTACAGTATTGTCATTAACCTTAGGTTTAGATGATGCATAGTATTGGTGTGCAGCATCACAAACGGATTGCCACTGATACGCGCTAAAAACTGCTGTAGCTGAACTTCAATTTCAGCCAGTTCTTTGGGGCTGGCGCCTAACTTGGCTTGAGTGAACTGCTGTTGGCATAGGGCTAATATCTCTTCACGCTGGGAAGACTTCGCCACATCAGGAATGGCATGCAAATAGGTGGGTACAAACGTCAGCTTAAATTCAAACGCAGCACGAATCCATTCTTGGCTCATTTCCAACTCTTCTATTTGGCAAAGCCTTTCAGAAAAATTGAGTTCACCGCTTTCTTGATAATCCAACACGGTGATACCACTGCCTTGTACCGATCGCACCAAATTCATACTGATTAATGTGCGAATGGCAGAGCGCAGCGAGGTGCGGTCTACTTCCAGTTGCTGCGCCAATACACGCTCTGGCGGCAACTTATCCCCTGCTTTTATATCGCCAATATAGATAAGCGCCAATAATAAATTGGCCACTTGATCGGGAAGGGGTAGGTGGGTAACAGGAGGCATGGCAATACTGGCCTTTTACATTAGGGTTCACAAAGTTGAGCGAATATACCGTCATTAGATAAACCTTGCAAATTGGTTAAACCAATAATACTCTTTGCACAATGTGACACCCCAACTGTCAATATGTAGCCAAACAACAGCAAACTGGAGATAACATTATGAACAAGCTCACCAAAGCCTTATTGGGCGCAAGCGTGGCCATAGCGGTATTTATGGCAGCACTGCCCACAGTCCTGCATAAAGCCGGTTTACACCCTGAATACACGGGGGTTCTCACTACCGTAACTGCAGGCAAACGTGCGTTGGTGATTACCACCAGTCACGGCTTTTTAAGCATGCCAGG
>JAPYOO010000617.1 GCA_029938135.1 Bermanella sp. | reverse complement strand
CCAGCGGTGTAATGGCATCCGAGATGACCCACCCTTATTACAACTTTTTAGATGCGGGCATGGAAGTAGATGTTGCCAGCATTAAAGGTGGACAAATCCCAGTTGACCCACAAACCTTAAGTTTTGTTATTCGCTCACCTGATGATGCACGCTTCATGGAAGACCCTGTTTTGTTGGCAAAAGTTGAAAATTCTTTACGTATTAACGATGTAGATTTTAAACAATACGACGCCATCTTTATTGCCGGTGGTTGGGGTGCCGCATATGACCTAGGGCAATCTGATGTATTAGGACAGAAAATTAGTGAAGCGTATTACGGTGAAAAATCCCCAGTAATGGGCAGCGTTTGTCACGGTGCATTAGGTTTTATCCAAGCCAAAGACAAAGACGGAAAACTGTTAATCTCAGGGCGTAAAATGACAGCCGTGACCGATAAACAAGTGAGTGAGCTGGGCATTAACATGACACCACTACACCCAGAGGCTGAACTGCGTAAAGCCGGTGCCATTTTTAGTAGTGAAACCAAGTTCCGTGACTTCTTGGCCACGTCTG
Organism: Bermanella sp.; assembly: GCA_029938135.1. GTDB lineage: Bacteria > Pseudomonadota > Gammaproteobacteria > Pseudomonadales > Oceanobacteraceae > Bermanella. The sequence continues at coordinate 654 of JAPYOO010000617.1, read as the reverse complement.
CTGTAACGGATGATGAAAAACGTTTTGTGACGGGCCAAAATCAAAACTCGGGCCATGATACTGCACAAGCCATGCTGGCATTGATTGCTAATAAATAGTTATTAACCAGTAATTGTCAGTTAATAATTTTACAATTATAAAACACAAAAAAGGCCGCATATTGCGGCCTTAAAAAGATCGGGCAGGGGCTGCCCTCGTACGAGCTCACCCCGTGAGCGATCTTTTAAAGTTATACATAGACCTACCTAGTTAGTTAATTTGCTAATTAAATTTTATGCTTACCCTAGTTTAATTGGCTAGTTATTGAACCGCACTAGGCCAGTGATTTTCGCCTGCTTTTATAAACCAAATAAAAGGCAACTAAAATCAATAGGGTTAACATAAAGGTAAAAATCTTCGCTCCAAATCTATCTCGCAAGCCATTTAATCCCACCTGACGTTGCTGAATATAACCGGCTGGCAAGGGCAATATTCGATTATTTTTTTCGTATACTTGGTAGTCGGCCATCATAGAATCAAAGCGTTCAGGCATTGTTTGCTTTAAGTCTAATACTTCACCTGGGTCGGTGACGATATTAAATAAATGCCATTCATCATCTCCCACCGGCCCCATGTTATACATGATTTTATAATCCCCTTTAAACAGGGCCTTAT
>JAPYOO010000616.1 GCA_029938135.1 Bermanella sp. | reverse complement strand
ATGGCCGCGTCTATGACAATGGTTTGGCCCACAACGAAAGCATCGCTGCCAATGCTTGCGCTAATAGCCACATGATCTGCGGCGGCATAGACGCTGTTGCCAACGCTGGCTTTGATGGTCACGTCTGAGGCGATGGTATGGACACTACCGGTGATGGCGGAATTGAGGTTAAACATACGGCCCAGAGCAAACACATCATCCACGCCACGGTGGGCCACGGAAATTTTGTCACCCGTGCTAATAAAATCGTTTCCCAATAAATCTGGGCTGCCTTCTGCGGTGGCCCATGTCGCTGACAAAGTTGCAGCTGCACTTAGCAAGCATACACAAATTTGTTTAAAAATAGGTTTCATAATATACTCCAATTGTTCAAAGTCGACTCAATTATAGACCAAACAACAGCGATTGCTGGCGCCTTAGGCCAGCTATGCTTGGCTTAGCGAGTCAATCATTTCAAACACCTGATCACGTTCAGATAACACCAATAGCAGGGCTAGGTCACCCTCTTCTAACTGGTCCAATATCTGCTTTGCACCCGCTGAAGGTGACTCAGATGTGAGCAGCTGAGATGGTGACAATCCATGCCTAGTCGCTTGTTGGTGGGTGAGCTTAACGGTGTCGCCTAGTTCTCTACCGCGTAAGTATTGTGGTAACTCCGCGGCCAGTAGGTAATCTGGAGATAGACTCAGAGCACTTTGGGTCGCAGCTAAAATGTCTTGATCAGAACGGTCGCCAGCGTGGCTAATCATCACAAAACGACGTTTAGCAGCAATGCCAGCCATGGCCTGAGTAACCGCAGAAATTGAATGGGGGTTATGAGCAAAGTCTACGAATACCTTCGCTCCCTTAACCGAAAATTCGTTACAGCGCCCGGGGTTGTCTTTGGCATCGTTGTTAAAGCTAGATAACCCTGTGGCAATGGCAAGGTCTTCAATACCCATGGCTTTGGCCAGACATAATGCACCTAGCGCATTACGGATATTGTAGTGGGCCGCGCCTCCCATGGTTAACGGAATGTCAGCTACCTGCACTACAGGGTGGCTTTGTATGCCATCAAAGTACACTAAATCGTTGCCTGCTTGCCATGCACAAGTCAAACCTTGGGTCTTTGCCTGAATGATTTGAGCCGCCTGAGGGTCGAGGGAAAACCAGCAAATAGTGGCATCCGTGTTAGCAGCTTGCGCCACCACTAAGTCGTCATCTGCATTG
>JAPYOO010000615.1 GCA_029938135.1 Bermanella sp. | reverse complement strand
TGCCTGGTTTTGGTGGTACTGTGCGTCTTCCTCGTGTTATCGGTGCCGATAACGCCATTGAGTGGATTTGCATGGGTGCTGAGCATAAAGCGGCTAAAGCGCTTAAGTTTGGTGCGGTTAATGCGGTTGTTGCAGCCGACGTATTGCACGCTGAAGCCATTAACATGGTTAAAGCAGCTATTTCCGGTGATCTAAACTGGAAAGCAGCCCGAGAAGAAAAAACCAGCAAGCTTAACCTTGAGATGATGGAAGTTATGATGACTTTCGAAACAGCCAAAGGATTTGTTGCCGGTCAGACTAAAGGTCAGTACCCAGCTCCAATCGAAGCTATTAAGGCCATGCATAAGTCTGCTAGCCACGGTCGTGATAAAGCATTGTTAAACGAAGCCAAAGGTTTCGCTAAACTTGCTAAGACGACTGTTTCTCAAGCGCTTGTGGGTTTGTTTAATAACGACCAATTGCTTAAGAAAAAAGCCAAAGAATACGATGCTATTGCCAAGCCTACTAATAAGGCGGCTGTACTTGGCGCGGGTATCATGGGTGGCGGTATTGCTTATATCTCTGCGCTTAAAGGTACGCCTATCCTAATGAAGGATATTGCTGAAGCCGGTATCGAACTAGGTTTAAGTGAAGCGAACAAATTGCTTTCTCGTCGTGTTGATAAGAAACGCATGAAGCCATTGGCTATGGGTGAAGCTCTTAACCGTATTCGTCCAACATTATCTTACGCTGAATTTGGCGATGTAGATGTTGTTGTTGAGGCGGTTGTTGAAAACCCTAAAGTTAAAGGTTTTGTATTAGCTGAAGTAGAAAAGCATGTTAAAGAAGATGCAATCATCGCCTCTAACACTTCTACTATCTCTATCGATCTACTAGCTAAAAGCGTTACGCGCCCTGAGAACTTCTTGGGAATGCACTTCTTCAACCCAGTACACATGATGCCTCTTGTAGAAATCATTCGTGGTGAGAAAACGTCTGAAGAAGCCGTTGCAACAACTGTAGCTTACGCTAAGAAAATGGGTAAAACCCCTGTAGTTGTTAACGATTGCCCAGGTTTCTTAGTTAACCGCGTATTGTTCCCTTACTTCGGCGGTTTCGCTGGATTGATGAAAGACGGTGCTGATTTCCGTCAAATCGATAAAGTAATGGAAAAATTCGGCTTCCCAATGGGTCCTGCTTACTTGATGGATGTTGTGGGTATTGATACCG
>JAPYOO010000197.1 GCA_029938135.1 Bermanella sp. | reverse complement strand
TCATCCAGTAGATCTTCTTTTAATTCTTCAAAATCATTATGATTAACATGCAAATAATCTAGCGCTACGCTGGTTTCTAATGCGGATTGTTTATCATCTATTAATAACCAATACTTTTTAAATTCAGCACTTACACACTTGGCTAACATTAATATTGATAAATAGGTGCAGATGTTTTCACTCATTTCTTTGTGGCCCGTCAGTATTTTTTCAGCTATTGGCTGGCATCGAATAGTAAGAACTACTTCTTCTGATAGGCTCCAATGCTTAGCCATAAGCGCCCCCTGTAAATAATGATCGGTTCCAAACTCTTTACGTTCACTGGCGCATAGCTGAGGCGCAGATAAGCTTTCATGAGTTTTAATATAGTTTTTAAAAATTTTATAATGATTCAACATAATGGCAATACCAGCATTATGCAGCATGCCAATGCTGTAGGCCTGGTTACGATCTAAGCCACTAAAACGATGGGCTAAATCACTGCAAATCCCCGCTACATCAATGGCGGCAGTCCAAAAGGATTCCTTTAATTTTGTCACTTTAAAAGAGTCACGAATGGTCACGGCCTGAACCATGCTATAAATACGATCTAGGCCCATTAACATTATGGCATGCTCAATAGAGGTGGCTGGCTGGCTTAACCCCATCCAAGGGCTATTTGCGGCTGATAAAAACAAGGTATAAAGGGCAATATCTTCTTTTACCAATCCGGCAATGGCCATGATATCCGGCTCTTCTTCTTTCATTATGTTTTGAATAGAAAGTAATATGTTAGGCAAGGGCGGAATGATTAAGGAGTCTCTCATCGGATTTGATCCAAGAGTGATTGAGCTTTAATCTTAGACCTCTTTGCGACGTATGAACAATGGTGAAAGCTATCTAATATTGAAATATCAGCTCTTGTTAGGCCTTAATAAGAAAGCGCTATATAGGCTTATAATTTATATAAAGAAAACAAAGGTAGGGGGATGTAATCCGCTGAGCTTACTTACCCCCTAAGCGAGCAGCCTCGCATGCAAGATTTTGAATGCGCACCCAATTTTTATCCGTGATATCTTTTTGTGTCACCATCCATGATCCACCTACACACGCTACATTGGGTAGGGTTAGATAGTCCGCTGCTTTTTTTAAATCTATGCCTCCGGTGGGGCAAAACGTGAGTTGAGGCAATGGTCCAAATATGGATTTAAGCATAGGGATGCCTCCGGCCGCTTGGGCTGGAAAAAATTTTAATTCGGTAAATCCCATGGCAAATAAACTCATGGCTTCGCTGGGTGTGGCGACTCCGGGTAAAAACGTCATTTTGTGTGTTAACGCGTGTTGGGCCAGATGTTCATGACAGCCCGGACTCACTAAAAACTGCGCGCCGTGTTGAGTGGCCGCATCCATATCTTCCTCACTTAAAATGGTGCCCGCACCCACAATGGCCTTGGGCAGTGCTTTATGAATAAGGGTAATGGCCTCTAGCGCCACGGGGCTGCGCAAAGTAACTTCTAAGACATTCAAGCCACCGTCATATAATGCTTTAGCCAACGGCACCGCATCGTCTAATTTATCAATCACCAATACCGGCATCACCGGTGAGCGTTTTAATATTTGTAATACAGACAAACTCATTACTTATTCCCCTTTTCTTTATTCCTTGGGTTTATTCACACGCACTTTTTAACGTTCTTTTTAAAATACTTAGGGGGTCCAATAAATATGTAATGGCGTTTTTTGTTGATGAAGAAAACTGCGAATGGGCATCTCCATGACATCACTGCCTTCTTTGGCTTGGGTAAGGGTTGTTTGTTTACGGGTGCCGGTTATTAACAGGTTTAAAGAACGGCAGTTTAATAATGACGGCACTGTAAGCGTCATGCGTTCACATAAGCCTGACGTGGTATCACTTGGTATGGCTGTGATAGCCGCACAACACGCTTGGCCTGTTGGATCTAACGCTTTTTCCAACCCTAAGGCTTTTGGAAATAGGGATGCGGTATGGCCGTCTGACCCCATGCCTAAAATGATAAAATCGAAAGGCAGCTGTATTTTTTGGTACTGATTTTCACATTCTGCCACCCCTTGCTGCGCCGTTACAGATGGGTTTTTCATGGGGATAAATTGCGCGTATTGCGCGTTATTAATAAGTAAGTGACTGCGCACTAAGGCTTCATTGCTGCCCTTATGATCTAGTGCTACCCAGCGCTCGTCTACTAAGGCGATGTGTATGCTCTGCCAGGGAAGGTCTTGCATAGAGAGTTTTTGATAAAACGGTAAGGGTGACTGCCCACCAGAAACCAATAGGCTGGCTGTGCCACGCAACGTCACCGCATTACTTAATGCCAAACTGCATTGTTTTACCAATTCATCCACTAAGGCGCTGGGTGATATAAATGAATGTTCATTGCTCATGGCTGCGCCTTACACATTGCTTTTTATTTGTTATCCATTTGTTGTTTATCCAAAACTTCAAAGCCGGTTGTAAATACCGACGCACCACTTTGTGCACCGCCCACGCCAGCTCGTAATGGCGCAAATAACTCACGGCCCATGCCCCATTGGTTTTCATCTAAATTACCGGTGGCGGCCACTCTGTTATTTAATTCCGCTGGCTCTACATGCAACTGAAGAGTGCCCTCAATGCTGTTTAGGGTGATCATGTCGCCGTCTTGGATTTTGGCGATCATGCCACCATCTAATGCTTCAGGGCATAAGTGAATGGCCGCAGGGACTTTGCCTGATGCCCCCGACATGCGCCCGTCGGTAATCAGTGCCACCTTAAAACCACGGTCTTGCAATACGCCCAATGCGGGGGTTAATTTATGCAGCTCGGGCATGCCGTTGGCTTTTGGCCCTTGAAAACGCACCACCGCAATGAAGTCTCGCTCAAGCTCGCCGGCTTTGAATTTATCTTGTAATGCTTGTTGGCTTGTCACCACAACGGCGGCGGCCTTAATGACTTGAAATTCGGATTTTACCGCCGAGGTTTTCATCACACACTGGCCAATATTACCGCTTAAAACTTTTAAGCCGCCTTGTGCACTAAAAGGATTGGCAGTATTGCTTAACACCGACTCATCACCACTTTTTTGCGGCGTGTTTTCAAAGGCCAGTTCATTATTTTTTAAGATCGGTTGCTTGCAATAGGCATCGAGTCCATCCTTCATGATGGTTTTTACATCCCCATGCAACAAACCAGCAGCGCGCAATTCGCGTATTAAAAATCCCATGCCGCCGGCCGCGTGAAAATGATTTACATCGGCCTCACCGTTAGGATAAATACGGCACAATAATGGGATCACCTTTGATAAGTCCGCCATGTCTTGCCAAGTAATAATCACACCCGCCGCGCGAGCAATGGCCACTATATGCAACGTGTGATTCGTGGAGCCGCCGGTGGCCAATAAACCAATCAAACCATTCACTAAGGTTTTTTCACTGACGATTTCACATAACGGAAGATATTCATTTGTCATTGCCGTGCGACTTGCCAATAAATGAGTGGCGGCTTTTGTTAAGGCATCACGTAGCGGCGTGTTAGGCGGCACAAATGAGCTGCCCGGTAAATGCAGCCCCATTATTTCCATCAGCATTTGATTACTGTTGGCGGTGCCATAAAACGTACAGGTGCCCGCACTGTGATACGACGCGCTTTCGGCTTTTAATAACGCGGCTCGGTCTACTTTGCCTTCGGCGTATCGTTGGCGAACCCGTTGTTTTTCGCTGTTGGCCAATCCGGTGGGCATAGGGCCTGCAGGAATAAACACCGCCGGTAAATGACCAAATGACAACGCACCTATTAATAAACCGGGCACGATTTTGTCGCACACACCTAAACACGCCACGCCATCAAATACATCGTGAGACAAGGCAATGGCGGTGGCCATGGCAATGACGTCGCGGCTAAAAAGGGATAATTCCATGCCCGCTTGGCCTTGAGTCACCCCATCACACATGGCCGGTACTCCACCTGCTACTTGTGCCACCGCGCCTACATCACGTGCGGCTTGCTTAATTAAAGCAGGGTAATGCTCGTAGCTTTGATGGGCCGATAAAATATCGTTGTAGGAGTTAATAATTGCCAGATTTGCACTTTTATCCACCGCTAGGACCGATTTGTCGGCGGGCTCGCAGGCGGCGTAACTGTGGGCAAGGTTGCCGCACGAGACATGACTGCGGCTAGGGCCATTTTTGCGGGCCTGCTGCATGCGGCTTAAATAGTGTTGCCGACTGTGTGCGCTGCGCTCGATAATCCTTTGAGTCACCGCGTGAATAGCTGGGTGTAGGGTCATGACAGCCCTTTTTAAGGAAAAGGTAAGCGGCCTGAATGGTAACGCCCTTATTTAATAATAGCGCTTATTGAGGGGCTTTGAGTGATTGCCTTGCGCCTTAATTGCATAATGGCTTGGTGTGTCGATAGTTTCGTTTACAGCGCGATGTTCATGGTCTCTTTAATTTCTTCCATCACCACATAGCTAGTGCTTTCTTGCACACCTGGAAGAGTTAATAACGTCTCACCTAAAAAGATACGATAGGCTTGCATGTCGGCCACACGCGCTTTAATTAAGTAGTCAAAATTACCCGACACTAGATAACATTCTTGTACGTCAACTAAGGCCATGGCGGCCTGTTTAAACTGTTCAAAGATGTCTTGGTTATTACGACTTAAACGGATTTGTACAAACACCACTAAATTGGCCCCCACCTTTTGTGGGTCGATGATGGCGGTGTAGCCTTCTATGATGCCGTCGCGCTCTAAGCGTTTTACGTGTTCAAAACAGGGCGTGTTACTCATGCCCACTGTGCGCGCTAACTCAGCAAAGCTGATACGCCCATTTTTTTGCAGTTCTAATAAGATTTTTTTATCAATTTTGCTTAAATCTGTGGGATTTTGCATAACGACCAATCTTCCTAATTACCGCATATTTATAGAAGATTAAACCTATATTGCCCTTTTTAACAACAAACTAAGAAGATAATTCCCGCTTTTCCCCCATAGAATTTAATAGACACACAGGCACTTTCAATCACAAAAAAGGACTATTGATCATGCTTATTGGTGTACCTAAAGAAATTAAGAATCACGAGTATCGTGTGGGCTTAACACCGGCAGGTGTGCGGGAACTGGTGGCGGCGGGCCATGAGGTACTCATTGAAAACGACGCGGGACTGGCTATTGGTTTAGACAATACACAATACCTGCAAGCTGGGGCTAAAATTGCGGGCTCGGCACACGAAGTATTCAAGCAAGCCCACATGATCATTAAAGTAAAAGAGCCGCAAACAGACGAATGTAAAATGCTACGCTCGGGGCAAATATTGTTCACCTATTTGCACTTAGCGGCCGACCAGCCACAAACCGATTTACTTTTAAAAAGTGGTGCCAGCTGCATCGCTTACGAAACCGTCACCGACGATCATGGTGGTTTGCCGCTGTTAGCGCCCATGTCTGAGGTAGCCGGTCGCTTAGCCCCGCAAGAAGGCGCTGGTTGCTTACGTAAAACCCAAGGGGGCAGTGGCATATTAATGGGTGGAGTACCCGGTGTGGCGGCGGCCCATGTGACGGTTATTGGTGGCGGGGTGGTGGGCTTAAATGCCGCGCGTATTGCATTGGGCATGGGGGCAAACGTGACCATTTTAGATCGCTCTTTGTTGCGCCTTAAAGAAATTGACGACTTATTTGGCGACAAGCTCAACACCCTTTACAGCACACAAGAAACCTTATTAAGTGAAATTAAAGTGGCCGACATGGTGATTGGTGCAGTGTTAATTCCGGGGGCGGCGGCGCCTAAATTAATTAGCCGTGAAATGTTAACACACATGAAAGCGGGCTCTGTTTTGGTAGACGTGGCGATTGACCAAGGAGGCTGTTTTGCCACCAGTAAGGCCACCACACACCAAGACCCAACCTTTGTGGTGGATGGTGTTATTCATTATTGTGTGGCGAATATGCCCGGCGCCGTAGCAAGAACATCCACTTTTGCGTTAACCAATGCGACCCTGCCTTATGCATTGCAGTTGGCCAACAAAGGATTAAACGCCCTTGTGAGTAATGAACATTTATTAAATGGCTTACACGTTCACAACGGTAAACTTACCAGCAAGGCGGTGGCCAGTGCGTTTAATTATAACTATGTAGAAAAGACGCAGGCGTTGGGGCTTTTATCGAATGTTAAGAAAATTGCTTAAGGTAAGGTCATAAAAAAAGGCCCTCGCAAATTTGTGAGGGCCTTTTTTAACGAAAGATAAAAACTAGAAAGAGTATTTAAGCCCTAACTGTAAAGTACGAGGCTTACCCGGACGGTAACCCATGGGTTGTGCCGCTACTACATATTCGTTGCCCAGTACATTATCTACTGTGCCGTAAACCGCCAGCTCTGGTTGTACTTGATAGTTCACGGCTAAATCTAATACTAAGTA
>JAPYOO010000614.1 GCA_029938135.1 Bermanella sp. | reverse complement strand
AGGCTTTTCTTTTTACGCTATCGCCCACGGGGTGGGCTCGTACGAGTGCAGCCCCTGCGCGATTATCTAACTACTCTTGGCTGTCTTTCATTGTTTGCTCTTGTCTCGAAACTCCCCAGGTGTCATACCCAGCCAGCTTTTAAAACTGCGGTGAAACGAGCGCGGCTCACTAAAGCCCAGTTTTGACGCAATATCTTGTATAGATAATTCCGTTTGCGTGAGTAAATCCTTGGCTTGATCTAAGCGTACTTCGTCTAAAATTTGCTGATAACTGCAATCAAATTGCTGTAAACGTCGCTGCAAAGTGCGTTCTGTCAGCCCTAACCTTTTAGCCACCAACTCTTTTCTGGGCAAGCCTTCCAGTAATAAACCACGAATCACATTTTTAGTTTGCATGGGCAAGGGTTGCTCGTGACTTATGTCGGCCATTAAAATATCGGCATGATTTTCTAGGGTTTTAAGTAGCTGTTCATCGGGTTGGCGCATGGGTTGATTTAAGGTTTTATCATCCATAATTACACAGCTATAAGGCGCGTTGAATTGAATTGGGCACCTAAACATGGCCTGATACTGCAAGGCACTGCGGCCATCGGGTTGGCTAAATTCAAAGTTTACTTGTTTAGGGTTATCTTGTGGGTTATCTACCAAAAAACGTGCGAAGTTCACCCACGACCCCAATACATTTGAAATCATATGCGGGCGTACAGCTGGGTCTGGGTAATTGCAGTGCCAACGCATCTCGGTGTCGCCATTATCAAGGGCAATAATCTCGCTTACTCCCATGTCACCCACTAATTTTTCGTACACAGGGGTTTTAACCATGGCTTCCCTAAGGCTTTTGCAGTTCATTACCATGTAACCAAACACGCTGTACGAACCTGCCTGTACATACCTAGATGACTTCAAACCAAAGCAGGGGTCTTGTGTTTTTTCAATTAAATACTTTATTAGGCTTTGAAAGCTGGTGCCGGTAATGCGCTTTACATCATTGTTTAATAAATCGGGGTCTATCTGATTGTCGGCCAGTATGGTGCTTGCCGACAACCCATAGTCAGCGGCGGCTTTTATATATTGCAATGCGGCGGGGGTGCCGGCGAATCCAAGGTGGTCCATATTTTAAACTGTCTTTTTTGATTATTGTTATACAGTGGGTCTTAGGGTTGCCCTTAACGTCTTTATTTGCTCTTGCTTTGGCATTATTGGACAGTGTATCCAAATGA
>JAPYOO010000613.1 GCA_029938135.1 Bermanella sp. | reverse complement strand
TCCTTTTTAGGCGCTTTAAGAATATTCCACGTTTGAAATACCGGAGCCTGTTGTGCATAAGTAGAAAACGCTTTGCTTAAATCTACGGTGGTAGAGGGACGCGGAGAATTTTCATCAAAAATATAGCTCACGGAGGATGCATGTTGTTGTCCATACACTAAATCAATGTCGGTATGCAGCACCATGGTTGAAGATTGCATGGGAATAGCGTTAAGTAACTGAGACTGCTTAGGGTTTTGTAAACTAGACAATATTTTTTTAGCAACATCCGCTTGAGTGGCGATTACAATAGAGTCGAACTCATACTCACTAAGCGTGCCGTCTTCAATATTTTTAGATACCAACGTAATGGGCTGGCCTGCACTGCTCTCTTTTATGCTTTGTACTTGTTGGCCACACAATACGCTATAACCCTGAGTAAGCTTAGGCACAATGCCATCCACCCCAAGTTTGGCCCGTACTATGCCGTTATCTAAAATACCACAGGTAAGGTACTGCAAAATTAAATCGGCGGGGTAATCTAATATTGCATCATAATCACAGGTACAGGTTACGGCTAACGCTGGCAGTAATATTTGTTCGATGTATTTTGTATTAAAGTTATTTTGCTGTATGTAATCACCAAAGCGTATTTGTGTAAGCTGGTTCTTATTTTTTTTATAATCACTTTTAGCCCGCCTAAAAAAACTAAAGTGGCCAAGGGCCAATAAAAGCCCACCCGCATTTAAACTATTACGATGCAGTACGCTAAATTTTTTATTGCCAATTTTTTTATTAATGTATTGAAAATAGGGCAACAACACGGTTTTTTTACCCGTCTCTAAGCGCTGATACACCGCGGCGTGATCACTGCGCTCCATTTCAACCCCAAGGTGTTTATACAAGGCAAATAACTGCGGATAATAACCTTGGGTAAAAATTCTTAATGGCACATCGATTCGAGTATGCTGACCACGACTATGATAGTCGCAGGTATGTACACCCATGCCCGCTGTAGGGTGGGATTCAAATAATGTGACCTGGTATTTTTGCTTCAGCAACCATGCCACACTCAGCCCCGCTAAACCGGCACCCACAACGGCAATACGCGGCTTTCCGTTAGGGCATGCTTGCTGGGCAGCAGACGGTTTGGCAAGGGTAGACATAAAGCACTCTAAAACATCATAAGAAAGCGTTGAATCATAGGCATATGCAGGCTTAAGAACAAGCAAAACACCGTT
>JAPYOO010000612.1 GCA_029938135.1 Bermanella sp. | reverse complement strand
TTAATGGGTTAATGGGTTAATGGGTTAATGGGTTCATGGGTGCCCCATTCTAATATGGCGACCTTTTGCCCGCGTTTAGGCAGTTCATTAGCCAAGGTTGCCCCGGCTGGACCGCTGCCAACAATAATGGCATCTAGTTTTGAGGTATCGTTAAGAGTTTGCATGAAACGAATCTGATTTTAGGCGTTAGGGCAGCATAATTTTTTTACAAAATTAGTGATAAGGGGCCCACTCCTTTGTGCTGGGGCTAGTGTATGCATTTAGCCGTTAGGGTTTAAAGTATTTTAATATTCTTGGGCAGCCACCAAGAGGTGTCTATCGCAGGGGCGTCTTTGGGTAGGCTTGGGTTTTTTAAACGAATTAAGTGTCTTTTATCTAATTTTGCTTGTGTTAAAAAGGCTTGAAAGGATTTTAAAAACAAAGCTTTGTAGGAGCCGTCTGCTAAGGCGCGCTCTAATCCCAGTTTAATGTCTTCAGCCAGTTGTCTGCGGCGCTTAGTTACAAAAAAGTAAACGGGTTGAGGGTAGTAAAGCATAATGTTGTCGGCAATTTTAAGGGTATCTTTATAGCGTTCTTGTTCATCCCATATTTCACTTAACCCACGATGAAAGTAATCAAAACGGTTATCCTCAAGCTGTCTAAAAAGAGTTTCATAACTCACATGGGTTTTAACCAAAAGCTTATTAGCTTTAAATACAGGAAGATCTGCCCATAGAGTGTTATGCCCTCCTGTGTATTGACGTAGTCCATCTATTTTTTTTACCCGGCTAATGAACTTAAAGCTGTGTTTATTGACGAGTAACAGTCTTAAACCTAACAACCCTTTGTAAAGAGGGATTTTAATGGGGATCATGTTACGTTCGCGAGATGGCGTCGCCGACAGCCACTGTACATCAAAGTCACCTGAAATAACTTGTAATTCGCCCCTTCCTTCATTAACCCGTTGGCTCTTGGGAGTATGGATGTTATAGGGTTTGTCTATTTTACCAAGCGCTAAATGCAACAGTTTATTACCAACAGCGTATCGAGCTTGCTGTTGGTAATGTTTAACACTAATGGTTTCAGTTGCCCAAGTAAAACCAGGCAACAGTGCCAGCAGTAAAAGGCAAAATGAACGGTGCATAATAGCGTTTTACTCCTGAGGTGTAATTTAAGTTAAGCAACCATTTATGCGGTTATATATGTCATGCCTATTCTTGCTGGTACTCGTTTTAAGTAAATTTA
>JAPYOO010000611.1 GCA_029938135.1 Bermanella sp. | reverse complement strand
TTCAAAGTAAGTTATCGGCAGATAGTCTGCGTTTGCAGCCCGTATATGAGCACCCGGCTAATAAACCCCGTCAGATCGTTTCTTTTGAAATAAGCCAAAGGTTTAAGGTGTCTGGTTTATCGATACAGCAATATGGCGAAGTATTGCCTCAGCTTGCGACGTTAAACGCACATGCCTTTGGGCAGTCGGGAATAACGGTAAGTGATCTACAAACTGGGCAGGCACGTCAGAAGTTGGTGACTCAGGCATTTGAAAAGAGCCAACAAAAAGTCAATCACTTGGCTCAGCTTTCTGGGTTATGTGAATTAAAGGTACTAGAGATTCAAGAACATGATCAGCAAGGTGGGCAGCCACGTATGATGATGCTAGAAAGCAAAGGTGCATCCAATGCTCCTAGTAAAAAATCCTTATCAGTGCGGCTAAATATTATTTGGTCGGCTCAGCCCTGTTAAATACTGCGTTAACCGCCTGCATCTCAACCACTGGTGCGTAGGGTATATCCTCATCTGGAAATGCCCCACGTACTTTGTCTGTAAGAGTTCTGGAAAAAGCCTTAAATAATAAGCGTGCGCTGACATTAACGGGGTATTGAATGTTAGTGGGCAGTTCAAATATTTCATCGCGGCTGCTATCAGCTGGAATGCGAGTATCTTCTAATAACTTCTCCACCCGCCAAAAGCTTAACCCCACTTTTGTGCCGTGTTTGTCTGCCCCCACTTTATGAAATTTTCTGGCATCACTGGGAACATGTTGCTTGTCATCAAGCAAGCCATTGCTATAAACCAGTTTCCCCTGGCCATCAGTGACTTTAACTTCAAGCCATAACTGGCGGCGAGACCCACCGGGTAAGTGATGGCCAGAACGCTTGTTGTTAACTCTAATGGTTAGCGTTTCTTGGTTAAGCATCACATCCAAAGTAGCAGCAGTTTTAAGCAGCGATTCACTTAGTTTGGCGTGTGTGTCACTGCGTAACCCCGCTAAGTAGTTATTGGCACCGGTGAACTGATGGGTGCGAACATTATTTTTTAAATGGCCGCCCTTGGTGGAGTAGCCGGGTATATCTTGGCCTATTAGTTGTGGGTCGGCGTGCATGTGGCAATCAATGCAGCTGCGATTTTTTTGTGGATTGTTAGGAGCATTAAAAGATGACGCTAGCCACTCACCATAATTGTTATTAATTTGTGCACCTGGCCCTGGGGTAAATTCATTATGACAGCTGGCGCAGT
>JAPYOO010000196.1 GCA_029938135.1 Bermanella sp. | reverse complement strand
ATTCACGCCGCTTACTGCTAAAACACTGTTTTGGCTGTTTTGTAAAAGCACCTGTGAACTTTCTGTATTAATTTGTGCTCGAGCAGTGATTGATCCCACCTGCTCTACCATTAATCCATAGGCCTCACTAATGGTTAGATCTCCTTCTAAAATGTCTTTACTTTGAACATTACCAATAAATGTTCCATTACGATTATCAGTTACGGCGTCACTGTTAAAGTCCACATAGAAAAGATCACCTTCTTTTGGTGTACCTTCCATACTCAGCTCGTACCCTAAATACACAGGTACTTGATCTGGGAACTCTTCAAATAGGTTGCTCAATGGCGGCTCAGACTCCATCGTTATTCCCTCGTCCAATACTACTTTTACCTGCCCGCCCATCGTTATTTTTGCGCTGCCATTAGTGCCCTTTGGGCTAATATCTATTTGAGTTTTAAAGTTAATATTGCCTTTTTCATCTATATCGACGGCCAAATCACCATTGAAAAAAAAAGTTGTACTGGTAATTTGATTTTCTATTTCTGTTAACAATTCAGCTCCGGTATTATAGGTGCCTGTTAGCTCGATATTTATCGTTCCCTGACCCTGAACCTCGAATTCATACGTGTAAGGTCCACCCTCACTAAAGTCGTAACCTTCAAACTTAGACAAGGGCTTAGGAAGAGATACTCCTGTGGATTTAACATAGGTTTTAACACCGCTACTAACACTCATGCTATCGCCATGATCACCTTGCAACTCAATGGATAAGTCATCACCGTTTAAGGCGGTTATTAATACCTTGCCACCATCACTTTTTGCTACGATACCCATATCTTGAAAATTAGTATTAGCGTTTATTCTATCGGCAATAAAGTTAGCAGTAACGGGTTCGGGTACCACCTCTGGATAGCCTATGTCATACTTTAATTGCCCCAAAGGCAACGTATCGGTAAGTTCAATACCATTAAGAAAAAAGTGTTGCTGTAAAAAATCGTTACTATCACCCACAAAATCACTTAATTCTAAAGTGGTGCGTGCGGTAGCTGAAATACCCTTCTGATCATTCAAAATATTGGCTATTTCAATGGCTGGCGTGTCGGCACCGATACTAATAACACTTCTTTGCAAGGTGCCGCCCGTAATGGGGTCTGGATCACTAAAGCGAATTCGCGCAGGAAACAAGCCATTTCCCGGTGTCTGGGTTACTGCGGTATAATCTTGATAGAAAAAATCAGCCGGTAAATATCCACCCAAACTAGTGACTGCTGTCTTGCCTTCATCGCTGGGTAATAAATCATTACTCACCCCTGAAACATATACCTGCTGCATAATAGGCGGGCTAAGCTGGGTGGGATTAGATGGGTCAGTATTATCTAATATGTCGTAACGAGTATCACTGGTAAATTTAATCACTAATGGTGGTGATAAAGCGCCAGGCACATCAAATGTAGAGGCACTGCTGTCATACACCACCCCTGAACTAATAACAGCCTGTCCCTGATTACCAATATCGTATTCCGTCATAACAGCACTAGCCAGGGCGATCTCTTGTGGCAGTTTTATATCTAGCTCTATGTCTTTGGCACCGTTTCGGGTAGGCAATAAATAGAATTGATCGCCTTCTTTATAGCTACCAGATTCAAAGGTTAAATCAAATCCTTCAATATTAAAACTTTCTGGAAATTCAGTACTCAGTGATGATGATAAAATCTCTTGGCCATCACTCACCCTCGTAACCTTAAAGGTATAATCGTTTGGCCCCACAAATTTTACCGCATAATCACTGTCGGTTAAGGCATTAGGATCCGTTATATTCACACTTAATATTCGATCATCGGGCTGTGCATTATTTGCATTTCCCACCACCCGCCTTTGCGCAATACTAGGGTCATTTATATCTTCAAAAAATAAACCACCTGCCTGACCGTCTATATCTATACCCAGCGCGTGCTGTTCATTTATATTAAATTGTAAGGCCACCGCCATACGCCCTAGCTGATTCGTCACCGGATCTAAAACGTCGGTACGGTAATCCAGCAGTCCGCCCATTTGACCACCATCCATTTGAGCGGTAATAACCTGAACTACCCCATTAACCGTAAATACAACATCATCACGTGTGGGGTCATTAGCACCACTTTGTGTTGAAAGTTTATTGAATTGATTGCCTATTACCAACGATTGGCCATTACCAATAGAAACGTTTACCTGCCCATCTTGTTCCACCACCGACACACTAACAAGTTCGGCCAACGTCTTTATAGCAAGATCACGTTTATCCAATAAGTCGTTGGGTGCATTACCGTTTGCGCTAGATGTTGCAAACTGAATTTGAGTATTTAGCTCAGCAATAGACTCACCTAACGTGGTAATTTGTGAGGCCATAGCGCCTAATTGACCATTAATAATATTATTTGAATCATTCAATTGGCTTTGTATAGAGTGAAACCGATCTACCAGTCCCTGTGACTCACTTAACACAACCTGGCGAGCTGGCAATGAACTAGGATCATCAATGGCCGATTGAAAAGCCCCAAACATACTTTCTATGCCTGGTTGAATTCCCGTACTGGGATCAGCGAGTAGCTTATCCACCTGACCTGCATTACTTGAAAGGGTTTCAAAATAATTGAATGTCGCGGTGTCTTTTTGCAGCTGTCCCACTAAAAATTGGTCATATATTCGGCTCACGTCTTCGACCATAGTCCCCGACCCGACCCAAATACCACCAGAAAATTGAGGAGTATTGTTTACTATGCTGACTTTTTGTCGGCTATAACCTTCGGTATCGGCATTGGCGATGTTATGACCGGTAACCGATAACGCGGTCTGATGCGCTTTTAGCCCTGAAATGCCAATGCTTAGAATGTCGGCCATGCTTAACCTCTTTTCACCTGGTTAATGGCATTATTTAACACGTCGCCTGCAGCGATTCGCTGAATTTTATTGGCGTAATTTGGGTCGGTAGCGTAACCGCCTTTTTGTAGTCCTTCGCTGTAGCCTTTTATATTACTTCCTTGCTGAGCCGCTTCCTTATAACGGCTACTGTTTTTAATAAAGTGCGCATAGTCTTTAAGACTTGATTCGTACGAATCATAGACTCTAAAAGGCGCTATTTCTTTATTGGCTATTCCATTCTTATATTCTAATGTACTCACTTTAGCCACATCACCATCCCAGCGTCGGTCGGCTTTAATGCCAAATAAATTATGGCTATTTTTACCGTCTTGTTGGTGAATAATATGCTTGCCCCAGCCTGTTTCTAAGGCTGCCTGCGCGATTATAGCCCTAGGTTCTACCTTCATATCAGTGGCTATTTTTTGTGCTATGGGCCAAATAGTATTCACGAATTCTTGCGGGGTTTGAAATCCAGACTGTTTTTGTACTTTACCTGCTGATATTTGAGCTAACTCTTTTTTGTTAGTTACTTCAGCGCTAAGTTGTTGATTTGTTAGTTGTATACCTAATACATTTTTCAATGAGTCATCGGTTTTAATATTATTTACTTCTTTGACCTTCATAGGTGTATTTGTAGGTATTGGCACAATGGTTTTTGGCTTATTAAACTTAAGATCAAAGGGTACATCCGCTGGTACAGGTAATGAGGTCACTGGCTTAGAAAGGGAGAATGGGTTGATCTTGTTATTTAAGTTAAACCCTTTATGGGTAACTTCTTTACTTTCATTGTCTTTGGCGTGTTCTTTTACATCAAACTGCTGCTTTAATTGGCGGTATAACGTATCGGCTAAGCCCATGCCTTTTCCCTTACTTAAGGACAATGCCAATTGATCATCAAACATTTGACGATAAAATTTTGATTCATTGCTGCTTAGCGGGTTCCCTTCTTCAAATACGGCATTTGCCTCACGCATGGTTTTTAACATCATGCCCACAAACATAGATTCAAATTGCTTAGCCACTTCTTTTAGAGCTTGCGCCTCATCTTTTTTTCCCACTTGGGTAATGGCATTTAGCGAGGCTAGATCGTTGTAGCTATAGGTATTACTTAAGTTATTCATATCCCGGCCACGTTTATAAAACAATTATTATAAGAAGTTGCAAAGCTTGGGCCAGAATTGGAGATTACAGCTTAGGGCGTGTATTAGGTGAGAATATTCATTATATAGACTACATTTTGATTTTAAAGCGGCAAAAAGCGGAAAGAAATCGCGAGATATCGACACAAACATCAGCTACTCACATTGTAGGAGTGTGCTTGCACACGAATAACTTGCACTGGATTCTTCGCTTGCAAGCAAGCTCCTACGATATTGTCGGCACAAGCAGTATCAGCTCCTAACAAAATTTCATTTTTGCTGTGCTATTATCGTGTATAATTTTACCCGTTTACCACGGGTTTTTGTTTTTATAATAGTATCCCCTTTAGATTTCTTTGTTTCCTCCATAATACCTAACATGGAGTCATTATCCTTAATGATACTTTTTAAAAAAATAATATCTTGCTCATTAAATTCAGCTTTGTAATCAATAAAAATGGATTCCAATAATTTTTGTCGTAAAGCCAGTTTATGATCCAATGTCGCCAGACTAGAGCCATCTGCCAGCCCATTGATTTCGTCATTTAGTATTTGTAGCTTCTTGAATTCAGTTTTTTTAGTTTTTAAGGTATTCATTAAATGACTATCAACTCTGCATTAAGTGCGCCCGCTTGCTTTAAGGCCTCTAAAATTGCCATTAAATCTCCCGGTGCAGCCCCCACTTCATTCACCGCTTTTACTATTTCGTCTAAGGATACGCCAGGCGCAAATATAAACATTCTATTATTTTCTTCATCTATATTCACTTCCGTTTTGGGTACCACTACGGTTTCGCCATCGGCCAATGCATTGGGCTGATCCACCTCAAACCCCTCCTTCACGGTGACCGTTAAGCTACCATGTGTCACCGCTACCGCATCAATAATTACATGTTTACCAATTACTATGGTACCGGTACGGCTATTGATAATAACCTTAGCTGTGGCCTCGGCTGGGGTCACATTTAAATTTTCAATAAGAGATAAAAAGGATACCCGTTGATTTGGATCTCTGGGCGCACTCACCCGCACGCTAGTGGCATCCATAGAATACGCAGTATTTGGCCCTAACAACGTATTAATGCGATCGGCTAATCGTTTTGAAGTGGTAAAATCTGGACTATTTAAATTCAAGACTAAACTGTCACCGCGGGCAAAAGCATTGGCAACAGCTCTTTCTACGGTAGCCCCATTAGGAATACGACCTACACTGGGCACGTTTACTGTTATTCGTGAGCCGTCACGACCTTCAGCACCAAAGCCCCCTACCACTAAATTTCCTTGTGCTACGGCATACACATTACCATCGGCGCCTTTTAATGGAGCAAATAATAAAGTGCCACCCCGTAAACTTTTGGCATTGCCTATTGATGAAATAGTCACATCAATATTTTGTCCCGGTTTTGCAAATGGTGGCAAATTCGAGGTAAGTGAAACCGCTGCAATATTTTTAAGTTTAGGGTCGGTACCTGGCGGTATTGTGATTCCAAATTCCGTCATCATATTAATGAAGGTTTGATTGGTAAACGGGGATTTATCGCCGGTACCATCAAGACCTACTACTAAACCATAACCAATAAGTTGGTTAGAGCGTACTCCTGCCACGCTGGTAATATCTTTAATACGCTGGGCAATGCTAGTTTGTGATAATAGTATAGAAAAAAGTACTAATAAAATAATACACCATTTATTTATCATAATTATTCTCACCTACAACATATAATGAATTAGATTAAATTTATTTTTACGTATTAAAAGTAGCTATAATATGTTTATTAAAAAGGCCAAAGTGGACTGTTAAAAAATTTCGTTAACCAACCTGGTTTACTGGCATTAGCCACCGATCCTTGCCCGCCATAGCTAATACGGGCATCGGCTAACTTACTGGAACGCACAGTATTGTCTGGGCCAATATCCTGTGGCCGAACCAAGCCTTTCACCCGAATAAACTCGTCGCCCTCATTTAAGCTCAACCATTTTTCTCCCCTCACCTCTAGAATGCCATTAGGTAATACATCGCTAATGGTCACGGTTATCTCTCCACGTAAACTATTACTTTGCCCGCTGGCACCTTTACCTGTAAAGGAACGCTCTCCGGTAAAACCGGCCGCTAAAAAGTCCACATTTGATCCAAACAACGAGGTAGGACCCAGTGTTACTTCGCTGTCTTTTGAGGTGTTAGTAGAATTGGATTTACTGGCATTGGTTTGCTCTTGTAAGATGATGGTAATAACGTCCCCTATGCGCCTTGCTCTTTGATCGCTATAAAGCGATATTGAATAGTGGTGTTGAAATAATGAACCGTTGGTCACTGGCGGTGGTTTTAATGATTGAGCGGGCACCGGTGCAAATTTTGGATCATTGGGCTCGGCTTCTATGGGAATGATCGTGCTGCAGGCACTTAGAACGCACAATAACATTGTTAAGATTAATCTTTTCATGACGTTCCTTTTTGGCTTTAAAGTATTTA
>JAPYOO010000610.1 GCA_029938135.1 Bermanella sp. | reverse complement strand
GCATTATCTGAAATTTACTTAGTGGAAGGGGACTCGGCTGGCGGTAGCGCCAAACAAGGCCGAGACCGTCGCACACAAGCCATTTTGCCGCTTAAAGGTAAGATTCTTAACGTAGAAAAAGCACGCTTCGACAAGATGATTTCCTCTCAAGAAGTGGGCACGCTCATCACGGCACTAGGTTGTGGTATTGGTCGTGAAGAGTTTAATATTGATAAACTGCGTTATCACAACATTATCATCATGACCGATGCGGACGTGGATGGATCGCACATCCGAACTCTGCTATTAACCTTCTTCTTCCGCCAGATGATTGAAATCGTAGAGCGTGGACATATTTTTATTGCCCAGCCACCTCTTTATAAGATTAAGCGTGGTAAACACGAGCAGTATATTAAAGACGATCCAGCGTTAAGCGAATACTTAACCACCACCGCCCTAGACGGTGCTGCCTTGCATGTTAACCCAGAAGCCCCAGGTATTGGTGGCGAAAACTTGGGCAACCTAGTAGCAGAATACCGTAAAGTACTTGATGGTATTGCACGTCTGGCCCGAGTGTACCCAGAAGTAGTACTTAAGCAGCTTATATACATGCCTGTTTTAAAGGTTGAAGACCTTAAAGATAAAGCGGCGGTTGAAGCTTGGAGTGAGCAGTTACAAGCACGTTTCCCTAATCCTAAAGGGAACGATAGCCGGGTAATGGTTGAAGCAATCGAAGATACTGAACGCCATATCTTTGTGCCTGACGTGAAAGTGATTAATCACAGTATCCCAACCGACTACATTCTTTCTCATGACTTCTTTGGCTCAACTCTATATAAGAACATTTGTGAGCTAGGTGGGCATTTAGAAGGCTTATTAGAAGAAGGCTCATTTGTTCAACGTGGCGAACGTAAATCAGAAGTCAGTAGTTTTGAAGATGCGTTAGCTTGGTTAATGAGTGAAGCTAAGCGTGGTTACAGCATACAGCGCTACAAAGGGCTGGGTGAGATGAACCCTGAACAACTATGGGAAACCACCATGGACCCTTCAGCGCGTCGTATGCTGCGTGTAACCATTGAAGATGCCGTTGCTGCAGATAAGATGTTTACCACCCTAATGGGCGATGATGTTGAACCCAGACGTGCGTTTATTGAAACCAATGCATTGTTAGTAGATAACTTAGACTTTTAAGTCTGGGTTTATCTAGTACAAAAAAAGCCCGCTTGTTGCGAAACAAGCGGGCTTTTT
>JAPYOO010000609.1 GCA_029938135.1 Bermanella sp. | reverse complement strand
TGTTAATGGCGGCGGTGTGGTGCACCCACAAGCATGCCTTTTATAGCGCGGCGATATTGCTTGCCGCCAGTTTGGCGGCCAAAATATTTGCCATCTTGTTTGTGCCGTTTATATTAATTAAAAGTCAACCGCGTCACTGGTGTGTTTTCATGGGCACGTTGATTGTTTTATATGCCCCTTTGCTGGGCAATCTACAAAGTGACCTACTGGGCCTTGCGGCCATGGCGCAATCTTGGGAATTTAACTCGGCTTTTTATGGGCTGCTGACCCTGTGGTTTCCGGCACACACAACAAAACTTATTTTGACGCTGATTGTGTTTCTGTTTTTAGCCAGCTACGCCTATGTAGTTTGCCGGCCTAAGTTTTCATTACGACGGCCCTGGCTCACCCTTAATATTAGTAATAATATAATTCGCGGTGACCTTATTATGGGAGTATTTTTGCTGTGTGCTCCTGTGATAAATCCTTGGTACTTATTGTGGTTATTACCCTTCGCCGTGATTCATTTTACGCTGAGTGCCTGGCTTGCCTCTGTGTTCATTATGCTGGCTTATGTAGTGGGACTAAACCTAGAAGAACCTCATTTATTGGGATCTTACCAAATGCCGCTGTGGGTGCGGCCATTGGAATTTGGCGCAATTATCTTGATGATATTAGGTGAGTATTTTTACCGTTACCGTAAAAATACTTCGATAGATTTAAGCTGCAAATAGAGCATTCCTATTAAAGCGGATAAAAGGGCTGAATAAGCAGGCATAAAAATCGATAGTCCATTCAGTATTCGGCTATATTCCATATAAAAATTATAATGTGTGCATGCTATATGGTGCCTTTTTAACAGACTCACTAATCGATGTATGACTCGCCTGCTTGAGATTTGAGCTGCCATCAGGGGTTACGATTAATCTAAAGTCATCATCTAATTACGAATAAGTATACGGGCTAATGAGAGAGCCACTGCTTGCGCGTCTTTAACAATACCTGCGAATTTCAAGCCATATAAACCGTACCGCCTCGGCATGGTTCGTCACAAATTTCAAGCCTTACCCCTCCCCCATAATTGCCGTACAATCCTCCTTTATTTTTAAGCCTATCTGCCGCCTAAACACCTGCGCAGACCTTACAGAGCAGTCATTATGGCCACCAAACAAGCTGCCAAGAGCGCACCCAAAAGCCCCGTTACCTCAAAGGGCGACAAAACAGAACACACCCCTATGATGCAGCAGTA
>JAPYOO010000023.1:30136-33802 GCA_029938135.1 Bermanella sp. | reverse complement strand
GCCTGTTTAACTGAGGTTGATTGGCAGCAGGCTGTTGCTTTGAAGCTGCCTTAGAAACATTCTTAAATACTGAACTTTAATATAAGGAGTGATAGTTTCCTTGTATTTTCGCTTACGCGGTTTGTATTCTGGTTATTAATGGATAATGTCAATCTATGAGAATAAAAAAACCGGAAGGCTGCCCGTCCGGTTAAGTTTTATTATTTTGTTTTATATTTATCAGCAATATTAACCAGCTTGTTGTGCCATATATTCACGGCGTTTAGTTTCTCCTTCAATGAAAGCTAGCCATTGTTTAGCAGACTTCTTGGTATCTTTAAATTGTGCCGCCATATCAAACGTTAAGCTGGCATCATTCAATTTATTTAAGTTAAACAGTACTAAGCCCTTTAGGATTAATGCCTGGTCTTCATTCTTAAAGACTTCATAGCTTAGCGCTTTGGATACATGCCCTAGCGCTAGGCTCCACTCTTGACGTTCAGTATGAATTTGTGCCAGTTTATAAAAGTCTTTAGGTGCTTGAGTTAAGGTGGCTGCCTGAGTCATGACCTTAATGGCTTGATCATATTCCTTGGCGATCATTAGGGCGTCACCCAGTAACGACAGGTTTTTACCACTATTGTCTATCACTCCGGCATTAAGGCCATCCAGCATTACCTGTGCCGATTTATAAGGCATATCCAACGATAACATGGCCTGTGCCAGGCTAATTACATGAGATGACTTTTTCAGAAAGGCTTGTTCATAGGCGGTCTCGAGTACCGACAGCTCTTTCTCGGGATTTCCAAGTTCATTATAAATCGCCGACAATTGCACCCAGTATTGGGGCTTGGGGTACAGGGCAATCAAGTCTTTTAGGCAACGTTCCATGGCCACAAAATCTTTGTTGTTGTAATACACTGCGCGCTCTACTAACAACCAGTTTTCCCGTGGTTGCTTACCTTGATTTTTTGTTTGGCTAATGGCTGTTTTGATGTCGGGTAACGCGGACAAGTAGTCTTGTAATTGGTAATGAATCTGAGCGCGCAATACGAAGGCTTCTGCGGCGGGTTTTTCCACCACGGAAAACCAGTTACTTATCGCCGTCAAGGACTCTTTATATTGCTCTTGTACTAAGTACAACTTAGCAATGCTATACAATGTAGTTTGCTCTAGGCTGGCCGACAGTTTTTTAGTTTTTAACACCCGTTCATAAGCCTTGATGGCCTCGCCATATTTTTCCTGACTAAATTGTACATACGCCAGCATGTTCCAGGTCATGGCTTGTTCGTAGGAATTACGACGAATTCTATCCATGGCAATTATTGCGTCCATGGCTTGCGGGTATTGCTTGGCATCGGACAGCTCTCGAATTTTATCGAGTTTCTTAAAAATTTTAGCGCGCATGGATTGCGTACGACGCACCTTGCGTTTTACTTTTTTCTTCTCTGTTTTGGGATCGCTCGCTGCTTGTTCATGATTGGTTGCGGCATTTGTCTCGGCATAGGCCGGTATCATGATAGTGAGCGTCAAGCTTAGGGCTCCTAGCATTAACACACTGGTGGCCTTGCCCTTAAAATTATATTGCATATGATTACCCTCTTTTTTTAGCGCTTTTATCCAATTCAAACCGGATAATATTGCGTACTCCAGTCACGTCGCTGGCGACACCGTTATCAATTTTTGGTTTGTATTTAAATTTTTTGGCGGCGCTGATGGCGGCACGATTAAAGATATTAGGTGGATTCGCTTCAATTACTTTCACGTCTTTCACTGTGCCCAACTTGCTCACTGTAAATTCCACCACCACATAACCTTCGATGCCTTTTTGCGCGGCACGTCTTGGGTATTGGGGGGCCACCTTAACAATGGGAAGATACTCACCATCACCACTGCCGCCTAACCCAGAGTCTATGGTCAGGTTGGCCGCTATATCCAGGCTACCCATATCCATACTACTGGCAAGATTGGAATCTAGCTTGGGCTTGCTCATCTTGGGTTTAGGTGGCTCTTTGGCAGCGGCCGGTGGTTTATTGGGTTTGCGTACTTTGGTTTGCAGATTTTCATCCTGCTTTATATGAACAAACTCTACTAATCTGCCCTGTCCATTATCTTCTAACACTGAACCGCCTGATGAAATTAACCCTTGCATCATCAACGACACCGCAAAGGTCACTGCCACGGCGCCAAACATTGCCATGCCCATTCTGGCCAGCGCTATTTTCCCCACCGAGTGTTGTGATAGCTGCGCCATGTTATGGCTCCTGCGTGGCCAGTGAAATATCATAAACCCCTGCCTGACGTGCCGCATCCATAATCGCTACTAGGGTTTTAGTTTTGGCTTCTTCATCTGCCTGCACCACCACTGTACCTTGTGGGTTCTCGGCATGCAGACGTTCTATGTTGGCCCTAACTTGACCCACTTCTACCATGCGCTTGTTTATCCATACTTCACCCAGTTCATTGATGGCGATTAAAATACCCGCTTTAGGTTTGGCCACTGACGTACTGGCATCAGGGCGATTCACTTCTATGCCCGACTCTTTTACAAACGACGCTGTGACAATAAAAAAGATCAACATGATAAATACAACATCCAGCATGGGAGTAATATCAATCTCACCTTCTTCTGCTTCCGGCGTCAAATTTTGAAATCCGCGTCTCATAATTATATTCTCTGTTTCACCATTACACTGCTTTTAGCATGGGTTAATGGTCGAAGGTTAATTTGTCTTCCAGCTGTGCCTTTTGACGTCGCACATACCGCTGAATCATAGAGATAGCAAACACACCGGTGAGTGCACCCACCATGCCTGCCATTGTTGGGATGGTGGCCTTAGAAATCCCTGATGCCATGGCGCGTGGACTGGCACTGCCCATGGATGCCATCACATCAAATACTTCAATCATGCCGGTGATGGTGCCTAACAAACCAAACAACGGGCATATTTTCACCAACATTTGAATAGTCCGTGTATTGCTATCCAGCGCCATTTCTACCTGAGCCACTAAGTCAAAACGTACCTGATGCGCTTGCCAGCTATTGCGTTCTTGTCGGGTTTCCCATTCTTGTAAAGCGCGTGTTAACACACTTTTATGGGTGAAATTAAAGTACGCCACCCGCTCAAAGATAAAAAACCACAACAACAATATGATGCCCAGGATGGCAAATAACACATCGCCGCCGCGTTCAGTAAACAAGTAAACCTGTTCGTAAGCATGCATAAACATGGTTTATGCCGCCTTTGCCAAGTGTTGTTGTTCGGCCTTGCGGGCTAGGGTGCCAGTAGCACGCTCTTGTAATACCTGAATCAATTCACGGCTTTTGTTATTGGTCATGGTATGTAGAAACACACACGGAATGGCGGCCACTAATCCCAGTACGGTGGTAATTAAGGCTTGTGAAATACCACCGGCCATTAACTTAGGATCGCCGGTACCAAACAAGGCCATGGTTTCAAATACATCAATCATGCCGGTCACGGTTCCTAATAAACCCAGTAACGGAGCGACTACAGAAATAATCTTAATCCAGTTAATGCCACGACTTAATTCAGGAATTTCGATGGAAATGGCTTCGCCTAAATGCAACTCTAAGGTTTCAGTATCGCTATGCATGTTGGCCTGATAAACCGCCATCACACGTCCAAGCGCATTGTTTTCATTAGGTATATCGTTTGTCATTTG
>JAPYOO010000023.1:0-30036 GCA_029938135.1 Bermanella sp. | reverse complement strand
CCGCCATCACACGTCCAAGCGCATTGTTTTCATTAGGTATATCGTTTGTCATTTGTTTTTTAATACGTGACGCCTGTTTGCTTAAAATAAACATGCGCACCAATGCCAATACAATACCGATTACGGCCAAACAAAGAATGATGTAACCCACTATTCCCCCTTGTGAAATACGTTCACCCAAACCAGCACTCTGGCCCATAATTTTTAATAACTGGCCACGGGCAGGGTCGAGCCAAAAACCACTTAGTTCTGATTTTTGTGCTTCTAACGTGGCTGCCGAGCTGTTATAACGTCCACCTGGCTGTTGGCCTAACTCCACCAGTTTTTGGCTCTCGTTATCCCATACTAAGTAATTACCGTCGGCCACTACATTAAAAGCCCCCACACGCATTACTTGTTTATTAACGGTTTCTCCGCTTGGCAATACCACATCCGCTTGGTATTTAACTACGTTGCCTGTGAGGGTCATTTCGCGCTGCAACTCAAACCATAATTGCTCTAGATTTTCCATTGAAGGCAACTGCGAAGAGGAACCGGCCACTTTAATTAAATCATTTAAAAAGACGTCGCGATTAGCCACTTGTGAACTCACCACCGAGTTTGCAAATACACCCTTAGTATCTGTAGCCACCTGCTGCAACACACCAAACATTTCCTTAAGGCTACCTAAGCGTTCATTAAGCTGTTCTTGCGCTTGACTAATATGTTGTTCATTTTGTGCAAACAACGACTCTTTTTGTGCACTTTTAGTTTCTAGACTAAGGCGTTGCTCGTGGGCGCCTTTAAGCAAACGCTGTTGATCGTATTTTGCGATATTGAATTTTTTTAAACGCGTAACAAGCTGATGGTCATCGCGTGCCTGACCCTGCTTTACTAGATTTAATAACTCAGCCATATTGATGGATTCGGCTTGAGCCGGCACCATAAAGGATAATGTGACACAGGCTACTGCCAATGCTCTTACTGAGAAGGATTTAGCCCTGTTTAGATGGACAAATTTCATTATTTAACCTCCACATTTGAAAAAACAGGTGTAAGAACAGGCGCTGGTACTGGCACTTTAATTAACCCTGGTGCAGTCTGTTCACGGGCAATACGAATGCCCTTACTGATATTACTTTTAAAGGCGGAATCTAGCGCTTGCCATGCCTTATTTTTAGCGTTCCATACACCTAACGTTTTACCATCCAAGGTTTGATACGCTAACGAAATTCGTCCAGTACGTAAAAAATCTACTTCGCGACTTTGCCCGTTAATTTCAATATCGCCACGGTAAGACTCTATGGTGCGACCATAATCCAACTCGGTTTGATAGGCCTGTGAAACCTTACGGTATTTTTCGGCCACGCTAACATCCGAACGAGACATCATTGTTTTAAGTTTAGTAATGCGCTTAACACGCTCTTCTTTTAAGAAAGGCACATCCGCCTGTACAAACTGGTCGATGGAATCGATCATGCGCAGCATCAATGGGGTAATTTGGCGCTCTATCACCGATACTTGATGAATGCTGTTACTGATTTTTTGCTTTTCTTGTTGTTGTGTATTTAGTTGTTTATCTAGTTGATCAATGTAAACCGTTAAGCCTTCAACCTGCTTGATTACCCCCCGATACTCACGCATCGCACTATGGGTTTGGCCGTCAATGGCATCAATTTTAAATTGAGCTTGCTGGGCCTGAGTAACCCGCTCAACCCCTTTATTTATTGCTGTGTCCATATTGGCCGCACTTACTGTCATTGCTGTGGCTGACAATACTGCCGCCGTTAGCAGGGAACGGGTGGTTATGTTCATGGGCATAATCTGTACCTTTTAACTCTTTAAATTTAATTCGGGACTAAGCCAAACGAATGTCATTCGATAGAAGGGAAGATACGCAGGTTTTATGACAAAAAAGTTACATGACAGTAGTGTTGCAGAATTTTTTCAGTTTTATTGCAGTAATATTTAAGATTTATGACACGAGTACATTGTTACAAATTTATGACATCTTTCCGTTTATATTGACATTGAACAAACACTTTAGACTTATTACAAACAGGCAAAAAAAACGACACCCTCGGGTGCCGTTTATATATCCGTTATTTTATAGGACCCTATAAATTTGGAGCTGTACCATCAATTTCTTTTGACTCAATAGTTGCAGTGACGGCAACATCATAAGCTAAATTGTCATTTAGAACAGTTGTCGCCGTTTCAATATCAAAAGTATAGATAGACTCATTAGAGCCATTCTGTGTATTGAAACCAATATCTGTGTTGCAAAGACCATATACATTTACAAAGGCATCTTGAGTCGCGGCATAAGATGTTAGTAAATATTTGTCATCTAAGTATACACAATTACGATAATCACCTAAAAAAAGCATATTAACGAACTGGCCTTCAGATCCTTCTTTTAAGTGGATTCCATCACCACCATTTGATTCGGCAGCATTCAGAGATGCAATCGCCGTTACGTTGGCGACTGTTGGATTGGATTCCTGGTAAGGATCTTCGGCCGCATCACCCGCAGTATCCAGTTCAAAGGCGTGGTACTTTCCTTTTTTATCATTATTTTGGTTTTGAGTTTGAACAATCAAAGCGTACTGGATATTACCTACATAACCTTCATCCCAATCGATGGAATCATCTTCAATAGAGGTAAGTACAAGGTGCTTAAGATCGGCCGCACCACCCCATAACTCAACACCATCATCAAAGTTATTATGAACCTGAATGTAGTCTAAGGTGGTACCGTAACCTACACCCATGAAACCAATGCCATTCAGCTCATCGCCACTTTCAAGTTCATCACCGGCTTCCGTTACAATCACATATTGCAGTGAACCCGAGTTATCTGCATTATCGAAACCGCCAAATGTACCTGAATCGCCTTCACCCGCTACATTACAGATAGTTTCTACTTTTGGATCCCCACATTTGTTATCGTAACCAAAACCTTGCAACACTAAGCCACCCCACTCACCGGTACCATCATAAGTGCCGGTTGCTTCACCAGCCATGATAATAGGTTGGTCCGCAGTACCTACCGCATTAATTTTTGAGCCACGAGTCACCACCAAAGATGACTTTGCTACACTATGAAAAATAGTACCTGCTTCAACGTTTAGAGTCACATCACGTACGGCCTTATCTGTGGAGATTAGAGTACGGTTACCGTCACCCACATTTACTCGACCTGCTAGGCTCCAAACTACATTATTACTTAACGTTAAATTTTCCAAAATAGTTCCAGTCAACAAACATTTTTGAAAGGTTTTCCCATCCAATATTACGTCTTCCCCTGTATCTACAATTTGATAAGTTCCAGAGCCCGCTGGGCAATCTGCTGCGGCAGTAATGCCGGCCATGTTTGGCGCAAAGGTAACCGTAGGAGTAAAGCTAGTATCGGTAGCCGTAGTCACCTCAACTGCCGCAGCCGAAGCCGGAATAGAACCATCTAAGGCGAATCCCCACCAGGCATTGGTCGCAGCCGGATCAACCGCCCCCACATAAGTGGTTTGATCAAAAATAAAGTTTGGGTTGGCGCTGGTATTTCCGTTTACATCACCTAATTTTGGTTGTTGATCGTTGTCATCACTGCTACTACCACAGGCAGAAAGTCCTGCCGCCATCACGGCGACTGCGAGTGTTTTAACTAAATATTTTTCCATTTTATTTCTCTCTTTATTTTACTGAACTGAATACTAAAAATACGTAATTAATACTAAACAAGTTTTATGACAATTAGATTAAAACAAGTATGAAATACCCATTTTAAACTCAACCCCAGGCTTATATTTTTTTGTCATTAATCCACTTTGTTGCTGCTCTACCTCTGCATTCAACAAGTTTTTAATAGATGCTTTAAAATCTAGTTCATCCATAACGATAGGTTGCTTAAAATTAACATCCAACACAGTTCGAGCCATTCTCATTTCATCACCCAACAGAGGATTAGCAGATACCGCATGTAGGTTTTCACCTGTGTGATTGACGACAATCGTATATTCTCGGCCCGATTCATACTCATCAAATGCCGCCTGAAGATTAAACAATATATCGGGCTGTCCCTGAAGTTGACGCGTTTTCATTAAATTACCAGAGTCACTAAACACTTCTATTTCGGTATCAAATGAAGAGAAATTTCCCGAAAGTCGAAGACCAAGTTCTCTAAATTCAAAATCCTTACTGGCCGTTAACTCCACACCCTGTGCAAATGAATCACCGTTATTATCGAATGAATAAATAACCTCATTACTGCTGCCCGCCACTATGTCGGCGGTGCGCTCTATAGCACCCACAAAATCTTTCCTAAACAATGCCAGGGTGACGCTTTCGCTATCTGAAAAATAGTATTCGAGACGTAAATCTAAATTATCGATGGTGGCTTCGGTTAGCTTGTCATTGCCCTTATAGGTATCACCACTCACTGTATCGGTGAACTGCGCAGGGGCGACTTCACGAAAATCAGGGCGATTAATAGAGCCGTAATAAGCTAATCGAACCTTAAAGTCTTCTAGCGGAGTTAACGAAACGTTGATGGTTGGATACATATCATCGTCTTCGACCTTAGATTCGATAAAGGTATTGGTGATAGGATCTACCGAGGTGCGCACCACCATAGAGCTATCCTCTAGGCGAACTCCGGCCTCGACTTTAAGAATATCGAACCACTCAACGGAAGGCATAATGAAAAATGAATTTACATCCCACGTGCCTGTATACGATGCCTTGTAATCATTTAACGGCTCTATGGTGAAGTCGCCATTAGAAACAGATTCATTGTTAATAACTTTTGAGATGTCCTGTTCATTTTTATATTCATCCGAAAGACTGCTTTGATCGGCTGGCAGGGCATATATATAGGAGGTAGAATCTACCTTCCTTTCGCGGCTTAACAATGAAAAACCAGCCGTCAATTTAATTTCATAATTATCATTTTCAAACAAACGTAAATCACCGTTTAATTGAATATCGTTTGCATCATCCTGCAATTTAGTAGAGTCAACTCTTGGATTTGTGTCCATTGAAAATTCGGACTGAGCCGTTTCATCTTGCGCTAGAGGGTTAAAGGCATCATCCTGCGCGATTCCATTATCACTGGATAATGAATAAGAGCGGCTATTGGGTGAATCCAGTTTGGCACTGGCAATGGTTGCCCCCCATTTTATGCTGGCATCCATTGTTTCAGGAAAAAATACATCACCGCTAAACTGCTGCATGAAAAACTCACGCTCTTGCCAAGTATATTCACGGTTAATGGTAAAGTTACGATACTCGCCTCGTATGCCCGCTTCTTCTGAACTGTCTACTTGGGTTTGGCGCAACAACATGGTATTGGAGAAAACACTGTAATCGTCACCCATGAGAGACAGTGCCAGCGCACCATTTAGATCTATCTCGTTTACCGCGCGGGTTTCTATGTATTCATCAGCTTCCTCAATATCCCCATTTCCCACTGGGCTGTAACTGGCACGATCTGTTTCCGTTAGTTTCCATTTATTGGAATAACGACCGGTTACTTTATAGGCCAGATCGCCAAAGCTGTATTCGCCAATTAAATCCCCCACACTGGCTTCAAGACTTAAGTCGGGTTTGATGGTGATTTTTTCGGTTTGCCATTGATCCAGCTCCACTAACTCTGCGCCTTCACTGCCGGTTACCGCCTCTGCTCCACGAGTTTTTGCATAGGCCTGAGCTGCAGCTGAAAGATCACGATCGCTGGAACCAAAACCCAACACTTCCAGGCCCGAGGTTTTTTGTACGGTGGCATCCTGACCAGTAGTACCCGACAGGTAACCGGTACTCACCGAAAACTTGCCTTCAAACGTGTCGGGGGCTTCACGGGAAATTATATCTATGGTGGCACCGGCTGAATCTGCTGGGCGATGGCTGTTGGCGGTTTTTTCCACATTGATTGAAGAAATCACACCGGATGGAAATAAATCCAAGGGCACTACGCGACGAGTAGGGTCTGGGCTTGGCAAGGAAGCACCATTAAAAAGTACAGAGGTGTAACGTTCGTTTAAACCTCGCACCACAGCATACTTACCACCGGCAATGCTCACTCCCGCAACCCGCTTTAAAGATGAGGCGGCATTGGAATCACCAAAACGTGAAAACTGCTCGCTTCCAATAGCATCCAGTACTCCGCTGGCATCTCTTTGCTGAGCTGTCACCGAGGATGGTATATAAGACCCCAGCGCCACGACTTCTTCGATGATGCCGTCGCCCGTTAGGCTTAAGTTGGTATTAACTTGGGTGGCCACATACGCGAGCACCCTAAGATTTTTTATATCTGCTTGGCCATAGTTAGGGTGAGCAATATTAATGCTGTATTCACCACGTGGCAGCTCCAGTTCATACTCACCATTGGCATCACTCATGGTAAATTTATCCGAGCCCTTAATAGAAATACGCGCACCTGCTACACCGCCACCGGTTTCATCTGACTCCACATAACCCCTTACACTGCCTAACAAAACATCTGTTTGTTGGCCTGGGGTATAAACTTGCACGTCGGGCATGGCTTCTCCCCCCAACATGTCTACTTGGACTTCGGCGTTTTGCTTAAGCGATGCTGTAAAATCAAATTCTCCCGCCCACTCTCCAAACTGACTAAGTTCTACCTGATGGGTTCCGCCTTTTAAATCAAACACTGCAAAACCGTTTTTACCCACCAGCTTTTTCTGGCCGTTTACCTGTACCGAAATATTGTTAATGGCTTGGCCATCTTCGGTGATGTAAAACACCGCTTCACCGCCGTGTGCCGCTGAAAAACTCATGGCGGCGATGGCACCTGCTAATAAACTGCGTTTCATAATTCCCCCTAAGGAATAACTGCTGGGGTATCAAGGCTGGGTGCGCCCGACTTCCGATTAGATGTTTAGTTGCAGGGCAAGATACGAAAGCTTTATGACGTATTTGTTACATGACAATTTTGTTGCAGTTTTCTTTCAGTTTTATGGCAAACACATGACAGCCAACAACAGTCTAGGCACCATGAGTACTGGGGTAAAAGCGGGGGTTAACGCTAAAACAGGAATTATGAAGTTTTTATGACACAGCCCCTAAAAGGGCGTTTAAAGGCTGTAAATGTAAACAATAAAGGCAAACATGCTGTGCTAATTGGCAGTGTAAGTAAAACCTTGGGTTGTATTGGTTGATATTTAACCACTTCAGTATTGCATCTATTGGTGAGACCATTAAAATACGCGGTTTTTAAGCACCAGAGGTTTTCCATGTCACCTGTTGAATACGTATCAGGCGAGCAAAACGGCCCCCAACGGATTGATATAGAAAACATTACCAACGCCAATAAATGTGACTTTTGCAGCGCACAATGCTGTTCATACATTACCCAGCAAGTTGATACGCCTACTACCATGCAAGAGTTTGATGTTTTGCTGTGGCAAATCGCCCACAAGAACATACACGTGTTTAAAGATGGCAATGGCTGGTATTTATTAAGCATGACCCGCTGCACACAATTACTTGATGATAATCGCTGTGGCATTTATGATACTCGCCCACTTATATGCCGAGAGCACACTACCTCAGCCTGTGAATTTGATGTGCCTATAGATCAGGGCTGCGACATGTACTTTCAGCACTATGCCGAGTTTGATGCGTATTGTCGTAAACGCTTTAAGACGTGGGATAAACGTATTGAGAAATTTGAAGCGGCTCGTGCAAAAGAGGCGGCTAAAGAAGCTTATAAGAAATAAGCTTTGTTGTCTGGTGTGACGAAAAAGGAATCCCCTCTCTTACTTGCAACGGCTTGAGAGGGAACACCCTTAATACTTTTTAAACGTTCGGTTTAAAATTGCATCTCTGGTACGTCCTTAGGTACCACCATTTCACCCGCTGTTTTCTCGAGTATCTCTTTAACCGATACCCCTGGGGCGCGCTCAATTAAATGAAACTTTTCGTCTTTAATTTCAATGAACGCAAGATCCGTGACTATTTTTTTAATGCAGCCTGCCCCCGTTAGCGGCAAGGTGCACTTAGTAAGTAGCTTAGAATCACCGTGTTTTGACGCGTGGGTCATAGTGACAATAATATTATCAGCACCGGCCACCAAATCCATGGCACCGCCCATGCCTTTAATTAATTTTCCCGGAATCATGTAAGAGGCAATATTACCCTGCACATCTACCTCAAAGGCGCCTAATACGGTTAGGTCTACGTGACCGCCCCGAATCATGGCAAACGATTCGGCCGATGAAAAAATAGAGGCGCCGGTTGCGGCGGTAACCGTTTGTTTACCGGCGTTAATCATGTCGGCATCTAGCTCTGCTTCGGTTGGGAAAGGTCCCATTCCTAACAATCCGTTTTCTGACTGCAGCATAACTTCCATGCCGTCAGGCACGTAGTTTGCCACTAAAGTGGGAATGCCTATGCCAAGGTTTACGTAATAACCGTCTTGCATCTCTTGAGCCACACGTTGGGCCAGCTGTTCTCTTGTTAAAGCCATGTTGGTGCTCCTTAAGCCGTGCGTACGGTACGTTGTTCAATGCGTTTTTCGAAGGTGCCTAAAATCACACGATCGACATAAATACCCGGTGTATGGATATGCGCGGGATCCAACTCGCCTGGTTCAACAATTTCTTCCACTTCAACCACCGTGATTTTGCCAGCAGTGGCGGCCATTGGATTAAAGTTTTGTGCCGTGTGGCGATATATTAGATTGCCATAGGTATCGGCCTTCCAGGCTTTAACAATGGCGAAGTCGCCAGTGATGGACTCTTCCATGATATATTTTCGACCGTTAAATTCTTTCACTTCTTTGCCTTCACCGACTGGCGTGCCATAACCGGTTGCGGTGTAAAATGCGGGAATGCCCGCACCACCTGCGCGCATTTTTTCTGCTAAGGTGCCTTGAGGTGTTAATTCAACCTCTAGGTCGCCTGCCAATAACTGCTCTTCAAATAATTTGTTTTCACCCACATACGAGGACACCATTTTTTTGATTTGACGATCTTCCAGTAAGACCCCCAAACCAAATCCGTCTACGCCGCAGTTGTTGGATACAAAGGTTAACTCTTTAGTACCTTTGTTTTTTATTTCCTGAATTAAATTCTCAGGAATGCCGCACAAACCAAAACCGCCGGCAAGCACGGTCATACCATTTTCAAGGCCTGCCAGCGCTTGTGCGTAACTATCAACTACTTTGTTAAAACCAGACATTTGTTTGGCACCTTTTCTTATTTGAAAAATTAAACCTTTATTAGCATGTGCCAAAGCCTTATATTAAACAATTGGAAATAATTGATAGTTTAATAAGTAAAACTTATTAATAGGTAAATAATGGCAAATATCAATACGGTAACGTTTAAGCAGGTTAGGGCTTTTGTGGCGGTGGTGCGTTCTAGAAGTTTTGCCGAGGCCGCCGCGCAAATTCACCTATCTCAGCCCGCTCTCAGTATTGCCATTAAGAACTTGGAGGAAGCCGTGGGTGGGCAATTACTCACTCGTACCACCCGCACTTTCGCTCTTACCCCTGAGGGTGAGAGCTTTTACCCCACCGCACAACACCTATTAAATCAGTGGG
The DNA here is from genome assembly GCA_029938135.1 of Bermanella sp. Classification (GTDB taxonomy): domain Bacteria; phylum Pseudomonadota; class Gammaproteobacteria; order Pseudomonadales; family Oceanobacteraceae; genus Bermanella. Next base: position 20,498 of record JAPYOO010000023.1, on the reverse strand, counting down.
AGAACGCCTTACAAGACTTGAATAATCGGTTTGCACTGCGTACTGGCCATATTACGATTGCCAGTATGCCCTCGTTTGCTTCTAACCTTTTGCCAGCGGCCCTTAAGCAATTTAAAACCCAGCACCCTGAGGTGAAAGTAGCCTTACATGACGTGATTGCCGAAGAGGTAGTGACCCTTGTGCGCACAGGCCAAGCCGAGATTGGCGTAAGCTTTGATCCAGGCGAGCACGATGATTTACTGTTTACACCCCTATTTAATGATCACTTTATGGCGGTACTGCCCAAGGGCCACCCGCTTGCTGTGAACGACAAAATTGAGCTCACCCAATTAATGCCTTACGACCTAATAACCCTGCAAGCGCCCTCGCAAGTACGCCAACTGATTAGTGACATGATGGCCCGAGAAGATCTGGCTTTTAATCCGGCCCTTGAGACCCATCACTTAGTGACAATTGGCCGCATGGTGGCCAATGACTTAGGGGTGAGTATTGTGCCGGCCTTATGTGAGCAGCAAATGAGTGAAGTTGGCGCGGTATGTAGGCCTTTGGGGGGGGCGGTGTTAAGCCGACACGTGGGCATTATTACGCGACGACGTTATCCATTGTCGGCAGCAGCACAGGCCATGGAAACCGTATTAATAGACAGCTATTTACAAAAAACGAGTTAATAAGGGTCATAATTTCATTGAGAATCACACCCAAACTGGCGTTCTAAGTCTACACTGAAAACTGGCTGTGCAAGCAAACGGTCATTGCACCATTAAGCAAGCTTGCTTGTAAGTAGTCACACACACTCAAAAGCGCTACAACACTGGGTACATGAAAATGAACACTGTCATAGACAACATTGATTATGGGCCATTGGCCGCCTTGGTAGGCTCGTGGCAAGGGGCTCAAGGTTTAGACATCGCGCCCGAACCTGATGGTAGTGAGCAAAACCCTTACAGTGAAACCATTACCTTTGAAGCCATTGGCAATGCAAAAAATGCCGAGACTCAGGTATTGGCCGTGGTGCGTTATTTACAAAGGGTAAGTCGACAATCTGATCAGGCTGTATTTCATGACCAAACGGGCTATTGGATTTGGGATGTAAGCAATAACGCTATTATGCATTCGTTTACGATTCCGCGTGGCGTATGCGTATTGGCCGGTGGCGAGTTTAAACGCGAGCAGTTAAAGGATGATGTATTCAACCTTACCGTGAGCGCGGCAAAAGGACACAAGGACTGGGGCATCATTCAATCGCCGTTTATGCAGCAAAAAGCGCGTACTGTCAGCTTTGAGCAGCAACTTACTATTAGTAGCCATGAACTGAGCTACCAACAGACCATCATGCTTGAGATATACGGTAAAGAGTTTGAACATACCGACCGCAACACCCTTACTCGCAGCACTTAACACGTTAGGTCCTTGTCGGGGCCTGCTCTTTAAGCCTTATCCGTCACTTACCTATTCTATTGAGCATAAACAACCTATTAGCACTTTAGACATAGGAAACTCTAGCTAACAGCTCTTTTGTATAATCCCCATGGGCATACACTGAAAGCATGATATTAACTCAGGCTTATCTTATGAAAACATTAACACTAGCCATTAATTCAAATGGCGCACTAACACAATTAACCGATAATGAAGTGACATTTGTAAATGAGTTAATGACGCAATATCAGCAAGACAAGTGCGAGCTTACTGAGGTTCACGGATTTATGGTGACTCAACAAAAGCAAAAAAATATGGAGCACTTTCTTTACGGTAATATTAAAGACAGCGATAGCTATCAAGTTGCCGACAATTTAGAGAACTTATTCCACCTTAAGGGGGCATTGGACTCCCTTAATTCCACCTACTGGTGGCGCCTACTGGCGAAACTTAACTTTAGAGACTCTATATCACCGGTATTAATAAAAGAATGGGACAACATCATTCAGGCCAATGTAACGCCTGATTTTGAAAACGACCTGGTTACGAAAACCTTACAAGATTTACTGACTAGCCGTCACAATGAATTTATTAAGAAAACTGAAACCGCCTTTAAAAAGTTATCTGGATTAAAAACACCTGGACTAGACTTCAGCTTTGATACAAAGATGAAAATTGCATTGTTAAAAATGGGTGATGGTTTATCTCCTGGCAAGCTTTCTATCATTTGTGAGCTTAGATTATTGTTAAATGATTTATTGGGCCGCGAGTTCCATCAAGCTAGTACCACCTATAAAAACATTGAAGCGTTATTTGAAGGTAATGATGATTGGCATGCAATGGATGGTGGCGCCTTACGGTTAAAGGCATGTAACAATGGTGACATTGAAGTGGTGATCCATCCTAACTTGGCTCATAAATTGAACATTGCACTTTTCTCTTTATATCCAAATTCCACCCAACTGAATAACGCTCAGGCTACGAGTGTTGAACCCATAGAAAAAGTAATCGATGTAAGCGTCATTAACCTTATTACTGAGGGTGTTAATTTTGACAGCAGTAACTATCGATTAACAATGAATGCCGATTATCGCGATGAAATAGCGAAAAGTGCTCGCCAGCTTTTGGAAGTATTAGGCGGTAAATTCTCTGGGCAACATTACCAGTTTGACTATGATCCTAGAAGTGAGTTTAGACGTATCGCCATATCAGGAACAATGCCTGAGGTAGCTTAATTACAAATGCGCTTCAATTATTTGTTCTGAAGCGCTTTTCCAATAACAAGCATACCTCCCCCTACATAAGATTTTAACATTTTCTCATTACGTACCTTCCTGCCACACAACCTCAAAAAACCTTATAAATAGAATTTTATTTAATGATTACTCAGGTAGCAGTTTTAATAAATAAAATTAAAAACCATACTTTTTTGGTAGCGACACCAATAGATAAATTATTTTTCTTAGTTATATTATATCAATCGTAAAACTCGCATTAACTTTTATTAATACCTTTTAACTAGAAAAATATAAATTTAAACGCCCTTACTACATCTCACCCACTGGAATGGGTGAAAACTTCTCAGGAGAGCCATATGAAAAACTCACAACGTGTTGCCTTAGTAACAGGAGGAACCGGTGGCATTGGTACCGCTATTTGTCGTGATTTAGCTGACAATGGATACCAAGTTATTGCTGGGTATTACAGTGGTGGAAATCATGAAAAAGCCAATGCTTGGCAAATACAACAAGCGAAAGATGGTTACGATATTGCTATCGCCTATGGCAACATCACCGATTTTGAGTGCAGTAAAACATGCATAGAAGGTATTCAAAAAGAGTTTGGTGCCATCGACATCTTAGTGAACAATGCCGGCATTACCCGCGACACCACCTTTAAACGTATGGACCCCAGCCAATGGTTTGAGGTTATTAATACCAACCTTAACTCTATGTTTAATGTAACCCGCTTAGTCATCAATAAAATGCTAGAACAAGAGTTTGGCCGCGTAATAAATATCTCGTCGATTAATGCCGAGAAGGGACAATTTGGGCAAACCAATTATTCAGCTGCTAAGGCAGGTATTCATGGTTTTACCAAGGCACTGGCTCAGGAAGTCGCCAGCAAAGGCATTACCATTAATACCGTATCACCGGGTTACATTGCCACCAGTATGATTATGGATGTACCTGAACCGGTGCGAGATAAAATTTGCGCAGGCATTCCGGTGGGTCGTTTTGGTGAGCCAAAAGAAATTGCACGTATTGTGAGTTTTTTAGCGGATGCACAGTCTGGGTTTATTACCGGCAGTAATATCTCAGCCAACGGCGGACAACACATGCACTAGTAAAATAAATAGCCGCCATGCCACGCTTAAGTTGGCTTGGCGGTTACTTGAGTGTTAGCTATGACTATATTAATTGCAGATTAGGATGTAGATCCCAATTAATTGGTGTTAATTTCTTTTTTACTAAATACTGATTACACTGGCTAAAGCAGCCGGAACCTAAAAACGCACAAAACTCTTTGCCCTGCTTCGTGGCCCCTAATGGACTTGGGTGAGACGTTTTAATCACACAGTGTTTGCCTGTATCAATTTTGGCACACACACTATGGGCAAATAAGCCCCATGATAAAAACACCACATCCTGTTTGTGCTCGTTTATATAGTCGATGCATTGTTGCGTAAACGTTAACCAACCTTTTTTACTGTGACTACCCGCTTCCCCTTCACGCACACTTAACGAGGCATTCAATAACAACACCCCTTGTTTTGCCCACTCTTCTAGGTTGCCCGACTCAGGGATTGAATGCTCTAAATCGCGATTCAGTTCTTTGTAGATATTACGCAACGAAGGCGGTATTTTTATGCCTTCGGGTACGCTAAAAGACAATCCATGGGCTTGCCCCGCGCCGTGGTAAGGGTCTTGCCCCACAATCACCACTTTAAGGTTTTTGAAACCTGCGTATGTAAAAGCATTAAAAAAATCTTTTTGGGGAGGATAGACTTTTCCTCCTGATTTTTTCTCATCCTTCAAAAAGCTTTTCAGCTCACCCATGTAATCTTTAGAAAACTCTTGTTTAAAGAGTGTTTGCCACTTTTTATCTAGGGACGAAGGGATTTTTAGCATGCTACTCTTCTTGCTCTTGGCTTTCGCCTGGTTTAGTAAGCGCAAACAATCGGTATATAAACACCGAGAAAAAAGGCATCACTAATGCATTAAGAATAAACTCTAGGAAACTCAACGCCACTGGATTGACGGCAATCATCATATTAAAAATGACAAGACACATTACATAAAGGGCTGTCACTGCGCTTAACAGCATAAAACCGCGAAAAATTAATTTGTTTCCTTTCACCTGTTGATTACTGGCTTTTAGCGCTTCCATGGGACTAAGACCATCGACTAACGTAAAATAGGCTGCAAAAAAACAACGATACATAATTAAGGAAATTGGAATAGCAATAACAATGGCCACCAATACGTTTTTAAGGTATTCGTTTTCAATGCCTGATGCCAAGATAGAGCCCACAATGGCCCCGGGGAAAATCGCCAACATGATCAATAAACCAAACACTAAACCGGTTAAAGTAACGGGTAATACTTTTTTAAGTGTCAGTGAAAACGCTTCACTTAAGCTGTCATCTTGATTTGTAGAGAACTGATGGATCAGTGACATCATGTACACAGAAAAAAACATGCTGGTTGAAGCGATAAAAAATAACGCCAAACCTGAGGGCTGCTCTGTGCCTGATGATGAGATGACCAATAAAGGGGCTAAACTTGAGGCGATACTTAACCAAATTAACTTGTTAAATAATCGAGAGTAAAACGCGAAACTTTGCTTGAAGACCTCTACTGCGGTCATAGTGATTCCTTGAATTTGTTTAACTATACTACTGGTCTATAAAACCTGCCCATTCACATATAATTAAGAAGAAGCTGTCACGGGTTTTAATTTGGCAACAGGCTCATTCATATAGAGGTGTTTGAGGCATCGCTACATGGATGTAGCTTATTAGGGTAATGCACGGAGCAATTACCGATGGATGCCGAAGCAAGCCCCCATGGACGGGTCCACGGCGGCCTCTAGAGGAGTGAGCCTGCTGTCAAAGTTGGCAGTCTCACTCTATTAACTATTAACCGCGTGGACGCATGTGTGGAAACAAGATCACGTCTTTAATGGTTGGGCTGTCGGTAAACAACATCATTAAACGGTCGATACCAATGCCTTCACCGGCTGTGGGTGGCATACCGTATTCTAGTGCTTCAATGTAGTCTGCATCGTAATGCATGGCTTCATCATCACCAGCGGCTTTTTCATCTACTTGCTTCTGGAAACGTTGAGCTTGATCTTCAGCATCATTGAGCTCGCTGAAACCATTGGCCAATTCACGTCCACCCACAAAGAACTCAAAGCGATCAGTAAAGAATGAATTATCATCGCTACGTCGAGCCAGTGGCGATACTTCCCAAGGATAAGCGGTAATAAAAGTAGGCTGATCAAGCTTATGCTCGCCAGTCTCTTCAAAAATTTCGCATAACCACTTACCCGGTCCCCATGCACTTTGCTTAGGCTCTTCTTTAATACCCACTTCACGACCATAAGCGATTAACGCTTCAAGGTTGTTTTCACAATCTTGGATAATGGCATTATCAAAGCTTGGGTTATATTTCATAACCGCGTCCCACATAGTGATACGAGTGAATGGCTGAGAAAAATCATAGGTAGTTTCAGAGGTAATGTTACCTTCGCTGTCTTTTACAGTTGATTTAATATCCGTGGTGCCCAATACGTCTTGCGCAAGTGTACGTAACATATCTTCGGTGGTGTTCATTAGATCGTGATACGTGGCATACGCTTGGTAGAATTCGATCATAGTGAATTCTGGGTTGTGACGTGTAGACAAACCTTCATTACGGAAGCTGCGGTTGATTTCGAATACACGCTCAAAGCCACCCACTATTAAACGCTTAAGGTTAAGCTCTGGCGCGATACGTAAATACATATCAACATCTAGGGCGTTGTGATGTGTCTCGAACGGCTTGGCGGTGGCACCACCTGGAATCACTTGTAACATAGGAGTTTCAACTTCCATGAAATCGCGATCCGATAAATATTTACGAATACCTTCTACCAACTTTGAGCGAATCTTAAATAAATCACGGGTTTCTTGGCTCATGATTAAATCGACATAACGCTGACGATACTTTGTTTCTTGATCGGCAAGGCCGTGAAATTTGTCAGGAAGTGGACGCAAAGACTTAGTTAGCATAACCAATTGATCAGTTCTTTCTACATTAACAAACAACTCACCCTTGCCTGATTTATGCAGCGCACCAGTGGCACCAATAATATCGCCCAAATCGTAGGCTGTTTTATAATTAATGGCTTTTTGTACTTCTTTGGCGATGTACACCTGAATGGTGCCAGACACGTCTTGAATTTGAGCAAACGGGCCACGTTGAAACATGATACGACCGGCAACCGCCACCTGATGGTCTTTTTCCTCTAACGTGGGTTTATCAAACTCACCAAATTCTTTTTGTAAATCGCCCGCCAAATCTTTACGATCAAAATCGTTTTTATGGCCATTGGCAGAACAGCCTTCACGCATAGTATCTAACTTGGCGCGGCGCTCACTAATTAGCTTGTTTTCATCACGTGGTTCAGTCATTTTTCTACCTATTTTTAAAACTTTAATTGGATTACTAAGGCTGATTCAAAGGCCAGCCATTTTGTATTCTTAAATTATTTACAAACCCGCTTTTAGCGAGGCTTCCATAAACGGCGTCAGCGCACCATCTAATACCTGCTGGGTATTACGATTTTCAATGCCGGTACGCAAATCTTTAATGCGAGAATCATCCAGTACATAAGAGCGTATTTGACTGCCCCAGCCGATGTCAGACTTACTGTCTTCAAGGACCTTGTTCTCGGCGTTACGAATATTTAACTCTCGCTCGTACATCTTGGCCTTTAACTGCTTCATGGCCTGATCTTTGTTTTTATGCTGTGAACGCTGGTTTTGACACTGTGTCACCACGTTAGTTGGAATGTGGGTAATACGCACCGCTGATTCAGTGGTGTTTACGTGCTGGCCACCCGCCCCACTGGCACGATATACATCGATACGTAAATCAGCTGGGTTAATGTCTATTTCGATGTTGTCATCAATTTCTGGGGCAACAAAAACGGCCGCGAACGACGTGTGGCGACGGCCACTAGAGTCAAACGGCGATTTACGCACTAAACGGTGCACGCCGGTTTCGGTGCGCAACCAACCATAGGCATATTCACCTTGGAAACGAATGGTGGCCCCTTTAATACCAGCCACGTCGCCGGCGGTGACTTCCATTAGCTCAACTTTAAAACCTTGAGCTTCACCCCAACGTAAAAACATGCGCAGAATCATTTCGGCCCAGTCTTGGGCTTCGGTGCCACCAGAGCCTGATTGAATATCAAGATATGCGTTGCTGGCGTCCATATCACCACTGAACATACGACGAAATTCTAGTTTTTCAAGCAAGGCCTGTAAACCGTCAAGCTCTTCAACGACATCTGCCACTGAGTCTTCATCGTTTTCACTCACCGACATTTCTAGCAACTCTTGGCAATCGGCCAGCCCTGTATCCATACCATCAATAGTATTCACGATGGCTTCAAGGTTTGAACGCTCGCGACCGAGTTCTTGAGCTTTTTCTGGATTATTCCAAATTTCACCGTCGCCCAGTAATAACTCTACCTCTTGCAGACGTTCCTTATTATTAGCGTAGTCAAAGATACCCCCGAAGGATCTCAGTACGGGCTTTTAAGTCTTTGATTTGGTTGACTATGGGTTGAACTTCCAAGGGTGCTCTCCAGTGGACTTAGGACATTGCCCTTAATTAAAAAGCGCATGTACAGGTTATACAAATTTGGTCGTGATTTTACCCAATAAACCGTCGTAAAAATAGACCTATCACCTTAGATGCCTAGAGAATAAATAACTGCTTAGTTGTTCCAGAACTGCATTGGCTGAACACGCGGCTTGGCACTATAGTTAAAATACATTTAACCGGATATAAAGCCGCCATGAAGATGAAACGGATTACACTTTTGTTGTGGGCTGGAATACTGGCTTTTGGCTGTATTCAGGCTGTAACTGCTGAGCAAGATGCGCTGGCCGAGCCTTTAATCCAGCTACAAAAGTTGGCTCAAGCACGTGATATTTTGAACCTAGCACGGGACCGTGATGGGCAATTGGGCATCGACCAACTGATAGAACAAGATGAATACTGGGCTAAGAGCCCTAATGATCGTTTAGTATTGCTTAATGACAGTATGCAACAATATTTTAGGACTTTACTAAAAACAAATGGCAGCCCTTTCATTGAGCTTGTATTGCTGGGCAGCCAGGGCGAGATATTAGCCGCCTATCCACTACCTGATGATTTTTGGCATGGAAATACTGCCAATTTCGTTAACGTTATGGCGGATGAAAACACCTATATTGATGAACTTATTTGGGATGCAAGTTCGCGTCATATTCAGGCGCAGATCTCTGTTCCCATCAAAGACAATAACGAAGAAATGTTTGGTGTATTAATTGGTAAAGTGGATACACACGTTCAGCCAGAATAAAGAAGCGTTTTCTGGAGGGCTTTTTTAAAAACTGCTGCCCACCAGACTTAGTTTGTAAACACTTACACACAGCTAAACCTTAATAGAACATGACATCCACCAACAATCTAGTGCATCCAGGCTCATATGGATCACTAGGCCTGCCCCTATCCAGCCTACTACACGGTGTTTTTTTCCTTTAACCAATAACGGCCAAAACATCATAAAACTATACACAAGAATTGGCACCAGCGTATGCAAAGGATGAAACCAAATACTGCATCTATTGGCCGCATAAATAGGCACAGCCAATAAATGATCTAGGTCTACTAGCATAGTACTCATCAAAATGATAAATATTGCTTTCACTTGTCCACGGGCCAAAAAAGCGGCCACTAGGGCAGGTATCAACACATGCAACGCTAAATGGATGCTGGCACGCTGCTCTATTAACAGCGAGGTTAACGATTCCATTGAAATTAAGAGCGATACAGAGTTTTAATTAAGTGAAAACCAAACTGGGTCTTAATAGGGCCATGTACTTTTAAAATAGGGCGCTTAAATACTACGTCATCAAAGGCTTTCACCATGTCTCCCTTGAAAAACTCACCCAAATTACCGCCCTTCTTTTTAGACGGGCAAGTGCTGTATTTCTTGGCTAACTTACCAAAGTCTTCACCTTTATCTAGACGGGCTAAAAGGTCTTCGGCCAATTTACGTTCTTTTACCAATATATGACATGCACAGGCGGTGGCCATAATAACGACTCCAATTCAAAATTTGGCACTATTTTACAGTATACTGGGCCAGTTATTGAAATTTAGTCGCATTATCATATTCGGTACCCCCATGGCTCTTAAAGCAAGCATATTCAAAGTGAACTTAGATATTAGCGATATGGATCGCCATTATTATCAAAGTCATACTCTCACCATAGCCCGCCACCCCAGTGAAACAGACCTGCGCATGATGGTTCGTCTATTGGCTTTTGCCTTGAATGCCCATGATGAATTAGCGCTTACCAAAGGTTTATCTAATCAGGACGAACCCGACCTTTGGAATAAAAGTCTTAGTGATGAAATTGAACTGTGGATAGATTTGGGGCAACCAGACGAAAAACGCATTCGCCAAGCTTGTGGCAAGGCTAAAGAAGTTAAGATTTATAGCTACCAAAATCGTCAGGCGGCAACGTGGTTACCGCTTATAGAAAGCAAAATATCTCGCTTTGAACATCTACAAATTACGCTTTTACCTAACGAGCAAGTAGAAGCGTTAACGCAATTAGTTAATAAAAACATGTCACTTCAAATTAGTATTCAAGACGCAGAGGTGTTTGTGAGCAGTGACGATGGCCAAGTAACCATCAAACCTGAGCTACTTTTTCCACTTTAGCATTCAATTTTTGATATTTTGTTTTGATGCCTTAAAGTGCATGCAGCTAACACCGTGAGGGCTTAGCTGCAAAACACTTTAAATACGTCCTAAAATAACTTTTTAAGCTTATCCTTGGCCTTTTTAAGTGCTGCTTTTTTCTTTTTATCTGCGTCGGCCTTCGCCTTTTTAACAGCGGCATCTTTCTTTTTATCGGCAGCAGCTTTCTTTTTATCAGCACGGGCTTTCGCCTGTTGCTTTAGCTGGGTATCGTAATCGCCCATCTCAGTTTTATCCATTTTATCCATGGAACTTGACTGACCATTCAGACCACCCTGACTTGCGTTCATTTTCTTTAATTCTTGCTCATAGCCACCAGTATAACTTAGTAGTTTATCAGTCAACTTTTGTCGTAGCTCTTTTTCCAGTTCACCTTGCTTTTGCTTAATGCGCTTATTAAAGGCTACTTTCAGCTTGTTATCTAAATCACTTTTAATGCTTACCTTAGGATCTGTTAATTCGCCTTTAGCCTTAGCATCCACCGAAAAGGTTTGAATATTAGCCAGTGCCAACACCATTTCTTTTGCTAGAACCGTGCGATCTTTAGAGCTGAATTTAGCCCTACTAAAGATCCCCTGGGCTGTGGCATTCATGTCTTTGCCAGTAAAGATGACTTCGCTGTTAACATTTAAAGCGCTGTTATCAAGTGTAAGTCCCGCCAGTCCAAGATTTAGCCCTAATAATTTCCAATCTTTAATATCTAAGTCAAAGTGATCCCGGCTGGTGCCCGCTCGATGATCTAACGTGCCATCTAATCTCAATGATTTGATAGTGGGCATATCTTGGCCAGTGGCGATTAATGTCGTGGCCTTATTGATAACATCTTGCTGATGAGTAATATCATTTACCGTTACTGCCACGTCACCGACCATTAAGCTTGCGCTAAAGGAGAGCTTTTTAATCCAAAAGTCAGGTAATGGACGATCCGTTGGGAAGTGAATATATTCACCATTCAGTCGTTTATTCTTAGCCTCTAATATTCGCTGCTCATCTTCATCATCACTTGCCAGTAATGGACTGACCATCTCATAATAATCCAAAGCTTGAGCGGCGTAACCTCCAGCATCCTTACCAAACAATAATGCGGCCAAATTACTGGTACCTGCAGCATCTAAGGTATATTTTCCTTTAATATTTTTATAATCTTCTTTTGGTGCATTTTTAAGATCTGACCATTGGGATTTTAGGTCTTTCTTACCCGCTTTGATGGCTTTGGCCGCGCGCTTAATGGCTTTACGGTCGGCTTTAAATTGAGTTTTTAACGCATCAAAGGCGTCTTTACGCTGCTTAAAGTCATCAATGGATTTAAATTTACCTTTAAGTATCACGTCCAATTTATGCTGATACTCAGCAAACGCGGCCTTATTGGGTACCTGTGCTAAGGATTCATTAATTTCTTTTTTATGTGCATCAAGGGCGCTTTTAAATTTCTCGCCTCGGGTGACCGTCAGTAACGGCTCCCTTGCTAGAATTTCATCTGCACTGGGTGTTTTTTTTGAAGCCGACGATGGCTCTTTTTTACCTGAATCTGATGTTTTTGTGAGTTCTTCGGAAGTGGTTTCTTCACTAGCTTGCTTTTCAATTTTTTCGGTTTTGCGTGCCAATGCCCCTGACGTTTTACGTGGAGAGCCAAACTCGACACCTTGCAACGACATATCGTGAATAATGGTTTTTCCCAATAACAAAGGAAACAACGCTAAATCAGCCACACTTGACTCGATGCTCAGTACGTTTGTCATAGGCGCATCCTTATCCGCTACCTGCACGCCATTAATAGAAAGCAATAAGGGATTAAAACCTAGAATAACCTCCTCTACCTCTACTTTGGCACCAGCAGCTTCACTGCCAAACTTTTCGATACTGAATTTAATGATAGGAGCGGCGGCAAACATCCAAAAGACCACCAATAACGATATAAATACAATAAAGCCCAAAAGACCTGACCAACGAATCCACTTAGTCATATTAAGCCCCTACTTTAGAATATAGTTTATAAAACTTACTGGCTTTTATGAGCTTGCTAATTCTTAGTTTTTCAAACCAGACCATGAAGCGCTCGCGGTACACCTTAATCAGTGAGCGACTCACAACCAACACTGGAATAAAGGCAATAACGGAAATAGCTAAACTACCCAATAACAAAGTGTGATTAAATTTTGTAGCCTGCCAGAATTCACTTTGATATAGCTGCGTCCAAAAACCTTGTAAATCTTGATTAGACAATAACGACTGACCTAAACTTACCGATAAAGGGTCAATAAAATAGGCCAGCAAACTATACAAGGCACTTGCTAAGAAAAAAGCCGTGAGGTTGATTCGCAACGATAATACTAATAATAAAATAACTATATTATGCAGGCTTAAAAAAGGCGTCAGCCCAATAAACAAAGCAAACGCAAATCCTAAGGCAATTTGCCCTGGCGCAGCATCACTGTTAAGCACCTTAAATAGGTTGGCTAACATCCCCAGCATAGTATTTCCTTCATTATGTTTAAGAGTTATTTTTAAGAGTCATTTTATATTTATGGCTCATAATACAGTAAATCCCAGGCTAGCAACTAAAGTCACTCACAAAGTCTTAAAGAAACGCTCAATGTCTTTAAAAACAGGATTTATGAAGCGGGCAAAGACTGACAATGCGCCAATCAAATGCCTGTGATCTGAATTTTCATAGATTAATCTCTTATGTGACACGTTTAAGTGACTTAAGCGACGACTAAAACGCTCAGTATGGTACGGGCCCACCGTCTCATCTTTAGCACCATGTATGAGTAACGTGGGCGGCATCCCTGACATAGCCAGGTTAATAGGATTTGCATCGTGACTGTTATGCACGTGACCACTATCCACTTGATGCTCATTCACCTCATGTAATTTTATGCCATCAAATTTACCCACCACCAATTCATCGTCCAAAGGCAGATCATATGGGCCGGCCAAGCCCACAAAACCTTGTACCTCTACTTGTGCACCCGCTGTATTTAAGTACTCACTTTTAGTCACTAACATCGCAGCACTGTGAGCACCTGCACTGTGACCCACTAAGACCACTTTTAAAGGTGCACTGAATTCAATACCTTGCTCAATTAACGTTTGCGGTAAATTGGCAACGGCACGGGCCACATCTTCTATAAAGTGAGGAAATAGAACCTGTGGATAAAGTCGATAGTTGGGTATCGCGGTGATATAACCCATTTCACTAAAGGCAAGGCCTACAAATTTATAATCATTTTTATGCCCATCATCCCAAGCACCGCCATGAATAAACACAACGATAGGCTTATCTCTTACCGACTTTTTAGGGATATATATATCTTGCGTTTGACGTAGATCATCAGCATACGGCAAATCTTTAATTATTTTGCAATGATACGTGGTCACCAAATTATTCATGATCCACAAAGGCTTAAACCACACCAGCAATACCATAATAATGCATATCATTACGATACTAATTAATACTTCAATTAACATGTTATTCCTATTCCGCCCTTGTATTGTCGCTATTTCTTACAAAGATCGTGGACGAGTTTAATTAGCTTTTCAATTTTTACATTACTCAGTTGACGGTAATCAAAATACGGACAAATAATCATTTTTTTAGACGGGCATACAGCAAAGTCATTATCTAATAGAATCAACTCTTTATTGCTCTCTCTATCCCAGCCTAATTGGGCTGCATAGGTTTTTCCCATAATGATATGCACACTTGATTCATGAGCTTGAACAAAGTTAGGTTTGGAAAACAACAACGCGCAGTCGCTTGATGACTGCAATAATATTGCATCACGGTATTGTTGCCAGCGACTGATAAACTCCGTATCAATCACTTTAAAAGACGATGGTGCTGTTAGCAGCAAGCCATAAAGAAATTTAGCATACACATTAAATATCTTACGCCAGTGATTGCCTGTGTGTTGCGCAATATTAAACACTTCCCCAGGGGGCAAAGCCGTTACTGTGGATAAGTGTTTATATTGATCCATGGGTGGACGATTCGCGATATATACATAAATACAGGCTTGATCACCTATGCTGCCGAATCCTACGTTAGTCATGTGTTTTTATTTAACGGCACTTACAGTTATGATTGATGGGTATTTGAATCCGCCTAGAGTACGTTTTCCATGGTTATTTCTCAACTATTACCACCTAAAATGAACAAACACCATTTGCGACAAGAGATGATTGACATTCTCAATCAAGAACTTGAAAACGCCATAAATGCAGCACGTCAGGCCCACGATGCGGCCACCCATGAGCAGAGTAAGGCTGAAACACAATACGACACACTCGGACTGGAGAACTCATACCTTGCCCATGGGCTAAGCCGACGAATCGAAGAATTAACGCAATCCATTAGCGTACTGAAAAACTGGTCCATAAAGGATTTTGATAACGATGAAGAGATATACTTAGGCGCCCTTCTCACTCTGGTTACCCAAAACGCGCAGCAATCTGTAATATTTTTAGCGCCCTGCGGAGGTGGGTTAATAATCAATCAAAGCAAGGTTAAGGTGATTACGCCGCAGACACCGTTAGGGCAAGCATTGTTGGGGAGAGAGGTTGAGGACGAAGTAACGCTAAATCCAAAAGCACGTTATAAAATTTTAAATTTACAGTAAAGAGTGAACAAGTACCTCCTTGATACACTCAATACAATACAGCTCCTCTTCAAAAGTAGAAGAGCTGCAACAACTTTAACTAATTACATCAGCAATAGATTCGCTAACATAAGAGCCTGGAGCAGCTTCAATCACCTTAATATCACCTTCTCCCGGCGTACGACTATTGACTTTTTTAGGTTTACTTTTACTTATCCAATCTTGCCAATCAGTCCACCAAGAACCTTCGTTCTTTTGGGCACCTTTGAACCATTCACTTGAATCCTTTGGCATGTCATCATTTAGCCAAAACCCGTATTTATTAGCGCTAGGCGGATTAACGACACCCGCAATGTGACCCGAGCCTGCCAATACATACTTAACATCTCCACTAAATACTTTCGCGCCATCATAAGTACCTTGCCACTTTGCAATATGGTCTTGGGCCGCTGATAAAAAATAGGATGGCGTGTCTACTTGGCTTAAATCTAATTTCACACCATCAAGTTCAATACCATCTTTTTCAATCAGGCGGTTATGCAGATACATATTACGTAAATAAAAGCTGTGCATCTTGGCAGGCAAGTTGGTGCTATCGGTATTCCAATACAACAAATCAAATGCAGCTGGTCGCTCTCCTTTCAGGTAATTATTAACAAAGAAAGACCAAAACAAATCATTTTCACGTAAAAGATTAAAACTAAAGGCCATCATTCGGCCATCGTAGAAACCCAAGGTATTCATTTGCTTTTCAAGAGCCGATATAGCTGTTTCATTGATGTAAATACCTATTTCACCAGGATCCTTAAAATCAATTAGGGTGGCAAGATAAGTTGCTGATTTAATTCGAGTGTCTTTCTTTTTTTTCATATAGGCCAGAGTGGCCGCTAAAAGTGTGCCACCTACACAGTATCCAATCGCATTAATATCCTCCTCTCCGGTTGCCTTTTTAATTACATCCAAAGCTGCCATCGGCCCCTCGAGCATATAATCTTCGAAGCCTTTATCTTTAAGTCTTGGCCCAGGATTTACCCAAGAGATACAGAATACCGTGTGCCCTTGATCAACTAACCACTTTAAATAAGAGTTATTTTCACGTAAATCCAAAATGTAATATTTATTAATAAACGGTGGTATCACCAAAAGTGGGCGTTTAAATACTTTGTCAGTGGCGGGGGTGTATTGAATGAGCTGCATCATCTCATTTTCAAATACAACTTGCCCAGGAGTCGTAGCCACATTACTCCCTACCTTAAAGGCTCTCTGGTCAGACATAGTGACATTCAAACCACCAAAACTTCCTTTTAGATCACTGGAAAACTGCTCCATCCCAGTCACTAAATTTTGACCTCCGGTCTGAAATGTTTTACGTATTACTTCAGGATTAGTTCCTGCAAAGTTACTAGGGGAAAGCGCACTCACATATTGACGCACTAAAAAATCAACTTTACCTTTTGTATTGTCACTTAAATCATCTACACCATCCACAAGACGATTAACGGCTTTAGATTGAAGTAAATAAAACTGTTTAATATAATCGAATACAATATTAGATGACCATTCGTCATCACTAAATCGACGATCTGACTTCTCTGGCTCAATTACTGGCACACTGTCAAAACCTGCAAACTTCAATGCTGTTTGCTGCCATAAATTCATTTGATCCTTCATCAATGAAACCTGGCCCTCCAAAACTGCATTAGGATCTTCTGATAGCTTTCCAGTAAACTCTTCAAAGGCTTCATTAAAATCTGTCATCACTGAAGCTGATGGATCGTCATCAGATGTAGTTTTAGATGATACTTGCTGCATTAACTGTACGAACTGATCAGAGGCCTTTACTGCCATACCAACCATATCGGTCATTGCATTGTGCATGCCCTGACTGTGTTCTGTCATGAATTACATCCTGATTATATATTTGAAGGGGAGTGGTATTCGAAATGTGCTCAACGATTACAAAAACAATAAATAGGAAAGCCGTCAATAAATGACGGCTAACCCGGATTTACTAAACAGTTTTAGCTGTTTTTTTCTCGGCTGTCTTCCCAGCCGTTGGGCGAGACTCTGCCCAAATTGATTCAACTTTACCTTTAAAGTCGTTTGCCATTTCAGAAATCTGCTTAGCATCTTCCATTATTTTTTTGTTCACAGTAGCAGCAACTTCAGTTTGACTAGAAGAAAAAGTACGAAGTGATTCAGCATCTTTAACATCGGCTACTTTTTTAATTTGACCAATATTAATGGAGGCATAAGATTTTATTGCATTCAACTGAAATTCAGTCATCTTTTCCATACTATCAACCAACAGGCTATTGAATTTAGCTAATGGTTCTGAAAAATTCTTAGTCTGTTCTGTAAAAGCATTCATAATATTTTCTTGCATGGTTATCTCTCCTAGAGATGATGGTAAAAATGCCAAAGGCACGGGTAAAACATAAAAACTTATATATCAGGAAAACAGAATAGTGTTACACGAATGTTAATCTCAACGTTCATGACTACTATTTTTTATTAGATGACGCCATCATATTCATAAAAATATCAGGGACATTGGCGACACTTTTATCCATAAAAGACTTATAAAATGTAAGTGGGTCAAAGCCAGCCTCCCCAGCCTGCATTTTATTAATGACCAAATCCATCATTTCCCGGTGCATATCTTGCACATCTGGCAACCCAAGAGACTGCCTAAACTCTTCTGGTGTCATATCAAATTCAACGCTAATCTTCATAACTTACCCTTAGTCTAAAACAGACAGAATCTGAACCACATTCCACCAAAAAACTTACTAATTAGCACTTACTGTCTAGTTATTTTTTATAATGAAAACATACTTCAAATAAACAACTGAATAAATTTTCATTCATCATGACTAACATTATTTAACTTGTAACTGAGGTAGTTTTGGACGAGGAACAGATACTTTTTCTATAGGCGCTATAACTTTTGCCTCTCCAGTTAAAACTGTCTTTTCATGTTGGTTTTTAACATCACATGAAAATACGACTATATTCTTATCATCTTTTTTTTCTTCAGCACATAAGGTAACTTTCAAAGTATCACCCAGCTTTACTGGTCGGTGAAACTTAAACGATTGATTTAAATAGATAGTTCCAGGACCAGGCATAACAGTGGCTAACGCAGCAGAAACTAATGAGCCTGACCACATACCATGTGCAATACGTTCTTTAAAGATCGTGTTTCGTGCGAAGTCCTCATCCAAATGAACAGGGTTTACATCTCCAGAGACAGTGGCAAACATCAAAATATCAGCTTCAGTTAGGGTCTTACTAAAGTGACATTGATCACCGAGATTAATTTCATCGTAAGTAATATTTTCTAGTACTTCCATGTCGCACCCTTTTTATATAACCGACTGAAACAGACAATCCTGACCTTGTAAAATATAACCAATCATCATGCAACTTCTATTTGTCAATACATTATGGATCTCAATATAATTCATTAACTATTCGTGCCAATAATAGATGTGACTAGACTTGGCTAATAACCAACCCTTTCTAATATCATCCAACTGATATTAGACTTTAGTTCTGCAAGGTGAATTGCTACAGTCGGGTTTAGTTGAACAAAAAAAATAATAGGAATGATTCATGACCGCAACTCAATATGACATTGTCATCTTTGGCGCCACCAGCTTTGTTGGGCAAATACTTACCGGATACATGGCCCAACAATATGGCGTTAATAGTGATCTAAAATGGGCCATCGCTGGCCGCTCGATTGAGAAATTAACAACCGTAGCTGAAGCATGTAAGGCTAATGGCATAGACTTAATACAGGCTGATGCACAAAATGAGAGCCAATTGACTGCGATGGTCAAGCAAGCTCGGGTTTTGGTTTCAACCGTAGGCCCTTACGCTTTATATGGTGAACCCTTGATAAAGGTATGTGTACAAAATGGTACCGATTATTGTGATCTAACAGGTGAGGTTCAGTGGTATAAACGCATGGTGGATAAATATGAAGCCCAAGCGAAACAATCCGGTGCTCGCATTGTTCACTGTAGCGGCTTTGATTCATTACCGTCGGACTTGGGGGTTTGGTTTACCCAAAATACAGCTCAGCAGAACTTGGGGGGAATGTGTTCTCAAATAAAAATGCGCGTAGCTAAGTTAAAAGGCGGTGCCAGTGGCGGTACCGTGGCGAGCATGGTGAATATTGCCAAGGAAGCCTCTAAAGATGCCTCCTTACGCAAGGAATTGAAAAACCCATACAGCATATGTTCTCATGGACATGGTTTCTCTACACGCCAAGAGAATATAAGTGGCGCAGTCTTTGATAAAGAATTCGATGCTTGGTCGGGGCCATTTGTGATGGCGGCTGTGAATACTAGGGTTGTGCACCGCAGTAACGCCTTATTAAACAATGCCTATGGTGACAACTTTAAATATGACGAAGGCATGTTAATGGGAAAAGGTGATAAAGGCAGAAAGCGTGCTCGAAATATGGGCTGGGGCATAAACGTGTTTATGGTTTTGGCAGCCATAGGGCCCAGCCGCTGGATTTTGGAGAAATTTATACTGCCTAAACCTGGCCAAGGACCGACTCCTAAGGAGCAATTAGAGGGCATGTTTGATATGCGCTTTGTGGGCACCACTGAAGACGGAAAAAGAATTAAAACCAAAGTAACCGGTGATAGAGACCCAGGTTACGGCAGTACCGCTAAAATGCTTGGTCAAGCGGCTGTCTGTTTAGCCAACATCAATAAAGAAGATAAAGCAGGAGGGTTTTGGACCCCAGCCTCAATTTATAGCGACGACCTCATTAGTCGACTTATTGAACACAGTGGCATCACTTTTGAAGTAATAAATGAATAGTTAGGGAGTGATGAGCGTTAATACCTCACTATTATAGAACCTGGAAATTTAACTATTTACAGGTTCTATACATAAGGGGCAGGATAATTTATTCTGCCCCTTTTAATTGTGAATTAGACGCCATGAGCAGCCTCATACATAAGCGTATCGAAGATAACCTGAAAGAAATATTACCACTGGCTCAAAAAGCCGATGAAATATTGACCGAACTAAAGCTTGAGAATAAAGGCAGCTTTAGCGCAGTCTTCTCCGCAAATACCCTATTTAAGGTTAAATCCACACTGTTCCTCCCTTATTTGGAAGAAGCCAGTAACGATTTGAAAAATCTGCCCCAACCGCAAGAACCGGCCTTTGAGATCTTACTCACCGACTTATTGAAGAAAATTGAATTACTGCATCAAATATTAGGCAGCTTCCATGAGATTCAAGACGATCAAAATAGCCAAAAGTAATCTTCAGGCGCCTTTACTTACAAGACGGGGTAATATATATCCCCCCAGTCTTCATTAGGTGTATCCAGCATTATTTGAATAACAGTGGGCACTAAAGAGCCTAAAAGTTGCACACCATCTTGCACTTGTTCGCGATTCACTG
>JAPYOO010000195.1 GCA_029938135.1 Bermanella sp. | reverse complement strand
AAGAATAAGTATTCAAGCGATGCCTTCATTCACTTGGGAACCCATGGCAGCCAAGAGTGGTTAACCGGGAAAGAACGAGGGTTGTCTATCTATGACGCGCCTCAGTTAACTGTGGGTAATACCCCTATTGTCTATCCGTTTGTGATGGATAACGTGGGTGAAGCCATGCAGGCAAAACGTCGCGGCCGTGCTGTGATGTTATCCCACATGACCCCAGGTTTTGCCGAGGCAGGTTACTATGGGGAGCTGGCCGAGTTGGAAGAACTCATTGAAGAATATTTAACCCTAGCCCAAGGTAAAACCCGTGAGGTGGTGAAGCAAAACATTACCGACTTGTCCATTAGCCTTAATGTTTTTGAAGATGTGGAATTTACCCAAGAAGACTTAACCAAAGACTTTGATGCTTATCTTAATGTGTTACACGACTACATGCATGACATGTCCGGCGAGTCTCAACCCTTGGGTGTGCATACCTATGGCCAGACCTTGAATGACCCGCACCTAATGACAACGGTGGCACAAATGCTAGGCGCAGACTTCCGAGGGGCCGCGAGCGATTTTGAGCAACAAAACAAAATCACGTTGCAGCAGGTTCCAGATTTGTTTTCTCAAAAAATGGCCGACAATAACGTCGTGCAGTTGGATGATACACCGGGTTTTAAGTTGTTGTGGGCCAGCATAGTAGAGGCGCAATCGTTTGATGTAAGTGATGAGATGGCCGCTTACCTAGTTCAGGCCAAAGATTTTGCCCAACGCATTCAGGGTCAGCAAGAAATGGAAAATATGCTGCTGGGTTTGAACGGACAGTTTGTGCCAGTAGGCCAAGGTGGTGACCCAGTACGTGCACACGACGCCGTGCCAACGGGTGTGAACTTACTGGGTTTTAATCCGGCTAAAGTGCCGTCTAAGGCCGCTTGGCAAGTGGGTCAAGAACTGGTGGAAGATTTAATTGCTAAGCATTACCAAGAAAAAGGTGAATACCCAGACAAGCTGGCGTTTTCATTGTGGTCGCTTGAAACCATGCGCCATCACGGTGTATTAGAAAGCCAAATCTTAGCGGCCATGGGCGTCAGACCCAAGTGGGATCAAAATGGTTTTTTACGCGGCACCGAGATCATTCCTTATAGCGAATTGAAACGCCCGCGCGTAGATGTAGTGGCATCGGCCACCGGTTTGTATCGCGATGCATTTCCTAATGTGATGTTAATGATTGCCAAGGCCATAGAGAAAGTGGCTGAGTTAAAAGAAGATAATAATTCCATCTATAAAAATACGCAGGCTCTCAAAACTCAGTTATTAAAAGAAGGCATGGAAGAGAGTGAAGCCGAATATCTTTCCAGTGTACGCCTGTTCAGTAATGCCAGTGGCAGTTATGGCAGTGGTTTAGGCGGAACGGCCTTGGCCAGTGATACTTGGGAAGAAGACAGTAAACTTAGCGATTTATATCTAAAGCGCATGGGTTATGCCTTCGGCAGCGATAGCAATCGTTGGAGTGATAAAGTAGATGGCTTGTATGACAAGGCCTTGTCTGGCACAGACGCTGTGCTGTTCAGTCGCTCTAGTAATCTATACGGCATGAATACTAGCGATGATCCCTTCCAGTATTTTGGTGGTATGGCATTGGCTATTCGCAATATAGATGGTAAAAGCCCTGAGATGTTTATCTCTAACTTACGTGAGAAAAAAAGTGCCAAAAGTGAAAGCTTTAATCGCTTCATGGCAAAAGAGTTACGTAATAGAAGTTTTCACCCTCGATGGATTGAAGAGGCTCAAAAAGAAGGATATTCAGGCGCAAGCATGATGTTAGACCGCCTTAATAACTTTTGGGGCTGGACAGTTATGTATCCTGAAGGGGTCACCAATGCCCAATGGCAAGAATTCGCCGAAGTGTATGTGAAAGATAAATACAATATGGATATGGTTAAGTTTTTTGAAAATTCTAATCCCACTAATTTGGCGCAAATGATAGAGCGTATGCTGGAAGCTGAACGAAAGGAGTATTGGAAAACTGACGATGAAACCCTAAAACAATTAGTGCAAACCTATTTAGAGATTAAGCAGACACATAATGTTTTTAGTGATAATGAAAAGTTTCAGCAACACTTAACCAGTACTGCCAAAGGATTTGGTTTAGAGGCGTTACTGGCCAGTGCCAGTGCTCCCCTTCAGCAAGAGTTGGCCAGCCAGCAGGCCCAAGCTCAGGAAAATGAAATGGTGGAAGGGCAAAAACTGGAACAGGTAGAATCCGAATCTCCCAGTGAAATTCAGTGGGATCGATACGCGGTGGTGCTATTGCTACTGTTGGCTTTTGTTGTGGGTGGTTTGGTGCAGGCTCGTCGTGATAGACAGTTAATGACGGCTTAATCGCACCAGAAAAATGTAGAGTGGCATGGCTCTTTTTTAAAAAGCGTGGCACAAGAAAAGGGGCGTTCTAAAAGAGAACGTCCTCGTTAGCATCCCCTTCTACTACTGCCTGTGCCATGGCCTGAAGGTCATTGTTTAGGCCACACATCCCCTTTATAAGGATTTGGCTATGATCGTCCATTTCTTCTAGGTGTTTAATTTTCTTTTTAACTAAACCATCTTGGCTGGCCTTTAGTGCTTCATGGGCGCTCTTGTGCATTCTTTCTAGGTGCTGTTCTAGATCCTTAAAGTTTTGTAGGTGGCCGAAGGTACTATGGCCTAACCCTTGGTAATACCATTGCCCAAGACGACCACTGGAGTGGTCCTGTATCTTAACAAGCATGTCATCGGTCACTTCATTCACTGCAATCAATTCATAGATACGGGACTTAAACACCGTCAAACTTAGCATGGCCACCTGAATGTAACTTTCGTTGGTGCTGCGGCCAATAATAATGTTCATGTTGCGTGATAAATCGGTAATTAACTTTACCGAGGCTTCTATGGTGCTAGTGGTTTCTTTTAGATTGTCTGCATCGGTACGAATACCTTCAATGCCTTCACCAATGGTTTCAATGTATTTGTTGGTTTTGCTAATAATGCCAGCGATCTCTTCGGTGGTTCTTCCTGTTTGGCCTGCAAGGGTGCGTACTTCATCGGCGACCACAGCAAAGCCACGGCCCTGTTCTCCTGCTCTGGCGGCTTCTATGGCCGCGTTAAGAGCCAGTAGATTGGTTTGATCACTTATGCCTTCTATTTGTGATACACAGTTATTGATCTTTAAAGCCGACTCACTTAAGTCGCCCATTTGCTCAGCTGTGCTGGAGGCTCGACTGTTAATTTTATTTAGATTAGTGCCCACTTGTTGCAGGATGATGCCAATTTGGTCAAAGGTCGCTTCGCTGTCTTTTAAGCGTGAGCGCTCAGCGCCCAGTGCCTCGGCGTTTTGATTCACTAAATCATGGATGTCATTTACGCTGGCCACCGTTTTAAATAACAATGAATTCATGCTCTGATTTTCGTCCGACAAATCACCAATGTGATGGCGTAACTCATCCGCAGCCGTCAGGGCCAACTCAATGTTTATAACTTGATCGCTCAGGGTACTTTTTTCTGCTTCTAGTTGCTTAATGCGGTCGCTCATCTCTTTAAGATCTGATTGAGCGCCTAGCGAAAAAAAACGTTTAATGGGATGTGCCATAAAAACCTCAAATGCATCTTAGTTAACTGTAGTTCAGTGCAAAGGGCTTTCAAGGTGAGGGTAGGGTAAATTTGGTGCAGCTCTTATATGTGGCGAATGCCGTGTAAATCTCGGGTGGCTTGCTTTTGGCTTTCACTTTTTCGCAGCATTACGTAAACGGCGCCGGTACCGCCGTCAAACTGTTGAGCGCTGTGAAAGGCTAAGATATCGTCTAGTTCCCGCAGCCACTTGTTAATCCAGCTTTTCAATAATGCCGGTTTGGCCTCTTTTTCTCCCTTGCCGTGTAATATAATTAAAGTGCGTAGCTCATACTTCTTAGCGTCGTCAATAAAGTCATAAACGTCTTTTCGGGCTTGTTCTACGGTTTTGCGATGTAGGTCTAGACGAGCATCCAGTGGATACTTGCCCTTGCGCAATTTACGAAATACTCCGTCTTGTAGCCCATTGGCGCGAAAACTTAATACCTCCTGTGGGTCTACCATTTCTACATGGTTATCACTTAGGTGGTTGTTGTTGGTCTCATCAATGGCAATAGCGGCTTGGCGACGTACTAGCGTAGATTGGATGTCTCGATGGGACTTTGTTAATTGTACTCGTGGCTGGGTTTTAAGCGGCGTCACGTCACCCATGGCGGTTTTAAAGTCGTCAAATTCATCCATGGCAGCCTCCTATACAATCGGTTTTCGTTAGTGGGTAATGTGTATTATACCCATAATCGAATCGAAGGTAGAGCTGCAATAAAAGGCCTGTTTACGAGCTACTCCGGCATAGGCCAATGCTGAAAGGCTCGCTACCTCTCGGATGGTAATAGTAGCAAGGGATCAATGCGCGCATTGTTAAGACTCACCGACCAATGTAGGTGAGGGCCTGTAACACGGCCCGTAGCGCCGACTTTCCCCAGTGTTTGGCCTTTGTTCAACATGTCCCCTTTGGCCACGGATATCTCGCTTAAGTGGCAAAACATGCTGATGAGCCCCTGCCCGTGATCCATGTACACTACGTTGCCATTAAAGAAAAAATTACCGGTTAACACGACTTTACCGGCGGCCGGAGATTGAATCAGTGTGCCGGTAGGGGCGGCGATGTCTAGGCCACTGTGCGGCTTGCGGGGCGACTCGTTAAAAAAACGTTTTAATCCAAACGGGCTGGAATAGGGGCCCTTTACGGGTTTTATAAACGCAAGATCAGGGGCTTGCGATAAATCAAAGGTGTCAAATACGGCGCCTGCTAATTTTTTCTCCCCTTGATGGCGGTTTAAATCATGGGGGCTTAAATCGATGTGTTTACGTGATTTAAGGGTGATGTGCTGTTCTGGGTAATCTTTGTGGGTGACCTTAAAAGGAATGCCTTGGCCGTTCACGCGGACTTCGTGATGGCCCGCCTTACTATTAAGGCTAAGACCCACAATGGCATACCAAAAACCGTCATGACGGCTCATAGCCACAGGCTGGTCGCGATAAAAAACCTGAGGACGTAGTTCGCTAGCAGGGGCAATTTTAAGGTTAACGATGCCCCCAGGCACCGAGCTTGAGGTAGGCAGGCTCAGTGCAAAGCAGCTTGCCATTAATAACCCTAATCCAGTCACCGTCTTTGCAATAGTATTAACCATCTTGTTTTTCTTGCACGGTGCAGGTAACTGCCCCTTGATGAAATTGTGCATGCAGTGTGTCTCCGGTTTGTACCTGTTCGCTGTTGGTCACGGCCACCCCAAGATCGTCGGTTACAATGGCGTACCCTCGGCTTAGAGTACTCAGTGGGCTCACAGCATTCAAGACCTCAGCTTGTCTGGCCAGCTTTTGTTGCAATAACGCTATTTGCTGTTTGATGGCCAATTCAAGACGTTGTTTAAGTTGCTGGGTGTGTTGCTGTAACAAGGCCAGGCGCTTATCGGGCTTGTGTTGCTGTAAGCGAGCACTCACATTGGTGAGTTTTTGCAGGTTCAGTTGTAAGCGTCTTTGCATCGCATTATTTAATTTAAGCTCGGCCATGTCTAAGCGTTGCATGTTTTCTTGCAGCTTGTCTTTTGGGTGACGTAGGCGCTTAACTAACTGCAGTACTTGGAAGCGTTGGGCATTAAGGCGGTTTTGCATGCTGCGAATCATTTGACGTTGCAGCTGCTCAAAACGCCCTAACCACTCAAAGCGGTCAGGGCTCACCAGTTCGGCAGCAGCCGAAGGGGTAGGAGCGCGTAAATCGGCCACAAAATCACTAATAGAGGTATCTACTTCATGGCCCACGGCACTAATAATGGGAATGGTGCTATTGAAAATACATTGCGCCACGATCTCTTCATTAAAAGGCCACAAGTCCTCTAGACTACCACCACCACGGCCCACAATAAGCACGTCACAAATGGCGTCGCGGTTGGCTCGGTCAATGGCTTGAACGATTTGACCCGCGGCTAAACTGCCTTGAACTTGCGCGGGGTAAATTGAAATAGGCAAGGCAGGAAAGCGGCGCTTAAGCACCGAGATAATATCTTTTACCGCCGCCCCCGTTTGGCTGGTGACTATGCCAATGTGTTTGGGATGGGCAGGGATGGGCTTTTTGTATTCTTGGTTAAAGTAGCCCTGCTGATTAAGGCGCTCTTTCATGGCTTCAAAAGCAATCTTTAACGCGCCTTCACCGGCACTTTCCATTTTATCCACAATCAGTTGGTAGTCACCGCGTGCTTCGTACAAGCTAACAGACGCATGTATTAATACCTGGTCCCCTTCTTTAGGGGTGAACTTCACCGATTGGCTGCGGCTTTTAAACATGGCGCAGCGCACTTGAGCACGCTGGTCTTTTAAGGTGAAGTACCAGTGGCCAGAATTAGGGCGCGCTAAGTTTGAAATTTCACCGCTGACTTGCACACGGTGCAAATACGTTTCTAATAGCTCTTTGCTTTGGCGATTTAGCTGGCTGACGGTAAATACGACTGGGCCTTTGGA
>JAPYOO010000608.1 GCA_029938135.1 Bermanella sp. | reverse complement strand
AAGATACCGCTAAAATCATTCAAAAAGACAGTAACGATATACTGTCAATTTTAGGTTATATGGATGACGCCGAGCTTATTAATAGCAATAATTTAGTGCTGCTTTAAAGCCTGTTTTTCGTAGGAGCGTGCTTGCACGCGAATATATACCGGGTTTCTGAATATGTACGGTAAAGGCGCAAAACGCCTTTACCGCTAAAGTCTGGTTTTTCCAGCTTACGTGTTATACCCATCCGGGTTGTTGTTTTGCCAGTTCCAGCTATCTCTTACCATATCCTTTAGCGTTAATTGTGCACTCCAGTTAAGCTCTTGTTGCGCTTTATCTACATTGGCATAACAAGCGGCCACATCTCCCGGACGTCTAGCTACTTGCTTATACGGTACGCTTACCTGATTTTCTTCAACAAAGGCTTTTACCATTTGCAATACGCTGATGCCATCCCCTGTACCTAGGTTGTAAGCTTGCACGCCATCAATACCGGTTGCCGACAGTAATTTTTCAATGGCCTTTACATGGCCTTTCGCTAAATCTACCACGTGAATGTAATCGCGCACTCCAGTGCCATCAATAGTGTCGTAGTCGCTACCAAAAATGGACAGCTCTTTGCGGCGGCCCACGGCAGTTTGAGTAATAAAAGGCATTAAGTTGTTGGGTGTATCACTAGGGTCTTCGCCAATGGTGCCAGAGCTATGTGCACCTACTGGATTAAAATAACGTAACAAGGCCACTTGCCATGGAGACGTGTTTAATAATCGGTCAGCTTCGGGTAAATCTCTTAGCATTTCTTCAATGATTAACTTAGAGCGTCCGTATGGGTTGGTGGCCGATAAAGGCATATCTTCGGTAAGGGGAAGTGTTTCAGGGTCACCGTACACAGTAGCTGATGAGCTAAAAACCAAATTTTTAACCTGTGCTGTATCCATGGCCTGGCACAAAACTATAGTGCTGATAATGTTGTTGTTGTAGTACTGTAAAGGCTGCTCACAGGATTCGCCTACGGCCTTTAAGCCAGCAAAGTGAATGACACCATCTATTTTGTGGTTGGCAAATATTGTATTTAATAGTTGGGCGTCGCGTACATCCCCTTCAATAAATTCAATACTTTTTCCGGTTATTTTTTCTACTCGCTTTAACGCTTCCTTGCTTGAGTTGCTTAGATTATCTACAACTACGATTTCGAAACCTGCCTGTAATAACTCAATGCAAGTATGGCTACCAATATAGCCAGCGCCGCC
>JAPYOO010000607.1 GCA_029938135.1 Bermanella sp. | reverse complement strand
TTAAGTTACGAAATGCGCATGGCAATACTAGATAGCCAAGACAAACTAGATGCACACTACAGCGGTGATTGGGGGGTAAGTTGGGATAACGATCTAGCCGATCAAAAGGACATTAATGGCTTTATTGAGCATTTAGAACGCACGTTGGTTGATATTGAGTTTCTAGACCCCACTAACCCTAGACAGCTAATGCCAAGATTGCGCCGATTATTCCAAAGAGCCGTACCGGATAAAATTGAGATTAATATCCTGCGCGGCATTTTGAATAAAGTTAAGGGTAATCACGACAAGTCAGAGTAATGGTGATATTGAGTTTCTAGACCCTTATAGGCCTAGATAATCCAAGACAGCTGATGCCAAAGTTATTCTGAACATGGCAAAGCGCAATCACGATAACTAATCGTGATAGTGAGATAGTGTTTTTCACAGCAACATGTGTAAAACCAAGGCAGTAAATGCCAAGATTATGCAGTACGCATAGTCATTAAAGAAAGATAGGAATGATAGTGTTTAATAATATCCGTGAAGATGTGGCTTGTGTCTTTGATAGAGACCCTGCCGCACGCAACACCTTCGAAGTGCTAACCACTTACCCAGGCCTTCATGCCCTGTGGCATTACCGGTTGGCGCATTGGTGTTGGACCCACGGCCTAAGATACCCCGCCCGCATTATTAGCTATTTAAGCCGTTGGTTCACCGGAATTGAAATTCATCCCGGTGCCACCATTGGTAAGCGTTTTTTCATTGATCATGGCATGGGTGTTGTCATAGGCGAAACCGCCGAAATAGGCGACAACGTTACCCTGTATCACGGCGTAACCTTGGGTGGCACCAGCTGGAACAAAGGCAAGCGACACCCTACCTTGCGAGATGGCGTGGTAGTTGGCGCGGGCGCAAAAGTATTGGGCCCAATTGAAATTGGTGAAAATGGCCGTGTGGGTTCAAACGCCGTAGTGACGAAAGCGGTACCCGCTGGCGCCACCGCAGTGGGAATACCAGCGCGTATTATCACCCCAAAAGCGAATGACGAGGTTCACTGTAAACGCCAAGCCATGGCCGACAAAATTGGCTTTGATGCTTACGGCATGACCGATGAAATGGCCGACCCCATTGCACGCTCTATTCACAACATGCTGGATCACATGCACGCCGTAGATTCTAAAATGGCCCGTATGAGTGAAGCGTTAGGAAAAATGGGACATGCCGAATGCACTGGTGTGCTCCCTGAGCTGCAAAA
>JAPYOO010000194.1 GCA_029938135.1 Bermanella sp. | reverse complement strand
AACTATTAATATTGGATATAGATACAATTTTTAAAGCTACGGGGTCTTGTCTTTTTCCTAAGAACATAAGGCAAGACTTGGCCCTTGTCTTTATGATAGGTTTTTAATTTTCTTTGTATGACCTTTTATTTTTCTGCTGAAACTCCCTTCTGAAATAACTCCCACAGTCTTTGAGCAACTGGCCCTACCGGTTCACCTTCCAATCTCACAACCCGTAATTCAATATTAGGCATCTCAGGGTCTCCTTCAACTTTAATAGCTGCCAGTAAACCCTGCGCTAGTTCATCTTTTATTAAATGCTCAGGTAAGCTGCCCCAGCCCATGCCTTGCATAATAATTTCTTTTTTAGTTTGAAAATCATTCACACGCCACTGATCTCCGCCTTCAAGTACACCGAAGGTAGTCGTGGATGACTTACGCCCACTGATAATGACCTGCGGATAGTTTTTCATAACGGCTTTGGGCACAGCATCATAGTCATGCAGCAAGGGTGAGTCGGCAGCGATGACCGATTTAAAACGCAGATTCATAAAGTGGATCGATTCGAGTTTTTCATTATTCTTAAGCCAGGGGATAATCAGAATTGAAGCCTGCCCACTTTCTAATAGATCCAAAGGCCCCATTCCATTTTCAGAATACATTGCCAGCCGAGTCGCCGGAAATTCTTCCTTACATTGGCGAATGGTTCTAATAATAGGAGAAACCGGAATCGCTGACGTAAATGCAATGCCAACCTCTGTCTCTTCGCCAGCAGCGAGTTGCGTGGCTAGATTTTTAAAAGACAGGGCCTGCCCCAAAACCAGTTTGGCTTTCTCGTATAATTTTTTACCCTGAGGTGTCAGCGTATTTCGGTATTGGTCTCGATCAAATATCTGCAGGCCCAACTCGTCTTCAAGGTTCTTTATGGCGACACTCAGCGTGGGTTGAGTGCGATTCAGGCTTTGTGCAGCCGCTCGTAAGGAGCCTCCCTCAACGATTGCTTGCAAAGATTTGAGTTGTTCTAGGGTCATAGTGGTTCCTGTGTCAGAGCTACTCTTATAGGTGAGCTGCTTCTGTTTTATCGCAACACCTTAGATAAAACATTAGATCTTATTTGATTTTATCAAATTTCATTAGATTTACCCTAATGATACAGTGTATTTCAACTTAGTCGATTTCCATTATTTAACAGCATTATTACAAATACAGCAGCGGGAAGATGAATATGCAAAAGCAGACAGATGTACTCATTATTGGAGGTGGTTTTAGTGGCATAACCACGGCTCAAAAATTGGCCAAGAAGGGGGTAAACATCACTTTAGTGGATAGAAAGGATTATTTTGAGGTGACCTTTGCTGTATTGCGCAATGTGACAGCCCCTGAAGCACTGGGCAATCAATCGCGTAAGCTCTACCGTGATTTTGTGGGTGGGGATTTTGTTCAGGGCACTATCGAGTCTATGAATAATAAAGAAGCAAAGCTCGCGAATGGTGATGTTATCTGTTTTAAGCAGGCGGTTATCGCCTCGGGCAGTCGCTATCCATCGCTTCCGTTGGCCAAATCCAATTCACAATTTGACTATGTTGGGCGTAATCAGGAGATGCTGGATGAGCATGCCTCGCTTGCGGCGGCGAATTCGGTGCTGGTGATTGGGGGTGGTGGGGTAGGCGTTGAATTGGCGGGTGAAATCGCCAGCGCTTTTCCCAATAAAGAGATTACTCTGGCCCATTCAGGGGATGCATTGTTAGATAGCATGAAGCCCAAAGCACAACGCAAAGCACTAGAGCAATTAACTGCGAAAGGCGTGAAGGTAAAACTTAACCGCCGCTTCACTCTCAATATAAAGAGTGAACAAAAAAATGAAGGCGGGCAGTACCGCTGTTTAAACACGAACGAAACCATTAAAGCCGATAGGGTTTATACCTGTGTGGGTATGGTGCCTAATACCGAATTTTTGCGCGCCCAGATGCTGGATGTGCTTGATGATAAGGGGTTGATAAAAGTGGACTCTTTTATGAAGGTTAAAGGTTTTGACAACCTGTATGCATTGGGGGATTGTGCCGATCTGGATGATCATAAACACGGTTATCTTGCTAGCGTGCAGGGAGGCATGTTGGCCGACTCTATACTGAGAAAAGCCCAAGGTAAAAAAATAAAACCTTATAAAACCCCTCCGGTTGCGATTATTACACCAACAGGAACCGATTCTGGTGTAGCACAAATGCCTTTTGGCGTATTCACGGCAAAGTTTTTAATCAACCTGAAACAGAAAGATTTTGGCATTAGTAATATGTATAAAATGTTTGGAAGTGAGCCCGATAAGTTGACTGAGCGCGCTTGATAAAGCGTTAATAATAGGCTCTGAATTGATGTAATGAATATACTGTGAAAGTTACGGGGTTTTGTCTTTTGTCTAAGTGCACAACGTAAGACTTAACCCCGTAGTTATCCCGTACAAGTGCCAAGCTAACTTGATGAACGGGGCCTCTATCTACGAATCTTGTTCTTCAGCTTTACCCGCATCCTCTAAATAATTACGTGGGTGATGCAAAGTCACTACCACATTCTCCCGCTGAATTTATTAAGATTAGAAACACCAATAAGAAACTCATCCTTTTAATATTCCCCTTTTTTAGTTCGTATTATTGCTCGCGACTCCGGTTGTTAATTTGACATTAGTTGTCATTTTAACCCTCGATTACTGGTTGTCATTAAGACCCTTTAAATAGAAAACTCCTTTAAAATCAATTGCTTATAAGTTGGCACATCTCTTGATATAACCCTGTGTGTATTCATTATTATTGAGCCTCTTACTATGAACCTTTCTATTATTATTTCTGTTATGGCCGTCTATGGGGCGGCCACTATGGGCTGTGTTGATGACCTTTCAGGGCGTCCCCCAAAACAGCAATCAGTTCCTGCTCTGCCCAATGATTTGGATCGTTAGGGCCTGTCCAGTTGTAACCGTAGCCAGTATTACCAAGTAGATCCGACTAAATACGCACAATAATTTACAACCTTCATTGGAGAATAAAACATGATCACCTCACCACAAAGACAACTCATAAATGCCACCTTACCCGCCGTAGAAGCGCATGCCGTGAATATAACGGGCTGCTTTTATCCTATTCTTTTTCAGCGTTACCCTGAGATTTTAGGATATTTTAATCAAACTAATCAAGCCAAGGGCACTCAGCGTCAAGCCTTAGCCAGTGTCGTCATTACTTACGCTAAGCATCTGGATAAATTGGAGGCGTTGACTGATACGGTGCGCTTAATTACGCAAAAACATTGCTCGTTGGGTATTTTACCCCAGCATTACCCTATGGTGGGTGAATGCTTATTGGCGGCTATTGCTGAGGTGCTAGGCGATGCTATTAATGATGATATTTTGGATGCTTGGGGGGCGGCATATCAGCAACTGGCTGATATTCTCATGGGGGTAGAGCAAGAGGTGTACTTGCACAATGAACAAAGAGCCGGTGGTTGGAAGGGACTGCGTTGTTTTGACGTTCAGCATAAACATCAAGAGAGTGATGTAATTACATCCCTAGTATTAAAGGCCAAAGACAACCAAGCGGTCATTGATTTTAGTCCGGGCCAATACATAACCCTAGTGCAGTCATTAAATGGCAAAATTGTGCGCCGCAATTACAGTTTGTCGGCGGCACCAGGAAAAAACACCCTACAAATAAGCGTTAAACGCGAAGAGGGTGGTGTGCTGTCTAATTTTTTACACGATGAAATAAGTATCGGTGATGAATTAAAAATAAGCGCGCCGTGTGGTGATTTCACGTTAAAAAATAATGATAAACCTTTGGTATTAGTTACCGCTGGGGTGGGAATTACTCCGGCGATTAGCATGTTAAATGCGGCTATAGCTGGACATCATGTGATAGGCCGTAAAATTCATTTCATTCATTGTGCGCGTAACGGTGCCGACCACGCTTTTGCTCACAAGGTGAATACTATTGTCAAAGAGCACAGCCAAGTTTCTAAAACCTTTATTTACAGTGAACCCTCGTCTGAAGATCGGCAGGGTGTAAGTGGCCATGCCGATGATTTTGGATGGCTAACCTCGCAACATGTAAGTCAGCATGTTGGTCAGAATAATGATGTAGAGTTTTATGTGCTTGGTCCTCAGCCGTTTATGCAAAGCGCCCTGCAAATAGGCGCTGACCTGGGTATACCTTCATCACAAACACACTTCGAGTTTTTTGGTCCGCAGCAGGCATTAAAGGTTATTCGAAAAAATCCGTTGGCCGCTTAATAATATGTGGATTAAACCACTTTGGATGGTGCTCATCTTAGGCCTGTAATTTAGCCATATTGGACAATGGGATGCTGTGCTGGTCTATAATAAACTAGCACAGTTACCGTCTTGTCGTAATGTTGATTAATATATTGATGGTGGTGTAATCGGTGAGTCTTTTGTATTAGGTATTGGTGATTATAGCGCTGATTTATTTACACGCGGGTTCATAAGGAGGAGTGAGTGAAATCGTCTTTATATAACGTGCTAGCAGACATTTTAGGCGATTTGTCTAAGCACATGTCCAGTGGAGAGCGCTATCGCAGGCTCATGAATGCCTGGCTTACTTTGGTGCCTAACGATGCTTGTGCGCTGTTGCAGTTTGATGGGCACCAGCTTATCCCGCGCGCCGTGAATGGTTTTGGCAGTGATATGCTGGGTCGTCATTTTTTATTAGAAGAACAACCCCGCCTTGCCAGAATTATGCACAGTCGGCAGTACGTGCGTTTTGATCTAGACTGTGATCTCCCTGACCCCTACGATGGTTTAATTCCCACACTTGATGGCCACTTACACGTGCACGACTGCATGGGCGCGTCTTTATATATAGATGAAAAACCTTGGGGGGTGATTACTCTAGATGCGCTTACGCCGGGTACGTTTGATGACGTTGAACCGCACTTGTTGCAAACCCTAGTGCGCATTACCGAGGCTGCCATTAAAACTGCGGGCTTGATTGAGCACCTTGCACATAAGGCCGAGCGCCAAACCGAAGTGGCCCGCGCTATGTCAAAACCCGATGCCGACTTTAAATTTGTTGGCAAGAGTAAGGCGTTCAGACAACTTATCGCCGAAATCAATACCGTGGCCAAGTCAGATTTTACCGTGCTGGTGACGGGTGAAACTGGAGTGGGCAAGGAGTTGGTGGCGCAAAGCCTTCATCAGATGTCTAACCGTCATGAATCCCCCATGGTGTCAGTTAATTGCGCGGCCCTGCCCGAAGCCCTTATTGAGAGTGAATTGTTTGGCCATGTAAGTGGGGCTTTCTCTGGTGCCACCAAAAATCGCTCGGGAAAATTTGAACTGGCCGATGGCGGTTCGTTATTTTTAGATGAAGTGGGTGAGTTGCCATTGGCGGCCCAAGCTAAGTTGTTGCGTGCCATTCAAGGGGGAGACATTCAGCGGGTAGGGTCGGATGCCCAGTTAAAAGTAGATGTACGTATTATTGCCGCCACTAACCGCGATTTATCTGAGGAAGTAGCGCAGGGGCGTTTTCGTGCAGACTTGTATCATAGGCTAAGTATTTACCCCATTACCGTTCCCAGTCTACGCCAGCGTGGTGCAGATATTGCCCCGCTAGCGGGTTATTTTTTAAGTCGCCTGCAATCCAAATTGGGTAACGTCAGCTTGGCTTTGTCTTTAAATTCTCAGCAGGCTTTGCTGGAATATTCCTGGCCGGGTAACGTACGCGAACTGGAACATGTGCTAAGCCGGGCTGCATTAAAAGCGAATGGCACGCGTAACCCAAATGAGCGCTTAGCGGTGATTGAACCTTGGCACTTGGGTTTAGAGCCTGAGCCTAGGATGCAGCCTAACCGTTTAGAAGACGCTATCTTAGAAACCGGTGCAGGCCATCAGGCTGAAGGTTTCAGGGTGGCAGACTTACGCGACACTTTGGATGCGTTTCAAACCGATTACATTAAGCAAACTTTAGTGCATTTTAAGGGTAATAAATCGAAGGCTGGCAAGGCGCTGGGGCTAGATAAAAGTAATTTTCATCGTTTATTAAAGCGACTTAATATTAGCTAAGGGTGCCCCGTAAAAATACGTTCACTAGCTTGGTGCGGGTCACGCCGCCAGTTTCTTCCTGCATATTAAAAAATTTCGTTAATAGGCTACCTAGTCACTCACGTTATTGTTCTGTACGCACATAAATAGTAATTCAAACTGATGTGAAACAGTTGGCTGGTTTCGTACCTATCCGTTTTACGAGGGCCCGAGGGTCAGGTATTGCCTTTTGCCTAAGTGCACAAAACAAAACCAGATAGGCGATAGAATAGCTTAATGCCCTTTTGTTTCCATGGGGCATACAGTGCGTCTGGTTTTCTGGCCAACCGGGATTCATTCAGTGACGCCGACAAACGGTATCACTATTATGGATGTCCAGCTTTAGGGAAGGGTACTTCATGATCAAGTACTCAGCCCCTTGAAATCTTGGTAGTATGGGCACGTAAAGTTATACTGTGGTTTGGGTAAGCGGTTATTTCAAATAGAGTGAGGCCCCACTGATTTTCTTTTGGGTGTAAATTGTGAATGCGACTTGATAAATATA
>JAPYOO010000606.1 GCA_029938135.1 Bermanella sp. | reverse complement strand
ATATAGGCATCGATTGGGCTAGTGACAAACATGATGTTTGCGTTCAGCTTCCAAATGGCAGCAAAAAATTTGATGTGATTAGCAGCTCACCAGAATCCATTGATGACTGGGTTATGGGTTTACGTAAAAAATATAAACGTAGAATTCATGTCTCAGTTGAATTATCGAAGGGACCAATTGTTTACGCCCTTCAAAAATATGATTTCATCACTATATACCCAATAAATCCCTCAATGCTTGCTAAGTATCGTGAAACATTTTCACCTTCAGGGGCTAAAGATGACCCTACAGATGCACAACTTGCTTTAGACTTAATGGTTCTATACCCAGACAGAATAAAAGCGTTAAAGCTAGCAAGCGAGTCGATACGAAAACTATCCTTTCTTGTCGAACAACGTCGTCGTTTAGTCGATGACCGTCGACGATTTAGTAACCGATTAATTAATACCTTAAAAGAGTATTACCCTCAATTGCTTACGTGGTTTTCTCATCGTGATACCAAGTTATTTATGGATTTTATTATTCGTTGGCCGAGCTTACAAAAGCTTCAACGTGCTCATGAATCGACCGTAAGAAAGTTCTTTCATAGCCATGGTGGACATGCAGTTTCTTCCGCAGAAAAGCGCATAGACTTAATTAAAAAATCTACGCCTCTAACGAATGATAAAGCTGTCATAGAATCGCATGAATTACTGAGTGCGACACTTGCTAGGCAGCTTCAGACGGTTATCCTGTCCATTCACGATTTTGATATAGAAATTTCACATATCTATAGTGAAATGCCTGATGCAGATTTGTTTAATTCACTACCAGGAACAGGTGTATGTCTCGGTCCTAGGTTACTTGTTGCCATGGGTGAAAATCGTGACCGATTTAATACTGCTTCAGAAGTACAAATGTATGCAGGAATAGCACCAGTGACAGAAAGAAGCGGTAAGAAGTGCTGGGTGCATTGGCGTTGGCAGTGTTCTAAGTTCTTAAGACAATCATTTATTGAATGGGCTGATAAATCCAAATCCTATTCATTTTGGGCAGGTCTTTATTACAACCAACAAAGAGCAAAAGGTAACTCTCATAACGCAGCAGTAAGGAGCTTAGCATTTAAATGGATACGTATATTATTTAGATGTTGGAAGACTAAAACACCATATTCAGAAAGCAAATATTTACAGACATTAAAAGATAGAAAGTCACCATTAATTGCCAATATTTAGTTGACGAGTGCCTCAGGGCGTGAAA